>CAYOJP010000268.1:0-5332 GCA_964404305.1 uncultured Gammaproteobacteria bacterium
CGCTGCACACCAATTCCTTCGACGAAGCCCTGGCGCTGCCGACCGACACCTCCATGCGAATCGCGCGCAACACCCAGCTCATCCTGCAGGAGGAGACGGGTATCCCGAAGGTGATCGATCCGCTCGGCGGCTCCTACTACGTCGAGAGCCTGACGGCGAGCCTGGTCGAGTCGGCGCGCACGCTCATCGACGAGGTCGAGTCGCTCGGCGGCATGACCCGCGCCGTGCGCAGCGGCATGCCCAAGCTGCGCATCGAGGAGGCCGCCGCGCGCCGCCAGGCGCGCGTGGACTCCGGCGAGGACGTGATCGTCGGCGTCAACAAGCACCGGCCGTCGCACGAGTCCGACGTCGACATCCTGCGCATCGACAACTCGGCCGTGCGCGAATCCCAGGTCGCGCGCCTGCGGCGCGTGCGCGCCGGACGCGACGAGGCCGCCTGCCGCGCCGCCCTCGCGGCGCTCACGCAGACCGCGGCGTCCGGGCGCGGCGGACTCCTGGAGGGCGCTATCGCGTGCGCCAGGGCGCGCGCGAGCGTGGGAGAGATCTCCGACGCGCTCGAGAGCGTCTGGGGCCGCCACCGGGCCGAGATCCTCAAGATCAGCGGCGTCTACAGCTCTGCCTACGGCGCCGACGATTTCGCGCGCGTGCAGGCCGAGATCCGCGAGTTCGCGCAGGCCGAGGGCCGCCGCCCGCGGATGCTGGTCGTCAAGCTCGGCCAGGACGGGCACGATCGCGGCGCCAAGGTGATCGCGACGGCGTTCGCGGATCTGGGCTTCGACGTCGACATCGGCCCGCTCTTCCAGACGCCGGCCGAGGCCGCCGCGCAGGCGGTCGAGAACGATGTGCACGTCCTCGGCGTGTCCTCGCAGGCGGCCGGCCACCTCACGCTCGTGCCGCAGGTCATCGCGGCGCTCGCGCAGGCCGGCGCCAGCGACGTGATCGTCGTCTGCGGCGGCGTCATCCCGCCCCAGGATCACGCCGCGCTGCTCGCGGCCGGCGTGGCCGCCGTCTACGGCCCGGGCACGCACATTCCCGCGGCCGCGGCCGAGGTCATCGGCCACATCCGCAGGCGCCGCGCGCAGGCCTGAGCGGGATCCCCGCCTTGTGAAGGAGCGCACGCTTCGCCCGGGGCGTGCGTGTTTTCTTGAACTGTGTCGCAGGCCGCGCAGCCTGCCGGTACCGTGTTTGCCGACTCCATCGCATCCGCTCCCGCCGCGAACGACGATAAATACCGTGACGCGGCGGTGAACATTTGTTACCGCCGCGGGACGCCGGGGCCGCAAGGACCCGGCGACACTGTTCGGCGGGCGGCCGCCCGGGCGCGGGCGCGGAGGAACGGATGAGCGTGGTGCACCTTCGGGGCCGCGACGATGCGGGAACGGACGCGTCCAAGCGCTGCCGGCTGCTCGAGCGTTGCGGCGAACTCGCCCAGGAGCGGCTGCGCGCGCTGCTCGCGCAGATGCTCGATCGGGCCGACGATGCGCTGTTCGAACTGGCCGAGAAGGCCGAGAACAACGCCCTGCAGCGGGCCTACTTCGACGCCATGCGCGAAGTGCGCCTGAAGCGCGCGGAGATCGAGGAACGCTACGCGCGCGATTTCGCCGCCGGCCTCGCCGAGGTCGTCCAGGCGCCGGTGCGCGGCGGCGCTGCCGTCGCCATCAGTCTGGAGGCGCTGGGCCTCGTCGACGAGGACGCGGTAGAGGAGGACATCGCCATCAGCAACATGGTGGCGAAGATCGCCACCGCGGGGCGCGAGGAGTTGTATGCCCTCGATCGGCGCGTCGCCTTCCTGCTGTCCCGCACCGAAACCGATCCCGGCGACAACCCGCTTGGCCCGAGAGCGGTCTGCGGCGCGATGCGCACCGCAACCCGCCAGATCGAGTCCGGCATCGAGGTCCGGCTGCTGGTCCTGAAGCTGTTCGATCGCTACGTCGTCGGCGGCGTGACCGGGATCTACCAGGCCCTTAACCGCTACCTGATCGATCACCAGGTGCTGCCCGACATCCGCCCGGCCGTGCGCCGCACTGCCGGCCTCCGCGTCCCGGGCGGCGTGCCGGTGCCCGGCGCCGCCGCCAGCGGCCCGGTCTCCGAGGCCGCACTGCTCGACGTGCTCCGCACGCTGGTCGCGCAGGGTAACGGCGAAGCCGGCCCGGCGCCCGCCGGCGGGTCCGGCGCCGGCATCCCGCAGGTTGCGCTCTCGGCGCTGACCGGCCTGCAGCAGGGCGCCGGCCCGGCGGTCGCACTGGCGGCCGGCATCGATCCGCAGGCACTCGCCGCCGGCACCGTGAACGTGGTGCGGCCAATCGCCGCCAGCAGCCTGCTGGCGAGCCTGGAAGGCCCGCAGCGGATGACGGTCGACATCGTCGCGCTGCTGTTCGACTACGTGCTCGCCGATCCGGCCCTTCCGGACACGCTGAAGGCGCAGATCGGCCGGCTGCAGATCCCGATGGTGAAGGTCGCCCTGCTCGACGCGACGTTCTTCTCCCGCAAGAGCCATCCCGCGCGCCGCCTCCTCGACGCCCTGGCGGAATCCGCCGTGCGCGTTCGCGACGACCCGGCCGCGGGCGCGGCACTGCAGTCGCAGGCGGAGAGCATCGTGCAACGGGTCCTGCGCGAGTTCGAGTCCGACGTGAGCGTGTTCGGCCCGATTGTCGCCGACTTCGAGCGCTTCCTCGCCACGGAACTCGAGGCGGTGGCGAGGCGCGCGGAGCGTGTCGACCGCGCCGTGCACGGGCGCGAGCGGATGGAGCAGGCCAAGGTCTACGCCCGCAACGCCGTCGAGCGCTGCGTCGCCCGCCATGGGCATGACGATCTCGTCTACAGCTTCCTGCTCAACCACTGGAAGACGCTCATCATCACGAGCCACGTCGAATGCGGCGAGGACAGCGCTGCGGTCGCGGAGGCGGCGCGGACGATGGACGACCTGGCCTGGAGCGTCACGCCGAAGCGCACGACCGCCGATCGCGAGCGCCTCACGGCCATGCTGCCCGGGCTCGTGCGGCGCCTGCAGCACGGCATGCATTCCGTGTCGGCGCCGCCGGCGGCGCGCACGCGCTTCCTCGAACGACTCGCGCAACGCCACGCCGAGGTCATGCGAACCGTCCAGTCATCGCCACCCGGAGGCGGGGACGCCACGGCAAGCGCCAGCGACGCCCTGTGCGAACGCACGCTGCCCGAAGGCACGACCGGCGAGGCACTCGTGGCGGCCGGCACCACGGTCGACGACTGCGAGCGCACGCTGCCCGAAGGCACGCGTCAGCTCGTGCCGGCCGCCGACGAGGATCCCTGCGACCGCACGCTGCCCGAAGGCGTGCCGGCCGAGGAGCGGTCCGACGCCGGCTGCGAGCGCACGCTCCCGGCCGGCGGCGACGAAGCGCTCCGCGGCGATGCCGACGCGACCGACCCGTGGCCGGGCGTGCCCGACGCGGAGGCCGACCCGTGCCGGGACGCCCCCGCCCTCGAAACCGCCGTCAGCTTCGCCGGCGAGGCGGCCGCGCAGGTCGTCGACGCGCCTGAAGACAGCAGCGAGGAAACCATGGAACTCCCGTCGCTCGTGGCGGCGCAGCCCGGCGACGATCTGCCGGTGATCGACGCCGGGCTGCTGCCGCAGGCCGGCGGGGAGGCGTCCGTTCCGGGGCCGGCTGCCATCGAACCGGCCTTCGCTTCCACCGCCGATCTAGCGCAGCTGTTCGAACTCGCCGCTAGCGGCGGCATGGACGTGGACGAGATCATCGCCGGGGGTGACTACGAAGTGGAAGACGTGACGATGGGCGACGAGGAGCCGGCCGACCCCGCCGCCGGGGATCCGGCACTCGCGCTGGTCACCACCCTCGTGCCCGGCACCTGGTTCGAGTTCACCCTCGATCGCGGCGGCACGGGGCGAGGACGGTTGCAGCCGATCGAAGCCGACGCCGACCTGCTGGTGTTCCTCGATCGGCAGGGCCGTCGCCTCATCGACCGCACGCGCGCGGGCCTCGCCGCCGACCTGCGCCGGGGCAGCGCTCGCATCGTGAGCGGCGCCGAGGACGTGACCCCGCTCCTGGAGCGCGCGTTCGGGCGCCTGCTGGACGGCCTCGCGGGGAACGCGTCGTGAGTGCCGTCCCCGCCGCCGCGGGCGGCCTGCTCGCGCTCGCGCTGCACCTCGTCGACGACGCGCGCTGCCTGGCCGCGCCCCCGGCGCTGTGTGCCCGGCTCGGCGCCGCGGCCCGCGCGGACGGCGGCGCGGTCGCGCTCGATGCCGTGCTCGGTCGCGACCCGCGCCTGCGCGAACGGGTGCTCGCCATCGCCGGAAGTCCGTGGTACGGCGCCGGCAGCGGACCGGTCGCGAGCCCGACCGAGGCACTCGCCGCGCTGGGACCGCTGGAGCTGCACGGACTGACGGTCGGGGTGGCAGCGGTACAAGCCTACTCGCGGCTGCCGAACTGGCTGGTCGACGCGGGCACCTTCTGGGAACACGGCATCTGCACCGGGCTCGCCGCGCGCGCCCTCGCGCGGCGCTGCCACGTCCTGCACCCGGAGCGGATGTTCGTCGCCGGGCTGTTGCACGACCTCGGGCACCTGCTCCTGTACCACCGGCTGCCGGAGATCTCGCGCAAGCTGCTGCGCATCGCCGGGGGCGACGAGCACGTCCTGCATGCCGCCGAGCAGCGCGAGCTGGGCTTCAGCCACGCCGATCTCGGCGCGGCGTTGCTCGGGGACTGGAACATTCCGGCGTCGATCGAGGATGCGATTCGCTGGCATCACGCCCCCGGGGACGCGAGCCTGGGGCGGTTGGAGGCGGCCGTGCTGCACCTGGCCGACAACCTCGCCGATCGCGCCGGCGGCGGCTGGTGCGACGAGGCGACTGCGGGGGCTCCGGATCCGCAGGCGCTGCGGATCATCGGCCTCAGCGGGGCCGAGCTGGAAGCAATCGACGTGACGGAGGAGGTCCGGCGCGACCTGCCGTTGGCGGCGGCGAGTCTCGCTGCCGCCTGAGAGTCACCCCGGAGACCACTGGACCCGGCCCCGGAACCGTCAACCGCCTACCCTGCATCGAATCCTGTCGCCGGAACCCGGGCAAAACTCCCCATCGTCGAGTAGACTATGGCGCCGCAACAGCGGCCCGGTGGCCGTCGAGTCGCTGCCGCCGGCCACGGCCCACCGACGACCAGCGAGTCCGCCCCCGCCGCGGGATCGCGACGAAAGGGATCACCATGCTTCGCTCCGTGCCACGTTCCAGGACTTTGCCTGCCTTCGCCGCCTTACTGACCCTCGTGCTTGGCCCGCTGGCCGCCTCCGCGGCCGACTACGAGCCGGCCGCGCCGCTGTCGGCAGCGAAGATCCTGCCGCCGGA
>CAYOJP010000269.1:0-5321 GCA_964404305.1 uncultured Gammaproteobacteria bacterium
CGGAAGTCCCCCCACAGCGCCTGGATCGCCGCCAGCGCCGCCAGCGCGGCCGTTTCGGTGCGCAGGATCCTGGGGCCCAGGCGTACGGGCCGGTAGCCCAGCGCGGTCGCGAGGGTCAGTTCCTCCGGTGCGAGCCCGCCCTCGGGCCCGATGAGGAGCGTGACGCCCCCCGGGGGCGCGGCCAGTGCGGCCAGGGCCTCCGGCGCATCCGCCCGCAACACCAGGCGCAGGCCGGCGGCCGCGGCGGCGACGCCTTCGGCGAAGTCAGCGATCGGGGCCAGGTCCGGCAGCCGCGCCCGCCCGCACTGTTCGCAGGCCGCGACGACCACGCCGTGCCAGTGCCGCATCCGCGTTTGCGTCCGCTCCGCGTCGAGGCGCACGGTGCTGCGCCGGGTGAGCACCGGCCGGAGCGCCGTCACGCCCAGCTCGACCGCCTTCTGCAGGGTGTAGTCCATCCGCTCGCCGCGCGAGACGCCCTGCACCAGTTCCAGCGGCCGGGCGGATTCCGGGGCCGGGCTCAGCGCCTCGCCGAGCACGCAGCGGGCGCCGCGCCGGTCGACCTGCACGAGCGTCGCTTCGTAGTCGGCGCCGCGCCCGTCGAAGAGGCGCAGGCGCTCGCCGGGGCCGAGCCGCAGCACGCGGGCCACGTGGTTCGCCGCCGGCTCCGGGAGTGCGATCTCGCTGCCGGCGGCGAGCGGCAGATCGACGTACACGCGCGGCACGCGCACCGGACGCGCCCCGTCAGCGCCGCGCGCCGCGCTCAGTCACGGGTCGCCACCCCGAGCGCGTCGCCGGCCACGTCCGCAAGCAGCGCGATCTCGTCCTGCGCGATCACGTACGGCGGCATGAAGTACAGCACGTTGCCGATCGGGCGCAGCAGCACGCCGCGCTCGAGCGCCCGCAGGTAGGCGCGCAGTCCGCGCCGTTGCGCAAACGGGTAGGGCGTCCGCGTCGACTTGTCCTGCACCATCTCGATGGCCAGGATCATGCCCCACTGGCGCACCTCGCCCACGTGCGGGTGCCCGGCGAGGTGGGCCGTGGCCTCGCCCATCGCCCGCGCGCGGCGCTCGTTGCCGGCGATGACGTCGTCCTCCTCGAAGATGTCGAGGCTGGCGAGCGCGGCAGCGCAGCCGAGCGGGTTGCCGGTGTAGCTGTGCGAATGCAGGAACGCGTTGAGCTTCTCGTAGTCGTCGTAGAACGCGCCATAGACGTGCTCGGTGGTCAGTACGACCGACAGCGGCAGGTAGCCTCCCGTGAGCCCCTTCGACAGGCACATGAAATCGGGCGAGATGCCGGCGCGCTCGCAGGCGAACAGGGTGCCGGTGCGGCCGAAGCCGACCGCGATCTCGTCGGCGATGAGGTGCACGTGGTGCCGGTGGCAGGCCTCGCGCAGCAGCTCGAGGTAGATCGGGTGGTACATGCGCATGCCGGCGGCGCACTGCACGAGCGGCTCGACGATCACGGCGCAGGCCTCGTGCGCGTGCGCCTCGAGCAGGCGCGCCATGGGCTCGAACATGCGCCGCGAGCAGGCGGCCCAGGATTCGCCCTCGGCCCGCTGCCAGCAGTCCGGGGAGGGCGCCACGAGGGCCTCCATGAGCAGGGGTGCGTAGGTCTGCTTGTACAGGGCGACGTCGCCCACCGCGAGCGCGCCGAGGGTCTCCCCGTGGTAGCTGCCGGACAGCGTGATGAAGCGGCGCTTGCCCGGCTGGCCGCGGTTGAGCCAGTAGTGGAAGCTCATCTTCAGCGCGACCTCGACGGCGGAGGAGCCGTTGTCGGCGAAGAAGCAGCGGGTCAGGCCGGGTGGCGTGATCTCGACCAGCCGCTCGGCGAGCCGGATGCCCGGCTCGTGCGTGAAGCCGGCGAAGATGACGTGCTCGAGCGTGTCGAGCTGGGCCTTCACGGCGGCATTGATGCGCGGGTTGGCGTGGCCGAACAGGTTGACCCACCAGGAGCTGACGGCGTCGAGGTAGCGGCGGCCGTCGAAATCCTCGAGCCAGACGCCGCGGCCGCTGCGGATCGGCACGAGCGGGAACCGCTCGTGGTCCTTCATCTGCGTGCACGGGTGCCAGAGCACCCGCAGATCGCGGCTGGTCAGCTCGGCGTTCGACATGCGGAGGCCGGAGGCGCAATTTGCGGTATCGTAGGCGCCGGCCGCGGTATTCGCCATGCCGCCTGACCCCGACCATGCTGCGCGCCATCAAGGAACGCCTCGAAGCCCTGCTCGCCGCGACCGCGGTCGAGACCGCGCCGCTCGATCGCGAGCACGCGGTGCGTCTGGCCACCACCGCGCTGATGCTGGAGATCGCCCGCGCGGACGCGCACGTCGGCCCCGAGGAGGAGGCGGTGGTCCGCGCGGCCGCCGGAAGCGCGTTCGGGCTGTCGCCCCCGGAGATCGAAGCGCTGGTCGCCGCCGCGGGGGCGCGTGCGGAGGATTCGGTCTCGCTCTACGATTTCACCAGCGTGCTCACCGACCGACTGTCGCGGGAGGAGCGGATCGGCGTCGTCGAACTGCTGTGGCAGGTGGCGCAGGCCGATCGACGCATCGATCGCTACGAGGAGTTCTATGTCCGCAAGGTGGCCGATCTGCTGCACGTCGGACACGCCGATTTCATCCGCGCCAAGCTGCGGGTGACCGGCGGCTGAGCCCCGGCGCATTCAGGGGGTCTGGCGTCCGGCGCCGGTCAGTGCCGCGATCAGCTGGTCCTCGAGGACCATGCGCTCGGCTAGGAGTTCGGCGAGCTTGCCGAGGTCGTCGGGCAGGCGCGGGTCGAGGTGGGCGTCCGCGCGTTCGGCGTAGCGATCGTTGAAGGCGACCGCCGCCTCGGTCGTGGCGGAGATGCGGGGGTAGATCTCGCCGGCGACATCAAGGACCGGCTGGCGTCGCTCGGTGCCCTCGGTCAGGCGCTGGTACAGCCCGAAGTGGCCGGCGGCGATGTAGTCGACCAGGAGGGCGTTGAAGTCGTCCAGCACGCCGTGGTCGGGCGCCTGCGGCAATGCACCATCCCGGCCCGAGACCTTCCACAGGAGCATCAGCATCGCGTCCCGTTCCGCGAGCATGTGGTCGATCAACTGGCGGGTCTGGGGTCGACGGCTGGAGGCCGATGCGGCTCCGGTCATGGCCTGCTCCTGGGACGGCGGCTTCAAGGGGGATGAACCAGCGGGCGATTATACGGGGGCCGGGGTTCCCCGCCGGTATCCGCCCGGAGGGCGGGGCCCGCTCCGGGGCGCCGCGGAGCGGACCTGGGTCACAATCCCGCGGCGCCGGGGAATTTGCCGGCAGAACGCAAAAAAAGTGTAATCGATATAATGACGCGATGATGGAGATCCCCGGCTACGACATCAGCCGCCCGATCGGCGAGGGCGGGATGGCCACCGCCTTCCTGGCGGTGCAGAAGTCGCTCGGCCGGCAGGTGGTGCTGAAGGTCCTGAACACTGCCCACATCGATTCCAAGGAGGAGGTCGAGCGGTTCCTGAACGAGGGCCGGATCATCGCCGCCCTGAACCACCCGCACATCGTCACGATCTACGACATCGGCATCGCGGACGAGTCCGTCTTCATGTCGATGGAATACGTCGAGGGCGGGGACCTCAAGCAGCGCCTGCAGACCTCGGTGTTCTCGCCGCCGCAGGCGCTGGACCTGGTGGTCAGGATCGCCTCGGCGCTCGACGTCGCCCACCAGAAGGGCATCATCCACCGCGACGTGAAGCCGGGGAACATCCTGTTCCGCAAGGACGGCACGCCGCTGCTGTCGGATTTCGGCATCGCCAAGCAGTTGACCCTCGACCACGACCTCACGCACACCGGCATCTTTCTCGGCAGCCCCAACTACATGGCGCCCGAGCAGGCCGAGGCCGGGCCGATCGACGGGCGCGTGGACATCTACGCGCTCGGGGTCATCCTGTACGAGATGCTCACCGGCGCGAAGCCGTTCAAGTCCGACTCGATCGTCGACATCATCGTGAAGCACCGCACCGCGCCGATCCCGCGATTGCCGGAGGGGCTGGAGATCTACCAGCCGCTCATCGACCTGATGATGGCCAAGCGGCGCAAGGATCGCTTCCGGGACTGCGCCAGCCTCATCCACTTCATCCACCAACTCCAGGCGCGCAGCGCGCAGGACGCGCAGCACGCGGCGGCCCGGCTCGATCTCGACGTCACCGGCCGCAACCTGGCCGGGGACAAGACCGTCGCGGCCGCCCTGCCGCCGCCGCTCCTGCGCAGGAAGAAGAAGGCGAACGCGGCTCTCGTGGGGCTGCTCATCGCCGCTGCGTCGACCTTCGGTGGCATGACGATCGCCGTGAACTACGTCAAGCGGGAGCCGGATCGCCTGAAGTCCCTGCCGCAGCAGTCACCGGTCGGCGCCGAGCCGGTCGTCGCCGCGGCGGCGGTGCCACCCACGCTGGGTGCCGGCGCGCCGGCCGCCGACGAGGTCCTGCAGGCGCTGCTGTGGCTCGGGCAGAAGAGCCTGGAGGAATACCGGCTGACGGCGCCGCCCAAGGACAACGCCTTCTACTATTTCTCGCGCCTGCTGCAGATCGACCCCAACAACGTCGAGGCCCGCAAGGGGCTCGCGCAGGTGGCGGAGCGCTTCGCGTTCCTGGCCGAGCGCGAACTTGCCAACGACAATGCGGCCCAGGCGCAGAACTACATCGCCATCGGACTGCAGGTCGATCCTGGGAACCCCGCCCTGCAGGCATTGCAGGGCCTGGCGCGCCCGAACGGGCGCGGCGTCATGCAGACGTTGAAGGGACTGTTCAGTTCCGGCTAGCAGCCGGTGCCGGCGACGCGGCGTCGCCGCGTGCGGCTCAGGGGGCCGGCGCGAGTTCGTCGGACTCGAGCACCTGCTTCGCCCGCTCGGTCTGCTGCCGATCCCAGTTCTCTATGATGGCCTTCAGCCGCGCCACGGTCGAATCCGCGGCGGGTTCGTCCATCGCTTTCGCCTCATCGCGCGCGGTTTCCCGGTTATCGAGCGCTGCCGCCAGGTCGGCCACCTCGTCGAGGAGGGTCTTGTCACCGCTCTCCTCTTCGCCTGGCCCGGCGTCGAGGGTTGCGCGCAGTCGCGCGGCTTCCGCGGCCTCCCCGGCGTCCATGGCGGCACGGAATGCATCGCCGCGCAGGCTGTCGCGCCGCTCGGCCGGGACGGCGCGGGCGGTGTCGTCCACCAGCACGCCGCCGTCGAAGACGAACACGCGCGGTCCGCCGGCCTCGCTGCGGTACCAGGCAGGCGGCGTGCCGGAGAGTTGGGTCGTGCCCGACTGCGGGTCGACCCATTGGTACATGCGGGCCTGCGCGGGCAGGGCCGCGAGCGCGAGCAACAGGG
>CAYOJP010000270.1:0-5273 GCA_964404305.1 uncultured Gammaproteobacteria bacterium
TGCTGGTCGTGCCGGTCCTGAACGTCCTGTTCTTCCCGCTGCTGGCGTTCACCGGCCCGCCCCCGCGCGAGTGAGCGCGGCTTCGGCCGCGAGAGACTGGACACCGACCTCACGGAGGGCCACCGCGGGCAAGCCCGCTCCTGCAGGCGCTACGCACCATCGGCGAGCCGGGGCACCTGTGGGGGCGGCTCCTACCGCGAGGAGCGCCGGCGCCAACTCCGAGGAATGCATCGCGGGCAAGCCCGCTCCTACAGGAGCTACGCTCAGACGCTGGCGCAGGACTCCCGTAGGAGCGGCTTCAGCCGCGATTGCATCGGTGCCGGCCTGACCGAGGGCTATCGCGGTCAAGCCGCCCCTACAGGAACGTTCGCTCGACGGCTTGCCGGGGCTCCTGCAGGATCTGCGTGCCGGGGGTGCCGCAACGTCAGCTGAAAACCCGGGACACCACGTCGGGATGGAGTTCGTTGAGCGGTATCGACAGCCCGTTGGGCCCGACCACGCGCGCGTGGTGCCGCCGCAGCGAGCGCGGGGAGCGCACGCCGCAGGAATGCGCGATCACGCACACGTCGTGGATCATGTTGCGCTGGTAATTCATCACGCGGACGGCCTTGTCCTCCGGGTCCAGCCCGCGCTGCAACCGCGCATTGTGGGTCGTGATGCCGGTCGGGCAGGTATTCTTGTTGCACTGCAGGGCCTGGATGCAGCCCAGCGCGAACATGTAGCCGCGCGCCGAATTGACGAAGTCCGCGCCCATGCATAGCGCCCAGGCGACGTCGGTCGGCGTAACGAGCTTGCCGGAGGCGATGACCCGGACGCGATCCCGCAGCCCGTACTCGTTGAGCTTGTCCACGAGCAGCGGCAGGCTCTCGCGCAGCGGCAGTCCCATGTCGTCGATGAGCGCCTGCGGCGCGGCCCCGGTGCCGCCCTCGGCGCCATCGACGGTGATGAAGTCCGGCGCGCTCTCGATGCCCCGCTCGAGGATCGTGCCGAACAGGTTGTCGAGCCAGCCGGAGGCGCCGACGACGGTCTTCATGCCGACGGGCTTGCCGGTGAGAGCGCGGATGCGGTGGATCGCGTCGATCAGGCCTTCGTTGTCCTCGATGTCGATGTGGCGGTTGGGACTGATCGAATCGTGCCCCGGGCGGATGCCGCGAATACCGGCAATCTCCTCGGTGACCTTGGCACCCGGCAGGATGCCGCCCTTGCCGGGCTTGGCACCCTGCGAGAGCTTGATCTCGAACATGCGCACCTGCGGATGCGCCGCCACGGCCTGCAGCTTCTCGGCGCTGAGGTTGCCGTCCAGGTCGCGCACGCCGTACTTCGCGGTGCCGAGCTGGAACACGATGTCGCCGCCGCCCTCCAGGTGGTAGGGCGACAGGCCGCCTTCGCCGGTGTTCATCCAGCAGCCGGCGAGCTTCGCCCCCTTCGACAGTGCCAGCACGGCCGGGCGCGAGATGGCACCGTAGCTCATGCCGGAGATGTTGAAGATCGAACTGGTCACGTAGGGGGTGATGGCGTAGGGTCCGATCGTCACCGGCTCGGGGGCGACCGCATCCTCGTCGAGGGTCGGAAACGGGCAGTTGACGAACAGCACCGTGCCGGGGGGACGCAGGTCACGCGTCGAACCGAAGGCGACCGTGCTGTCGACGTTCTTCGCCGCGCGGTAGCACCAGGAGCGCTGCGCGCGATTGAAGGGCATCTCCTCGCGATCCATCGCGAAGAAATACTGGCGGAAGAATTCGCCGAGGTGCTCGAACAGGTAGCGGAAGCGGCCGATCACCGGGTAGTTGCGCCGGATCGCCTGTTGCGTCTGGGTGCGGTCGATCACCCACATCACCGCCACGGCGAGCACCAGGCAGCCGACCGCGACCTGGAACAGCGCGGCCATGACGGCCAGGCTGGTGAACACGAATTGTTGCGTCGCTTCGGACAGCATCGCTTTCCCTCCGATGCCCGGGACCGGCGGTGGCCGGCCACACGCGCAGGGCACTGTAGCGGATCAGCCGGGCGGGTGGCACTGGCCCGGGCGGCGTGCCGGGGGGAGCGCGGGGCCCTTGCCCACGCCGGGGCGGGCCCGGCGAGTCGCCAACCCGGCTGCGTTCGGGCCCGCGCCGGCCTGCCGAACGGCCATCGCGAGGAGGCACCCGCGGGCGGAAGGCGCGCGCCGCGCCGGCCCCGGGGAGGGCAATCGGGTACGCCTTGCAGCTGGGCTTCGGCGACGGCAGGTGAGCGAATCCGCCTGCAGACACGGACACGGCTCGCGATCGGATCGGGCACCGCTCCCTTCAGGCCCGGGTCCCGAGAACGATGTCGCGCGCGTGCAGTTCGGCGAGCACGGCGGCGCCGCCCGCGACGACTGCCACCGGATCGGGATGCCGGAGTTCGTCAGCGATGGCGAGGAGCAGGTCGCGGCCGGTCGCGCCGCCGCCGGCGAGCAGCAGCTCCAGAAAGCGGGCGGAGACCGGGTTCAGCTCCAGGAAGCGCACGTCGTCGGCCCGGTCTCGGAATACCACCAGGTAGGTCGGCTGCGGCGGCGGGTCGACCGGCTGGAAGTCCGGCGCGATGCGATGCACCGGCCAGCGACAGGCGAGCGGCCACAACAGCGGGCTGGCCACCGGCACGCCGGCGAGGAGGTCGCCCGCCGGCTCGACGCCGGCGAGGTCGAGATCGCGCGGATCGCTCGCGAGCGCCGCTTCGGCCCACTCGTAGCGCGCGAGTTCGCGCAGGAAAGGCGGATCGCCCGCGGCATCCCCGCGCAGTTCGAGCCACTCGAGGAATTCCTGCGGCAAGCGCGGGAACAGCGGCGTCCGCGCGCGATGCCCGGCAATCCAGCCACGCACGAGCGCCTGCCAGCGCGCCTCGGGCAGGACGCGGTGCAGGACCGGGTAGCAGTCGGCGAGCAGCCCCTCGACGTTGTTGTAGAGCAGCTCTCGGTAGACCCCGAGCCGGCGCGGCTCGATGTCGCCGGGCGGCGGGGACTCGTCCGGCGCGCGCAGGTGCCGCGACAGCGCGTACTGGACTCTCGCCAGTTCAGCCGGCGGCTCAGCCATGCGCGGCGTCGCGCGCCACGCCCGTCGCCCGCGCCTGCGCGGCGGCGATCCGGCGCACCTCCTCGAGCAGGGTGGCGAGCGGCGGGAAGTTGAAGTCGCGTTCGAGCAGCGTCGGGAATACCCCGTGGGTCGTGTACGCGGTGTCCAGCAGCCGCCAGACGGGATCGATCACGGCGGCGCCGTGCGTGTCGACGAGGAGGTCCTCGGCTTCGCGGTGATGTCCGGCCACGTGGCCGTACACGATGCGATGCCCCGGCAGCGTCTCGATGAACTCCACGGGATCGTAGCGGTGATTGACGCTGTTCACGTAGACGTTGTTGACGTCGAGGAGCAGGCCGCAGTCGGCCTCCTCCAGCACCGCGTTGAGGAAATCGATCTCGGCCAGCGTCTGGCCCGGCGCAGCGTAGTACGACACGTTCTCGAGCGCGATCCGCCGGCCGAGCACGTCCTGCACGGCGCGCACGCGCCCGGCCACGTGCCGGATGGCCTCCTCGGTGAACGGAACGGGCAGCAGCTCGTAGAGCTGGCCGTCGTCGGCGCACCAGCTCAGGTGCTCGGTGCACGTGGCGATGCCATGGTCGTCGAGGAAGCGCCGCAGTCGCGCGAGGAAAGCCTGGTCGAGCGGCGCGGGGCCGCCGATGTTCAGCGACAGGCCGTGGCAGACGAAGGGGAAGCGCTCGGTCGCGGCGCGGAAGCGCCGGCCGGGACGACCGCCGACGTCGATCCAGTTCTCCGGCGCGATTTCCATGAAATCGACCGGCACCCAGGCCTCGGCTTCCAGCGGGCCCAGCAGGGCACGCCGGAAGCCGAGGCCGGCTCCCTGCAGACGCGGGATCATCGGGCGCGGCCCGTAAGGGATCGGCGGGCTACATGTGGCCGCCGCACTTGCCCT
Organism: uncultured Gammaproteobacteria bacterium; assembly: GCA_964404305.1. Taxonomy (GTDB): domain Bacteria; phylum Pseudomonadota; class Gammaproteobacteria; order JADZEE01; family JADZEE01; genus CAYOJP01. The sequence goes on from CAYOJP010000270.1 coordinate 3,943, forward strand.
CGCCGCACGTGCCTTCGGCGCCCTTCTCACCCCCGCACTTGCCCTCGCCTGCCTTCTCACTCCCGCACTTGCCCTCGCCTGCCTTCTCACTCCCGCACTTGCCCTCGCCCGCCTTCTCGCCGCCGCATCTGCCCTCGGCGTCACCGGCGACCATGTAGCCGCCGGCATGCTCGACGATCCGGAACGGATTGCCGCCGCCGCTCTCGACCGGCGATGCGGCGAGACTGACCGCGAACGTGGAGCCGATGACAGCGGCAAGCGGGATTCGCGTGGTCCTGGACATGGTCGGTTTCTCCGGTTTCAGGAATGGTGGTCGCGCCGCCGGGCCCGACCATGCTGCCCCGGGCCGCGGCCCGGGATTGCCTGCCGTAGACCGGGCTGCACCGCGCCCGGTTCCGCCCCGGCCAGGCGCTGCCGGCGCAGAAGACTCACGGACACCGGACGGTCGGCCTCAGTCCGCGGCCCGCGGCCGCATCTGCGGGAACAGCAGGACGTCGCGGATCGATGCGGAGTCCGTGAGGAACATCACGAGCCGATCGATGCCGATGCCCTCGCCGGCGGTCGGGGGCAGCCCGTACTCCAGGGCCGCCACGTAGTCCGCGTCGTAGTGCATGGCCTCGTCGTCCCCGGCGGCCTTCGCGGCCGCCTGGGCACGGAAGCGCTCGGCCTGATCCTCCGGGTCGTTCAACTCCGAGAACCCGTTGGCCAGTTCGCGGCCGGCGAAGTACAGCTCGAACCGATCGGTGACGAACGGATCGGCGTCGCTGCGCCGGGCCAGCGGCGACACCTCGGCCGGAAAGCCGGTGATGAACGTGGGATGGCGCAGCGTGTGTTCGACGGTCTTCTCGAACAGCGCGGTCTGCAGGGCGCCCAGCCCGTGACCGGGCACGCACGCGATGCCGCGCGCGCCGGCCGCCGCCCGGGCCCGGTCCGGATCGTCGAGATCCGCCGGCGCCAGATCGGGGTTACGCTGCAGCACCGCCGTCTTGAGGTCGATCCGATCGAACGGCCGGGCGAGGTCGAACGACTCGCCCTGGTACTCGAAGGCGGTGGAACCGAGTACCTCGGCCGCGACGCCACGCAGCATGTCCTCGGTGAGGTCCATGAGATCCCTGTAGTCGGCGTAGGCCTGGTAGAACTCCAGCATCGTGAACTCGGGGTTGTGCTGCGTCGACAAGCCCTCGTTGCGAAAGTTGCGGTTGATCTCGAAGACCCGCTCCAAGCCGCCGACGACCAGCCGCTTCAGGTACAGCTCCGGCGCGATGCGCAGGTACAGGTCCATGTCGAGCGCGTTGTGATGCGTCACGAACGGGCGCGCCGCCGCACCGCCC
>CAYOJP010000271.1:0-5260 GCA_964404305.1 uncultured Gammaproteobacteria bacterium
CAGCGCGGCGAGCGCCTGCGCGCGCTCGGTCCGGGTGAAGCCGCCGAGCGACGGCCGCGGACCGAGCAGCCCGAGCATGACGGTCTCCGCCACGGTGATCGGAAAGCGGCGCGGAAACGCCACGTGCTGCGGACAGTAACCGATGCGCCCGCGCGCCTGGGCCGGCGTCGCGCCCAGCACGCGCACCTCCCCGGCGGCCGGCTGCAACTGCCCGAGCAGCAGTCGCAGCAAGGTCGACTTGCCGCCGCCGTTCGGCCCGATCAGCCCGAAGAACTCGCCGCGCTCGATCGCGAGGTCGATGTCGCGCAGCACCGGCGGGCCGCCGTAGCTGAACGTCACTCCGCGCAGCTCGACGGCTGGACTCACGAGGGCTCCCGCGAGCGGGCGAGGCGCTCTGCGACTTCGCGCAGCGCGGCAACGTAGTCCTCGGCCAGCGGATCGATCTCGACCACCTGGCCGCCCAGCTCGCGCGCCACCGCGGCGGCGGCGGCCGGGCGCAACTGCGGCTGCACGAACACCGTGCGCAACCCGTCGCGCCGCGCCTTCTCGATCACCTGCACGACGTGACGCGCGGTCGGCGCCTTGCCCTCGTGCTCGATCGCGATCTGCTCGAGCCCGTAGTCGCGGGCGAAGTATTCCCAGGTCGGGTGATAGACCAGGAACTGCGTCACCGCGGCCGCGGCGAGCGTCGCCCGGATCTCCCCGTCGAGCGCCGCGAGCGTGGCCGCGAACACCGCGGCGTTGGCGGCATAGTCGGCGGCACCGTTCGGGTCCACCGCGGTCAGGGCCTCCCGGATGCAGGTCGCTATGCGCGCGGCTTCGCGCGGGCTGGTCCAGACGTGCACGTCCTCGTGCGCGTGGCCGGCAGCCGCGGACGCCTCCGGGACTGGCCGGCAGTCGACGATCGTCAGCGCCGGGTTCTGAGCGGCGAGCGGCGCCAGCCAGCCACGCTCGTACGGCACGCCGATGGCGACATAGAGCGCGGCACCCGCGACGGACGCCATCTGCCGGGGACTCGGTTCGTAGGTTTCGGGGCTGCCCCCGGGCCCGATCATCGCCAGCGCCCGCACCCGGGTGCCCCCCACCCGCTCGATGAAATGCTTCACCGGCGCGATGGCCGTGACGACCGTCACCCCGGCCGCGCCGGCCCGGCCCGGCGCCACGCACAGCAGGAGCAACGGTGCGAAACGCAGGCACCGGGACACGAGTTGCGCGAGGTGCGGGAAGGACACGGGTAGGGGCCGGACTGGGCGGGAACGCAATGTTATACGATAACATCGGCGGCGCTAAGGGACCGGTCCGCGCGCCGGCGGGCCGCCCGCCTGTGCCAGAATACGCGCCCTTTCCGCCCCCGACGCCGATTGCCGCCATGCCCCGCCTGCAGACCGACGACGTTCGCATCACGCAGACCCAGGAGGTCATCTCGCCCGCGGCCCTGGCGCGCGACGTGCCCGTCAGTGAGCGCGCGGCGCAGACCGTGTACTACGCCCGCCAGGCGGTGCAGAAGGTGCTGCGCGGGGAGGATGACCGGCTCATCGTCGTCGTCGGCCCCTGCTCGATCCACGACGTGGAGGTTGCGCGCGACTTCGCCGGGCGCCTGAAGCCGCTCATCAACGCGCTGAGCGAGCGGCTGCTGATCGTCATGCGCGTGTACTTCGAGAAGCCGCGCACGACCGTCGGCTGGAAGGGCCTCATCAACGACCCGGGCCTCGACGAAAGCTTCCGGATCAACGACGGCCTGCACGTCGCCCGGCGCCTGCTCGTCGATCTGAACGAGATGGGCGTGCCCTGCGGCAGCGAGTTCCTGGACCCGATCACCCCCGCCTACATCGCCGAACTGGTGAGCTGGGGTGCCATCGGCGCGCGCACGACCGAAAGCCAGGTCCACCGCGAGCTGGCCTCGGGCCTGTCCTGCCCCATCGGCTTCAAGAACGGCACCGACGGCAACGTGCAGATCGCCATCGACGCCATCCGCTCCGCCGCCCACCGGCATCATTTCCTGGGCGTCACCAAGGACGGCCACTCCGCGATCCTCTCCACCGCCGGCAACCCCGACTGCCACCTGATCCTGCGCGGCGGCAACGGCGGCCCCAACTACGACGCGGCGAGCGTCGCGAAGGCCGCGGCCGCCATGGAGAAGGCCGGCGTCCGCCCGAACGTGATGGTCGACTGCAGCCACGCCAACAGCAACAAGAGCCACGAGCGGCAGGTCGAGGTCGCGAGGGAAGTCGCCGGGATCGTCCGCGGCGGCGAAAAGCGCATCGTCGGGGTGATGCTCGAAGCGAACATCCACCCCGGGCGGCAGGACCTGAAGCCGGGGGTGCCGATCGACTACGGCATCAGCATTACGGATGCCTGCATGGGGTGGGAGGCGGCGGAGGAGACGCTGCAGGCCCTTGCCACCGGCGCCGTGCGTCGCATCGCGGTCTGAATCTGCAGACGCGGAGGATCCCATCGATGTCAAGACTCCAGGGAGCACTGCTTGCCGCGGCCTCGACGGTACTGCCAGGCATGGCATCCGCCGATCCCGCCACCTACGGCGCCATCGTCGAAATGGACGCGGACAAACGCATCCAGGCCTGCGGCGTGACCGCGAGCACGACCGGCGACGACGGCGTGACGGTGGAGATGCGGCTGCGCTTCGAGCGCGCGGGCGCGGAACCGTTGACGGCGCTCGAAGTACGCGCGACGCGCGACGGGGCGCCGGCATCGCCGACCGACGTGACCGGCGCGGTGCTGACGACCGACGGGGCGACCAGCGGCGCGGCGTTGACGCGCGATACCGGCGCGGCGGCCGGGGTCTACCGCGCGACGGGCAGGCTGCCGCCGGGGCACGAGTCCACGCTGTTCCGTGACTTCGTGCTGGCCGGCGGTACGCTCGAGCTGGCGCGCGGCGACGCGAAGGCGACGGTGCCGTTCACCGGCCGCGCGCCGATCGACGTGTTCCGCAGCTACCTCGCGTGTTCCGGGGAGTTGTACCAGGCCGAGTGAAGGGCGTCCGGGGGCCGCTCGCCGCCCCGCCCGCCACTCACGTTTCGGGGCCGTGCACCAGCCGCACGTCCTGTCGCGGCACCGGCGCGTGGATCTGCGCCGCACCCAGCGCGGTCCAGATCGCGGCATTGGCGGCGAACTGCACCGGGTAGTAGCGGTTCCCCGGCACCCAGTAGCGCACGAACAGCTCGAGTCCCGGCTCCGTGAACCGGCCGATGCCGACCTGCGGCGGCGGCTCGCGCACGACCTCGGTATTGCCGGCCAGCGCCGCATTGACGGCGGCGATGGCGCGCGCCGGATCGTTGTCGTGGCCGATGCCGATCGCGAGCTCCACCACGCGATTGGCGAACGAATTGACGATCACGTGCCCGACGATGTCCTTGTTCGGCACGATGACCATCTCGCCGTCCTCGGCACGCAGGTAGGTGGCGCCCAGGCGGATGTCGTCCACCACCCCGCTCACGCCCTGCACCGCGATGTTGTCGCCGACCTTGAAGGGCCGCGTCATGATGATGGTGAGCCCGGCGCCGTAGTTCGACAACGGACCGGCGAGGGCGAGGCTGCTGCCGAAGGCCGCGGCGCCGAGGGCGGCGACGAGGGGCGCGATGGTGATCCCGAAATTGCTCAGCGCGGCGATGACGACGAACGCGAGGACCGTAATGCGGACCGTGTGCCCGAAGAAGCGGCCGAGCGTGACGTCGAGCCTGCGCGCGTGGCACAGCCGCTCGACCGTGCCGCCTGCCCAGCGGGCGGCGTAGTAGCCGGCCGTGAGGATGACCACGGCGCCGAGCATCTGGAAGCCGTAGCGCACGCCCAGGTCGATGACGCGCTCCCCGATGGTCTGCAGGGCCTGCAGTTCCTCGTCGATCATGGTACCCCCTCCCCGGCTGGCCGGATCGTCCAGGCAGCCCGCTCCGTCACGGGCTTCGCGCAATCGAGCGAGCGCGCCGTTGCCACGGCACCGCGTCAGTTCACCGGGGTTGCCGTCGCCCGCTCCGGGGCCGGCGCGGGCGCGGACGGCACCACCTGCGTCGACTCCTCGCGCGGCGTGGCATCCCCGGCGGCCGGCTCGGCGGCCGGCAGGGCGAGCAGTGCGCGCACCGCGTCGATGAGCGCGACGAACGCATCGAGGGGCACCTCGCCCGCCTCCGCCCCGATGAGCTGCGCGTACTGCGCGAGCACCGCGCCGCCGCGCACGTCCGGGAAGCGGCCGCGACGCGCCTCGACCTGCTCGCGCAGGTGCGCGTCACGCAGGAAGTCGCGCACGAGCAGCACGTCCTCGAGCATCCAGTCGCGATAGCGCGTGGAGTCGCCGGCATCGTCGGGCAGGAACAGCTGCTCGCCCTTCTCGGTCGCGGCGTCCACCGACAGCGAGGGCCAGCGCTTCTGCTGCGGCCGGTAGGCCTTGCGGGAGAACTCGCTCCAGTTCGCGCACGCCGCCAGGCCCCGCCGCACGCGCACGCTGCCGGTTTCCGCCTCCTCGGGCACCTGGCTCAGCTCGGTGATGAGCTGGCGATGCCACTTGCGCTCGAACTCGATCATGTCGGCGCGCACCTGCCGGCGGCCCAGCACGTCGCGCCTCAGGGCGGCCGAGACGATCACGTCCCGCAGCAGCACGTACTCGTAGCGATCGACCTGGTTCGCCTCGCGGACCTCCGGCGCCACCACTGCATAGATGTTGAGGACGCGATCGAGGATGCGGTCGGCACCTCGCATGTCGCCCGATTCCAGCGCAGCGGAAACCGCGACCTTCGCGAGCTTCTGCAGGTCCGCGAGCGAACGCACCTCGAAGTCGTAGGACTTGATGTCGGCGCGGAAGTCCCGCCACAACGGCCACAGCACGAAGGCGCCCGCGGCGACCTGGTCCCAGCCGATTTCGGCCACGGTGTCGGCGGACAGATTGGTGAACTTGAACTCGCCCTGCTCGTCGGGAGTGACCGTGAACACGGTCTTGCCCGTCTTGGCGAGCAGGATGAAGTTGCCGTAACCCTCGTCGCCGGGCATCTCGTAGTGGCGGGCGTGGATGCGGCCCTTGATGTCGAGCGCGCCGGCCGGAACCGCCCAGCCGCCGGCGAGGAGCACGAGGCTCAGGCAGGCGAGCGGGGCGCGGAGACTCACGGGAACCTCCAGGGGCGTGGCGATCGACGGGCGCGCATCATAACCCGGCCGTCAGCCATCGCCGGCCAGGCGCCGGCGCGCCGCGGCGACGGCTGCCGAGTCCGGTCGCACCGCCGCAGCCGCCGCCAGCGCGGACCGGGCGCGTGCCGTA
>CAYOJP010000272.1:0-5221 GCA_964404305.1 uncultured Gammaproteobacteria bacterium
GCCTGTTTCCTCCGGACTTTCACGCCCCCTGCACATTCCATCCGCAATCACGGCGTAACCTCGGTTGCGAGCGGTTGACGCCGGACAGGTGGATTCTTCGATGTCTGCCGGACAATCGTCCCAGGAGGAACATACGCATGGCGACTACTCGGGTTCGTTCGCAGGGCCTGTGCCGGATAGGCGTCTGGCTGGCTGGCGGCGTGATTGTGCTCGCGAGCGCAGGTGTGCAGGCCGGGGGCGGCGGCCACGGCGGTCATCGCGGCCACGGCGGCCACGGGCATTCGAGCTTCGGCTTCTACTTCGGCGGGCCGATCGGCCCGCCGTTGTGGGGCCCTCGTTACTGGGGTCCGCACTACTGGGGACCGCCGGGGTACTGGTACGACCCGTATCCGCGCTACCCGGGGGTGGTGGTCGTGCCGGCGCCGCAGCCACCGGTGTACATCCAGCAGGCACCGCCGGTGGCGAGTGCGCCGCCGCCCGGCCAGCAGCAGAACGTCTGGTACTGGTGCGCACAGGCCAACGGTTACTACCCGTACGTGCAGGACTGTCCGGGGGGCTGGCAGGCAGTCGCTCCGACGCCGCCGCCGCGCTGAGCCAGGATCGTCCCGAGCAACAGGAGAACGTACGATGCGTCACCCCTTGCGGTTTGCCGCCCTGCTGGTCCCGCTCGCGCTCGCCGGCTGCGCCACCGCGCCCGTCGGCCCGCAGGTGATGGTGCTGCCCGGCTCGGGCAGCAGTTTCGATCAGTTCCGGGCCGACGACATGAATTGCCGGGATTATGCGCAGTCGCTGGTCGGGGGGCCGGCGCCCGACCAGGTCGTCGCTTCGCAGGCGGTGCTGGGCGCCGCTGTGGGCGCTGCGTTCGGTGCCGCCGTCGGGGGCGGCGAGGGCGCCGCGGTCGGCGCGGGCACGGGCGCGGCCACCGGCACGCTCAGCGGCGCGGGCACTACCTGGGAGTATGCCGGCATGGCGCAGCAGCGCTACGACGCCACCTACGTGCAGTGCATGTACTCGCTCGGGCACCAGGTGCCGGTGAGCGGGCAGATCATGCAGCAGACGACGAGCGCGCCGACGCCGGCGCAGTCGCCCGGGCCGCAGGCGCCGTACTACCCGCCGCCGCCCCCGGGCGCGCCACCGCCGGCGCCGGAGCAGATCCTCGGCCCGGTACAGGCGCCGGGGTCGTGAGGCCCCGACGCCGCACCGGCGGGTTTGCCGCCGGTCGGGAAGATCGGCGCCGGGGAATCGGCCGACCATCCTTGGCGGGTGGCTGGAGGACGGCCGAATCCCGGCGCTGCTCGGTCCACCCGACGCCGCCGCGCTATGGCTGCTTCTCGGTCAGCGGCAGGCCGGCAAGGCGACCCAGCCAGCGTTGCGCCGAGCGCGCCCACACCTGGCGGCCCGGCTCGAGTTGATCGCGCTGGTCGAGCGTGCCGACGCGCAGGCCGTAGACCCTGGGTCCCGGGCCGGGCGCCGCGGCGTAGAGCGGCGAGCCGCAGGAGCCACAGAAGGCCTGCATCCGCTCACGGCCGCTCTCGGCAATTTTAGTGTAGAGCCTGGGTTCACCCCGCTCGAGCGTGAAGGCGTCCTCGAGCGTGAAGGCGACCACGCGAAACGCCGTGCCCGACAGCGACTGGCAGTCCGTGCAGTGGCACACCACCACCCGCGCCGGGTCGATCGTCGCCGAGTACGCCACCGCTCCACAATGACACCGTCCTGTCACCTGCATGTGATGAACCTCCGGAATCGGTACGCGTCGCAGCTTACCCGCAAATCTGCATAGTGGAATCGTGCTGCACCTGACAATGGGAAACCCTGGGCAACGGTGCCGGCCGGAGTGACCGACATTCGCGCTCTGCCATTTCGCGTCCTGCCAGTCGCTCGCCCCCCGCGCATTGACGGCCCGGCATCGGGCTCCGGCACCTCCGCCCGTGGCGCGCGCCCCGCGTCGGGCAGCGTCCTCGCGACGCGTCACGGGTTCCGCAGGTGCAGGCGCGCAGACAGGTAGCGGGCGAGCGCGTCCATCGCCACTCGGCCACCCGCGATCCCCACGTGGCCGTCCGGCCGCAGCAGGTACCAGGAGGGTCGGGGGATGCGAAGGTGCGCGAGTGCGCCGGCAGTGGCCGGCGTATCCGGGATCGCGTGCACGCGGAGCAGGTCGCCGGTCACCGGCTGTGCCTGTCCCGGCAGAGACTGACCGAAGAGCAGCAGGTTGAGGCGCCTGTCGTCCAGCAGTCCGAACACGTCCTGCGCGGGGCTTCCGGGCACGCCTTCGAGATGCAGCCACGGGAAGCGGTCACCGGCGCGCGGCGCGCCCGCAGGCAGTCCCGGCAGCGTTTCCGAGAGCGGGCTGTCCGGGTAGCGGATGCCCGTCTGCGAGACGGTGCGGAAGGCGAAGCGGCGGATGCGCTCCACGGTCATCGCCAGCGCCACGGTCCGCGCCAGCAGGCGCGTGCGCAGCAAGCCGGCGATGCGACTGTCGGACACGATCAGCGAGAACGCCCGGTCGGTGGTGTCGAGCAGCCGCCGGGCGACCGGTATGCGCTCGGGCTCGTAGGAGTCGAGCAGGGCCTCGCCCGCGCGGCCGGCCACGACGAGCGCGAGCTTCCACGCCAGGTTGTACGCATCCTGCAGGCCGGTGTTCATCCCCTGCGCACCGACGGGGCTGTGGACGTGCGCGGCATCGCCCACCAGGAAACAGCGCCGGTCGCGAAAGCGCTCCGCGCGCCGGTGGTGGATGCGATACGTCGAGAACCAGGTGCAGCCCTGGAATGCCAGCCCGGTGCCCCCTTCCTGCCGCACCGAGGGCAGGACGTCCTCGAAGGCGAGATCCGCCCGCCCGCGCAGGGCCGGCGGCACGATGCCGATGACGCGCCAGTGGTTCTCGCCGCGCATCGGGAAGAACAGGTGGAAGCCCGCCCGCCACAGGTACACGTTGAGCTCGTCGGGCACCATCGGCCCGGTGGCCCGTGTATCGGCGACGAAGAAGACGTGATCGTAGGGCGCGCCCCGAAAGGCGATGCCGCTGCCCTCGCGCACGGCACTGCGGGCGCCGTCGCAGCCGGCGAGCCAGCGGGCTTTCAGTTCCCGCGTGGTGCCGTCCGGTTGCCGTACGGTCGCGCGCACGTGGTCGGGCGACTGCGCGAGGCCGATCAGCTCGGTGTTCCACCGCACGGCCACGCCGTGCCCGTTCAACGCGTCGCCCAGCAGGTGCTCGTTGTCGTCCTGGCCGAGGATCAGCAGGAACGGGTAGGGGCTCAGGTCCTGCCCGATGTCGCCCAATGGAACCCGGGCGGTATGGCGCCCGAGCGCCCAGAGATTGGCGCCGGTCGCGCGCTTGCCCAGTTCGACGGCGCGTCCGGCGAGGCCGAGGTGCGAATAGATCTCCAGCGTGCGCGCCTGCACTCCCAGCGCGCGCGACTGCTGCGCCGGCCCGGCGTTGCGGTCGATGACGAACGGCCGCAGGCCGCGCCGCACGACCTGGTTCGCCAGCATCAGGCCGCTGGGACCGGCGCCGACGATGAGCAGATCGGTGTCCATCGCTCAGCCGGGGGCGCGGGCGTGCACGATCCGCCCCGCGAACAGGGTCAGGTCGACCTGCGTGTCGGCGATGTCCTCGGCCGGGATGTCGAACAGGTTCCGATCCAGCACGATCAGATCGGCCGACTTGCCGACCGCGAGCGAGCCGGTCCGTGCGTCCTGGCGCAGCGCCCTGGCGCCGTCCAGCGTGAAGATCTTCAGCGCCTGCCCGAGATCGATGGCCTGCTCCGGCCACAGCGCGCCGGGGGCTTTCCCCGAGGGGTCGCGCCGCGTGACCATCGCCTCGATGCCGATCCACGGATCCATCGAGGCCACGGCGGCGGGCCAGTCGGAGCCGGCGAGCAGCGGTGCGCCGGACTCGAGCAGGTCGCGGATGGGCCAGTACCGCCGGGCGCGCTCGCCGACCGCGCCGGCGACGGAGTCATTGAGCGGCGACGGGTGCCAGATGTAGGGGGACAGATCCGCGGCGACGTTCAACTGCGCGAAGCGCGGGAGATCGTCCGGGTCGATGAAGCCGGCATGTGCGAGTTCGTGGCGCAGGTCTCGGCGGCCGGAAGCGCGGTGCGCCGTTTCGATCGCGTCGAGCGCGATGCGGATCGAGCGATCGCCGGCGGTGTGCAGCTTGACGGTATAGCCGCGCCGCTCGAGCTCGGCAATGTCGGTCGCGAGGGTCGCTTCGTCCACGTGCAGCACGCCGCGATGATCGGGCGGGAAGCCGGCATGCGGCAGGTAGGGCGCCAGCATGGCGGCGGTGCGGGCCGCGGTCGGGACGCCGTCCTCGTAGATCTTCGCGAACCGCGTGTCGACGCGATCGCTCGCGTAGCGCTCGCGCAGGCTGTCCAGGCGGTCGTAGTCGAGCGGCGCCTCGCGGCGGCCGTAGGGCGTGCTGATCGACGCGGCGACGTAGAGGCTGAGGCCGCCCTCGCGGTCGACCGCCTGGTAGGCCTTCAGCAACGGCTCGGTGGCGTCGGCGTCGGTGACGCCGGTGATGCCGTAGCGGTTGGCGATCCGCACCATCTCCAGCACGCCTGCGCGGTACTGCGCGGCGGTCCAGTCGGGCAGCCGCGCGCGCGCCGCGACGTCCGCCTCCTCCAGCAGCAGGCCGTTGGGGTCGCCCGTGCGCGCATCGCGCACGATGGTGCCGCCGCCGGGGTCCGGCGTGTCGCGCGTGATGCCGAGGCGCCGCAGCGCCTCGCTGCTGGCCCAGCCGTTGTGGCCGGAGTCGTCGCGGAAATAGACCGCCCTGCCGCCGGAGTGCCGGTCGAGCCATTCGCGCGGCGACGGCAGCGGGTACCGGTCGAAGAAACCGCTGTCCCAGCGACCGCCGATGATCCAGTCGGACGCGGGGTTGTCCGCCGCGCGGGCACCGAGGATCCGGGCAATCTCGTCCGGGGTGGCGCTGAACTCGAACCTGCAGCTGAACAGGTTGGCGATGGCGCCCTTGGCGGCGTGGCAGTGGGCGTCGATCAGCCCCGGCATCGCCATGCGGCCGCGCAGATCGACGATCAATGTTGCCGGGCCGGCGAGCCGGCGGAGTTCGGCGGTCGCGCCGAGAGCCGCGATGCGGCCCCCGCGGACGGCCAGCGCCTCCGCCCGTGGCCGCGCGGGGTCCATCGTCACGATGCCGCCATCGACGAGGAGTACATCGGCGGGGGAACGGGGCGAAGTCGCGGTCATCGCGCAA
>CAYOJP010000273.1:0-5215 GCA_964404305.1 uncultured Gammaproteobacteria bacterium
GCGGGTGATCAAGATCGAGCGCCCCGAAGGCGGCGACTTCGCGCGCGGCTACGACACGCGGGCGGCCGGGCTCGCCTCGCACTTCGTGTGGGTCAATCGATCCAAGGAGAGCCTGGCGCTCGATCTCAAGCACCCGGACGCGCGTGACGTGCTGCAGCGGCTGCTCGCGAGTGCCGACGTCCTGGTGCAGAACCTGGGCCCCGGCGCGGCCGCGCGCCTCGGACTGGCCTGGGAGGCCCTGCGCGAGCGCCATCCGCGGCTCATCGTCTGCGATATCTCCGGCTATGGCGACGATGGGCCGTACCGCGACCGGCGCGCTTACGACCTGCTGATCCAGAGCGAGGCGGGCCTGCTCTCGGTGACCGGCTCGCCTGACGCGCCGGCCAAGGCCGGCATCTCCATCGCCGACATTTCCGCCGGCATGTACGCGTACTCGGGCATCCTCGCCGCGCTCATCCAGCGCGGCCGCACGGGTCGCGGCAGCCGCATCGACGTGGCCCTGTTCGAGACGATGGTCGAGTGGATGGGCTACCCGCTCTACTACGCGCACGACGGCGCGCCGCCGCCGCCGCGCACCGGCGCGGCGCACGCGACCATCTACCCCTACGGGCCCTTCGCCGCCGGCGACGGTGGCACGGTGATGCTCGCCGTGCAGAACGAACGCGAGTGGGCGGCCTTCTGCGCGCAGGTGCTCGATCGGCCGGAGCTGGCGACCGAGCCGCGCTATGCGGCCAACCCCGCACGGGTCGCCGCCCGCGCCGAACTGGACGCCCTCATCACGGCCGCGCTCGCGGATCTGACGGCCGCGCAGGCGGCTGAACGCCTCGACCGGGCCGGCATCGCCTGGGCGCGGGTGAACGACATGCGGGACGTCTGGCTGCACGCGCAGTTGCAGGCGCGGGACCGCTGGCGGACGGTGGACACGCCCGCCGGCCCGGTGCCGGCGCTGCGCCCGCCCGGCGTGCCGCACGACATGCCCGAGCGCATGGAGCCGGTGCCGGCCCTCGGCCAGCACGGCGACGCGATCCTCGCCGAGCTGGGCTTCGACGCGGCGACCGTCGCGCGCTGGCGCGCGCGGGGCGTGGTCGGCGGGCCTCAGTAGCGCGCCATCACCTGCGTCGCGAACTCCGCGAGCATCTCGCGGGCGGCGGCGCGGGGCGGCAGCAGCACGAGCTGCTTCAGGCCTGCGGCCTCGGCCGCGCGGATGCGGGCGATGATCGCGTCGGGTTCGCCGACGAGGCAGCTCTCCTCGATCATCGCGCGCGTCATGAAGCGTCGCTCCTCGGGCCGCAGGTAGGTGCAGTGCCCGTCGTGCAGCTCCAGGTAGCGCTTCCCGGCCGGCGTCTTCATCGCGTCGACATGGGCGCAGTAGTCCTCCCAGATCGCGCGCAGCGCCGGGGGCAGGATCTCCTCGCGCCCGGTCTGCTTCACGATTTCGTACAGGAAGTGGATCGTGCACGCGACCTGCGAGCCGCAGCCGTCGATGACCCGGTCGGTGTCCGGCGCCTCGCCGGGCCGCAGGACCACGGCGGCGGTGACGCCCGCGGCGAGGAAGTCGGCCGGCAGCGTGCGACCGGCCGCCTGCGCGCCGGCGGTGACGAGACCAAGGTCGTGCGCGAACAGCCCCGGCTCCGGCGTGACCCCGGAGACCCAGCCGTCGGCGAGCGTACCGGTCAGCGCGAGCGCCCGCGGACCGTTGGCGGCCACGTACATCGGGATGCGGTCGTCGACGTTCACGAAGCCCAGGTCGCGATGCAGGAAGCGGATCGCGCGCGTGCGGCCGTTCAGCGTGTACTCGACCTCGTTGCCGTCGAGCAGCCCGCGCACCACGCGCAGGTACTCGCTGAAGTCGGCGATCTTCATCGGCGGCATGCCCATCACCCGCATCGACGTATGCCCGGTGCCGATGCCGAGGAACGTGCGGCCCGGCGCGAGCCGATTGATGGACGCGATGGAGTGCGCGGTCACCGGCGCGAGGCGCGTCCCGGCGATGGCGACGCCGGTGCCGATCCTGATCCGCGAGGTGTGGTGCGCCGCCAGCGCGAGCGTCGCGTAGCAGTCCGACCAGATCATCTGCGAGTCGGCCAGCCACGCCATGTCGTAGCCGAGTTCCTCGGCGAACTTCACCAGTGCCCAGTCATCGACCTTGGTCGCGAGCATCACTCCGAATTGCATGGACGGCCTCCGAGGAAGTGCGGAAATTTACGCATCGTACCGGCCTGTCCGGGACGGTGCGGGGCGCTACAAGTAGCGCGCTTTCGTCCGGCTGTCGAGTCGGTCGCGTCGCGCGCCGGCCGCCGCGCGCGGCGGCAGTGTTAGGATCGGTGATACTCCGACATCTGGAACCTCGCGCATGCCACGTCGATTGCGGTCACCGGGCACCGGGCCGTTGTGCATTGCACTTGCCGCGGCGCTGTCCGGGCCCGCCGCGTCCGCCTACGAACTGTACGACCACGACGGCCTGAAGGCGGAGGCCTCGATGCTCACGCGCGCAGGCATCCGCTACGGCACCGGCATCAACTACGGCGTCGGCGCCCTGACCGGCTTCGGTCAATTCTTCAGCAGCACGGGAGAGGAGGAACGGATCGACCTGCAACTCGGCGTGCGGCCCCGTCTGACGGTCGATTACACGCTGCCCGCGGCGATGCTCTACGGCGGCGTGTCCGTGGTCGCGGCCACCACCACGCTCGACGGCGAGCTGTCCGGTCAGTTCGCCCGCAGCGGCGATTCTGCCTTCAACACCGACGAGGCCTTCGTCGGCGTGCGCGGGGGCGTGCTCGACTTCACCTACGGCGCGCAGGAGTTCACCATTGGCGACGGTCTCATCATCGGCGACGGCACGTTCAACATGGGCCACGACAACGGCCAGTACTGGATCGGCGTGTTCTCCGCCTGGCGCAACGGCGCGGTGCTCAAGGTGAACACCGCGCCGGTGCGCGGTGATTTCTACTGGCTGCGCACCGACGACGACCTCGGCGACAGTCGCGTGGCCGGGATCAACATCGAGAACTCCGACGCCGCGGCCTACGGCACCATCGGCGGCATGTACTTCGAGATCTTCGACGACGACGGCGCCGCCGGCCTCGACGGCATGCGGGTCGCCGGCATCCGCGGCGAGGACCTGCACCTGCCCGCCTGGCCGCGCGCGCGGTTCTGGGCCGAGTACATCGTGCAGCGCGGCGAATCCGAGCTCACCGGCCTCGACAACGACGCCGACGCCTGGTACCTGGAGGGCCAGTACCGTGCCGAGGACCTGCCGTGGACGCCGCAGGTGTCGTACCGCTACGCGCGCTTCTCCGGCAACGAGGCTGCAACGGCCGACAGCGAGGAGTTTCGCGCGCTCTTCTTCACCATCGGCCAGCGCGACTGGGACAGCTGGTACATGGGCGAGATCACCGGCGAGTTCCACCTCTTCAACCAGAACCAGGTGACCCAGATCGCCAAGGTGCGTGCTTTCCCGCGCCCAGGGTGGACGCTCGGCGCGGCCTACCTGAACCACGTGCTCGAGGAGCCTCACTACTTCGGCATTCCGGTCACGGACACCGACTGGTCCGACGAGGTCAACGCCTGGATCGAGCACTACCCGACCGAGCGCGTGTACCTGCGTGCGGAGATCGCATGGGCCACGCCCGGCGATGCCGCCGAGCAGATCTTCGGCGACGACGACCAGGCGGTCGTCGAACTGTTCGTCCAGTACGTGTTCAAGTGACGGGCGCAGCCGTCATCGCGAGCGTGGCGAAACTGTCCGCAAAGGCACGAGATCGGTGACAGTCCCCTGGTCTGCGATTCTGTGTTCCGTGACAGGAGAACCCGTCGATGAGTGACATCCGCCCCTTCCGCTTCGAGGTCCCCGCGACCGAACTCGATGACCTGCGCCGCCGGCTCGCCGCCACCCGCTGGCCGGACCGGGAGACACCTGACGACTGGAGCCAGGGCATCCCGCTCGCCTACATGCGGGAAATCCGCGACTACTGGCGGAACGATTACGACTGGCGGCGCTGCGAGGCGCGGCTGAACGCGCTGCCGCAGTTCGTCACCGAAATCGACGGCCTGGACATCCAGTTCCTGCATGCCCGCTCGCCGCACGCCGGCGCGCTGCCGCTCGTGATGACCCACGGCTGGCCGGGCTCGATACTGGAGTTCCTGAAGGTGATCGGGCCGCTCACCGATCCGGTGGCCCACGGCGGCGACGCGCGCGATGCCTTCCACGTGGTGTGTCCCACGCTGCCTGGTTTCGGCTTCTCGGCCAGGCCCGACCGGACGGGCTGGTCTCTGGACCGCATCGGCCGTGCCTGGGGCACCCTGATGGCGCGGCTGGGCTACGACCGCTACGTCGCGCAGGGTGGCGACTGGGGCTCGGCGGTCACGCTGAGCATCGCCGGGACCGAGACCGCGCACTGCGCGGCCATCCACACCAACATGCCGCTGCTCAACCCGAGCGCCGGCCTGCTCGCGCAGCCCACCGACTTCGAGCAGGCGGCGCTCGCCAGCATCAAGCATTACTGGGACTGGGACTCGGGCTACTCCAAGCAGCAGAGTACCCGGCCGCAGACGCTGGGCTATGCACTTACCGATTCGCCCATCGGCCAGGCGGCGTGGATCCTGGAGAAGTTCCAGGCCTGGACCGACTGCGACGGGCACCCGGAGAATGCGCTCGGCCGCGACGAACTGCTCGACAACGTGATGATGTACTGGCTGCCCGGTACGGGCGCATCGTCCGCGCGGATGTACTGGGAGAACTTTGTCGTCATGGGCCGGCACCAGCCGCCAATCGACCTGCCCACCGGCATCAGCGTCTTCCCGAAGGAGATCCTGCGCTGCTCGCGCCGCTGGGCGGAGGAACGCTTCAGCCGGCTCGTGCACTTCAACATCCTCGACAAGGGCGGCCACTGCGCCGCCTTCGAGCAGCCCGCGACGTTCGTTGCGGAGATCCGGGCGACGTTCGCGCACGTACGGTAGGGGATGGTCGCGGCGCAAGCCGCTCCTGCAGGAGCGGCTGTTCTGCGTCGACACGAAACTCCCTGCAGGAGCGGGCTTGCCCGCGATGGCTTGCCTGGGGCGGGAAGGACTCGATCGTTCCCGCCGCCCACGCGCGGGACCGTCCCGACCGCGTCGCCGGCAGGACGGCCGTCACGTGCCCCGAGCCCGGGCGTGTGCCGGACGAGGAGGCGCCCGCCGGTTCCTTGCCGCCCGTGCGTGACTTCCTCGCAGGCTG
>CAYOJP010000274.1:0-5213 GCA_964404305.1 uncultured Gammaproteobacteria bacterium
CCGCACTCGGTCGCGAATCCCACCGGGCCGTCGTAGTGGCGCGCCAGCGTCGCCGCGCGCCGCAGCGCGCCGGCGACCCCGTCGGTGTAGTGCACGAGCCCGGCGTACAGCGTGCCGCCCGCGAGCTGCAGGTCGGCGAGGGCGCTGAAGTACCCGTCGTCGTCGCGGTTGCGCGGCACGGGCATGTGCACGAAGGCGATGGGGCACCGGGCCTGCGTCACGGCCAGGTTGGCCATGCGCACGCACAGGGCGAGATCGTCCGGGTCGACGAAGTGGCGGTGGTTGAGATCGCCATAGCACAGGTGCACCCCGACCCGCGCGGCGGGCGGGATGCCGGCGGTCAGTTCGCGCACGTAGCGGGCGTAGCGCTCGAGCGGATCGCCGTGCGCTCGCCAGTGCAGGGGTGCGCCGTCCGGGACGAAATCGCCGTGCCCGGCGGCGAGGACTTCCCAGTTCACGTCCCACTGCAGCACCAGGTCGTCGGCCGGAACGGCCTCGAGCAGCAGTTGTACGTCGCGCTTCATCGCGTCGAGGTAGGCCTCGACGAGCACGTCCATGTCGTCGGCGTTGGACGTGAACAGGCGACAGACGTCCTCGGGAAACGGCAGGCACTGCTGGAAGCGGGTCGTCCGCGCGATCACGCCCTCGTCGCGCAGGCGACGGAACACGCGATAGGACTCGGCGGCGATCTGCGGATACTGCAGGGTCTCGAAGCGCAGGCTGCGGATGCCGTCCCTGGGGCGCACCTGGTACAGATCGTCGTAGTTCGCGGGCACCCAGTCCGGCATCCCGGGCACGCCCTTCGGCTTGCGCACCGGTTCCAGATCGGGGTGCGGGATGAGGGTGGTGACGAGGACGAAATGGATCCAGAGTCGCCGCAGGCCGGTTTCGCCGTCGGTGAGCCCGAGCACCTGGTCGCCCAGCAGCGGCCCGGTCAGGCGCAGGACCTCCTCGGCGCTCTCGCCGGCGACACTGCCCACGAGGTGTATCGGTCGTTCGGCCAGGATCATGGCAGCCTCGGCAGGGATTCGTCGCGTCGGGGGTCGCCGGCCGCCCCGGAGCGGGGCCGGTCAGCGCGTGAACTCATTGCTGAGCGTGCCGATGTTCTCGACGTCGATGCGGACCCGGTCGCCGGCCTGCAGGAACCGCCCGCGCGCGGCCCCGACGCCGGCCGGCGTGCCGGTCGCGACGAGATCCCCGGGGCGCAGGGTCACGCGCGTGCTCAGGTGCGCGACCTGTTCGGCCATCGAGAAGATGAGGTTCGAGCTGGAGGAGTCCTGCATCAGCTCGTCGTTCACCCACAGGCGGATGGCGAGGTTGCCGGGGTCGCCGGCCTGGTCGAGAGGGGTGATCCACGGCCCGATCGGCAGCGCACCCTCGAAGGACTTCTGGCTCACCCAGTCGTAGTGAAACGGGGAGGTCGGCGCCACGCCCGGGCGGCGCAGGTGATCGCGCGCGGAGAGGTCGTTGGCGATGGTCAGGCCGGCGACGTGATGCATCGCGTCGGCGATGCTCGAGTTGCGGCATTCGCGCCCGATCACGAGCGCGATTTCGGCCTCCCAGTCGACGTTGCGGGCGTAGGCGGGCAGTTCGATCCTGTCGCCCGGACCGCGCACGCACGGCAGCGACGCCTTGATGAAGTGCCACGGCTTCAGGCCCAGCTCGTGCGGATCGGGCTCGGGCGGAAGGCCCAGGGCGCGGGACATCTCCTCGACGTGGTCGCGGTAGTTGGCGCCGGCGCAGAAGATCGTGCCCGGATGCAGGATGGGCGCCGCGAACCGCACGCCGGCGAGCGGCTGCGCGCCCGCCACCGGCGCGCCGTCGCGCGCGTGGCGCGCCAGCGCGCAAAGCCGGGGATGCCACTCGGTCCAGCGGGCGAGGATCGCCAGCACCGTCACCGGCGCGGGCAGGTCGGCCGCGGCGGCGTCGTCCGCGAGCGCGGCCACCAGGTCGAGCAGGCGCGCGTCGACGACGATGCCGGCACGGGGCGGGCCGGCGGCCGGCTGCCAGCTCGCCAGCCGGTACGCCTGACCGCTCACCTCAGGCACCGGGCTTGCGGCGCGCGGTCGAGGACGGACGCTCGAAGTCCTTGCGCAGGTGGCCGGCGCCCTGCTGGTCGCCGCGTTCGAACATCCACGAGTAGCCGCCCTTCGGGTTGGCGAGGATCTCCCAGGCGTTGTCGTCGGCGTCGTAGAAGAAGAAGCTGTAGGTGCCGTGCTGCACCTGCGGCGTGCTGATCTTGTGCAGGCCCCACAGGTCCGCGTCGCGCACGGCCAGCCGGTGGCACTCGTCCACCTCGTCCTCGGTCTCGACGTCGATGCCGTTGTGATTCAGGAACGGCATCTCGCCCTTGCGCTGCCCCGGCACCTGCACTACCACGTAGACGTGCTCGCCGCCCAGCCGGCACCAGATGGAGACGCTGCTGGAACGCACCACCTCGAAGCCGAGGAACTGCTCGTAGAAGCGGCGAGTGCGCTCCAGATCGCGGCTCTCGAGCGTGCCGTGCGAGATGAACTTCAGCTTCAGGGTCGGCGCGCTCGCGCCGGACTGCGACGACGCTGCGGACGTGACGGGTTCATCCATGGAACAGGCCCTCGCGGATTGGAAGCGGGTGCTGGAGCGGGCCGGTGCAGGGCACCGGGCCGGCCGCCGACTCGGGATCGGACGCGGTCAGCCAGTCCCACATGCGCTCGATGAGGCGGCCGGACGTGACCGCGCGGTCGCGGGCCTGCGCCGGCGTGTACTCCTCGCCGGCCAGCCCGGTCGCCAGGACGGCGAGTTCGACCCGGGCCGCGTCCTCGAGGTACCAGGCCATCGCGACCGCTTCCTGCGGCGACGCCCCGACCGTGATCGCGCCGTTGCCGCGCATGACGACCGCGCGGGCATCGCCGAGCCGTGCGGCCAGCGCGGCGGCTCTGGCGTCGTCGCGCAGCAGGCCCGGATCGGGGTGGAACGGCGGCGCCGGCGCGAAATAGGCGCCGAAACCGTGCCGCGCCCTGGGCGTGCGCCCGAGGACGGAGAGCGCCATGACGGCGGGCGACTGGAAGCGGGCGATGGCCTGCACGTCGGGACGGCGGCGGTAGATGTGCTGATGGGCGAGCACCTCCGGCAACGCGCCGTCCGGCAGGGGGCCGTCGGTGGCCACCGGCACCGGGGCGTCGTCGGGGCCGACGAGGCCTGGCGGCATCGGCGGGCTGACGAGGAAACAGCGCGCGTCGAGGCGCACGCTGCAATGCCCGTAGGCGTGCACGAGACCCGCGCGGGCCAGCGCGCGCGCCGCCATCCGCACCTGGCGCGCGGCGTCCGGGGCGAGGCGATCAGGCACCCGCGCCTCCGGGAACGCCGAACTCCGCGATCTCCGGCCGCGCGCCCCAGGCGCAGAACGACTCGTTCGCGAACGGGAACTGGCGCGGCGTGTACCCGGCCTCGTCGGTGATCAGGCGGACGCCCGACGAGTACTCGTAGATCATCCCGTCGGGCCCGTCGAAGTACAGGAACACCGCGCCGGACGTCGGATGCCGGCCGGGTCCGAAGCGCAGGCGCACGTTGCGCGTGCGCAGGAAGTAGTACGAGCGCATCACGTCATCGAAGCTCGCGACCTGGTGGTTGACGTGCTGGATGCCGCTGCGGGTGGACGGAAACAGCGCGATCTTGTGATGCACCGGGTCGATGCGCAGCAGCGGCGCGTCGCCGATCCGGTCGCTCACCCGCGCATTGCACTCCCCGGTCCAGAAGGCCTCGTCGGTGCGCGGCGAGAGCGAGTGCAGGCCCACGTGCGAGAAGCCGGTGATGCCGGCGTCGCGCGCCGGGAAGTAGCGGCGCCCGGAATGCGCGGGCCGGGTGACCAGTTCGATCGCGTTGCCGCTCGGATCGGCGAAGGCGATGCAGGCATCGACCCGGCGTTGCTCGCATTCGTCGCGGGTGCCGGCGCGCACCGCCCGGCCGTTGCGCTCGAGCGCGACGGCCGCCGCGTCGAGTTCGGCGGCGGTCTCGACCTCGAAGCCGACGCTCTGTGCGCGCGGATCGCCGGCGGTGTACACGAGGGTATGGTCGCGGTCGTCCCCCCGCAGGTACGCGGCGCCGGCCTCGCGGCGCACCAGCTCCAGCCCGAGGATCCGCGTCGCGAAGCGTACCGCGTCGTCGAGGTCGCCGGTGCCCAGGCGCACGTAGCGGATGTCCTTCAGCACGATCATCGTCGCAGCCCGCCGGGGCCCGAAAATTGTCCGCCGCAGGGCGCTCCGGTATTCTCGGGACGCGGGTGTCGCAAGTCGACTCGCGTGTGCGCGCGCCGCAACGGCGTGCCGCGCTGCCGGGCAGCCGTCATGCGTGGCCGGAGGCTCTGCGGCATGGGTGAAACCGTACCGGCCGCGGGGCGGGCGGTCGAATGAATTGTTGCCATGGCCCCCATCCCCGGCCGACATGGGCACCGGCCGGTCACGGAGGGACGGGCACGTGAGCTTCAACCGCCTGGATCTGAACCTGCTGCGCGTGTTCGACGCGATCTTCCGCGCCGGCAGCGTGACGGTCGCGGCGTCGAACCTGCACCTGACCCAGCCGGCGGTGAGCAAGCAGCTCAACCGGCTGCGCGAGGTGCTGCAGGATCCGCTGTTCGTGCGCACCAGCGACGGCATGGCGCCGACGCCGCGGGCCGAGGCGCTCGCCGGCCCGATACGCCAGGCGCTGAACGACGTCCGCACGACGATCGAGCGACAGCTCGGGTTCGATCCCCGCACCGCGGACCGGACCTTCCGCATCTTCATGAGCGACGTCGGCCAGATGGTGCTGCTGCCGCGGCTGCTCGAGCTCGTCTCGCGCGAGGCGCCGGCGGTGAACATCCACACGACGCAGGTGCCGAACCCGCGCCTGCGCGGCGTCGCGCTCGAGTCCGGCGACGTGGACCTGGCCGTGGGCCATTTCGAGGAGTTCGAGCAGTCGATGCACTGCCAGGTGCTGTTCGAGGAGCACTACGTCGGCATGGTGCGCGCGAACCACCCGACCATCGGCGACACGCTCTCGCTGGAGCAGTTCCTGCGCACGCCGCAACTCGTCTACCGTCCCGGCGGCGGTGGCCACGGATCGCAGGAGGGTCACGTCGACCGGGCCTTCGCGGCCGCGGGTGTCGAGCGCCGCGTCGCGGTGCGCGTGGCGCACGCGATGGGGATTTCCTCGATGGTGTCGAGCACCGACCTGATGGTCGTGGTGCCGAGCCGCCT
>CAYOJP010000275.1:0-5209 GCA_964404305.1 uncultured Gammaproteobacteria bacterium
GGCGGTGTGGCCGGGAGCGACCTTGCTGACCCGGCTGATCCGCACCGACTCCTCCCCCTCGTGGATCTCGATCTCGGCGATGTTCGATTCCTCGAGCAGCTCGATCAGCTTCTTGACCTTGCGAAGATCCATTTCTACCTCATGCCTGGGGCCCGGCCAGGCGGACGATGGCCGCCTGCAGGGCGAGTTCGTAGCCGAGGGCGCCCAGACCGCTCACGACGCCCACGGCGATGTCGCTGAAGTACGAATGCCGGCGGAACGGCTCGCGCGCGTGCACGTTCGACAGGTGCACCTCGATGAACGGAATGCGGACCGCGGCCAGCGCGTCGCGCAGCGCAACGGACGTGTGGGTGTAGGCGGCCGGATTCACGATGATGAACCCGGTGCCATCCGCGCCGGCCGCCTGCGCGCGCTCGACCAGGGCGTGCTCGGCATTGCTCTGGAAGCTGTCCAGCGTGTGCCCCGCAGCGGAGGCGAGGGCGATCAGCCGCGCATCGATCGATGCCAGCGTCGTGGAGCCGTAATGCTGCGGCTCGCGGGTGCCCAGCAGGTTCAGGTTGGGTCCATTGAGGACCAGGATGCGGGCCATCGGCCGGATGCGGACCTCTTACGAGGTTCTTGTGGAAAGATGGGCGCGGATTATTGCAGATTCGCGGAAGATGCGGAATCGGACCCGCTGGGTGCGAGCAGCGGCAGGAGGACCGCGTCGAGGTCCGGCTCACGGACGATGCCCCGACGCGTCCAGGCGATCCGGCCGTCGCGATCGACGAGGACCGAGTACGGCAACGCGCCGATGTCGTTGCCCAGTTGCGCGCCCAGCGCGACCGCATCGCCCTCGCCGACCAGCAGCGGGTAGTCGATGCCCATCTCGGCGGCGTAGTCCCGCACGGCCTCGGAGGTGTCGACCGCGATCCCGAGCACCTGGAAGCCGGCCGGCCCATGCTTGCGCTGGAGCTCGATGAGGAGCGGGATCTCCTCCCGGCAGGGGGCGCACCACGTCGCCCAGAAGTTCAGCAGCCGGACGCGCCCGGCCCATTCCTCCCCCCGGCGGACCTGACCGTCCGGATCGGCAAGGCTGAACGCGGGCAGCGTGCCCGCGGCCGGGACGGGCGCCGGGAGGCCTGCGACCGGGACGGGCGCGGGCCCCGGCGCCGCGAGTTCACGCTGGGCGATGTACCCCAGCGCGCCGGCGCCGACCGCTGCCACGAGCCACAGCGCCGCGGCGCCGGCCCGGGTCATCGGCTGGCGACCCGCGCCGCACTGACGGCGGCGACGTGAGCGCGGAACTCGCGCGCGGCGACATAGCCCACGACCCGGAATTCGCGCTGTTCGGCGCCGTCGGCTCCGAAGAACAGGATCGCCGGCGGCCCGAACAGCCCGTAGTTCTTCAGCAGCCGCTGATCGGCGGCGTCGTTGGCGGTGACGTCCGCCTGCAGCAGCAGGAAGCCCGCCAGCGCGGCCCGCACGCCGGGGTCGGCGAAGGTCGTGCGTTCCAGCTGCTTGCACTCTATGCACCAGTCCGCATACAGGTCCAGCATCACCGGACGGCTCGCCGTCCGGGCGGCAGCGAGGGCGGCAGCGAGTTCGTCGGCGCCCTGCACCCGCGCGAACTGCAGCGCCGGCTCGCCACCGGTGCCGGCGTCTCCGGTCAGCGGCGCGAGCGGTCGCAGCGGATCGTTGCCGCCTGCCGCGGCACCCAGCACGAGCGCTGCGCCCCACACCGCCACCGCCAGGCCGATACCCTTGCCCACGCGCCGCCACACGGTATCGATGTCCTGCAGGCTGTCGAAGGCGCGGAAGTGAGCACTGGCCGCCAGCAGCAGCACACCGGCCAGGCCGAGGATCACGGGTGCCGGCAGCAGGCGCTCCAGCAGCCACAGGGCCACCCCCAGCAAGACGTAGCCGAACAGGTGCTTCACCGATTCCATCCAGACCCCGGCGCGCGGCAGCCAATGTCCGGCGGAGGCGCCGATGGCGAGCAGCGGCACGCCCATGCCCAATGCGAGCGCGAACAGCGCGAACCCGCCCAGGACCGCGTCTCCGCTGGCGGCGATGTAGAGAAGTGCGCCGGCAAGCGGCGGGGCGACGCAGGGACCGACGATGATGGCGGACAGGACGCCCATGGCCGCCACTCCGCCCAGCGACCCGGTGCGCTGCCGGTTGGCGGCGGCGGTCAACCGGCCCTGCAGGGCCGCCGGCACCTGGACGTGAACCAGCCCGAACATCGCGGCCGCCAGCACGACGAAGATCGCGGCGAAGCCGATCAGGATCGCGGGGTGCTGGGCAGCCGCCTGCAGGTTGCGGCCGAACAGGCCCGCGACCACGCCGGCGAGGGCGTAGGTGCCGGCCATCGCCAACACGTACGTGCCCGACAGCAGCACGCCCCGGCGGGCGTTCATCGAGTCCCCTGCGCCGATGATCAGCCCGGACAGAATCGGAATCATCGGCAGCACGCACGGAGTGAGCGCTAACAGCAGGCCAAAGCCGAAGAACGTCGCGAGGGTGATCCCGAACGACTCGCCGCCGAGGCGCGCGGCGATCGCGTCGGCCGCCCCGAGCGGGCCCGGGGCCACGGCCGGCCGCGACGGGCCGGCGCCCCGCTCGTCAGGCTGTGGCAGCGCGACGGTCAGCAGTTTCCGCATCGGGGGGTAGCAGATACCCGCCTCGGCGCAGCCCTGGTAGGCCACCTCGACCGTCACCTCCGAGCCGCCCTGGCCGCCCGTCAGCGGCACGTCGATGATGAAGTCGCCCGTCACGGTCGGCACCCGGCCGAAGTAGGGGTCGTCCTTGATCTCGGTCGCCGGCGCGGCGATCGCCCCGACGGTCATGCCAGGCGTCTTCGGGGTGAATCCGAACTTCTGCGTGTAGAGGTAGTACCCCTCTTCTACCCGCCACGTCGTGAGCAGCCGGTCGGGGGCCGTCGCTTCCGCGGTGACCACGAACGCCACTTCGGGATCGAGGAATTCCTCGTCCTGCCCCGGCGACAGGCCCAGCCGGCTCCCCGCCGCAGCGAACCAGTCGGCTGCGGGGGTGGCACCGGGCGTCGCCAGGGCGACCAGCAGGGGGATGAGGGCGATCAGGCGCATGCGGGCACGACGCCGGCGGCGATCCAGTCGAGGTAGGCGGGCAGCCCCGCTGCCACAGGGACCGCCACGATCTCGGGGAGTTCATAGGGATGCAGGTCGAGGAGCAGGGCTTCCAGTCGCGGATAGGCCTCCCGCGTGGTCTTGGCGATCAGCAGGTGCTCGCTCGCCTGCGAGACCGCGCCCTGCCAGCGATAAATCGATATGAGCCCCGGCAGGACGTTCACGCACGCCGCGAGGCCGGCGTCCACGAGGGCACGCCCCAGCCGTTGACCGGTCTCGGCGTCCGGACAGGTCGAGAAGACGAGGAGCGTGTCGGACGGTGGACGCGGATCGGTCATCGGCCCGGGCCGGTTGCGCACTGCGGGAGGCGCATTGTGCCAACCGGCAGGCGGGGCTGCTACCGCGGCGCTCTCCGCACCCCGCCCGGCGGCGGCGACTGCCGGCGCGGCTGGACCGGGAGGCTCGAACGCCGCCCCCGCCCGGCCCGCCGCGCCGTCATTCCTCCGGGGGCAGTTCCCGCACCTCGCTGACCGTCCACTCCAGGGCACAGTTGGTGTACCTGCCGACATCCGCCTTCAGCGGCTCGGTCAGCGGGCTCTGCATGTACCGGCGAAACGCCTCGATGTCGTCCAGCGTCCGGAAATAGAGGGAGTAGGCGAGCGGACTGCGCCCCTGCGCCGGATCGAGGAGCGAGGTCGCCCCGGTCTCGATCTCCATGCGCAGCACCTGCAGACCCCCCAGCGCATGCTGGCGGCGCGCGAGCGGCACATGCACCCGGAAGTAATGGTCGAAGTCGAAACGCATGTCCTCGCGCCACAGGTACGTCGCCCTCACCTTGTACATCCGCATGCCCTCCTCGCGCCCCGGGACGGCCGCGGACTTGCCCGGGGCCCGAGTCGATACTATGCTGAGCCGCTGTTGAGTGCAAATGCACATATCTTCGGAGCCCGCCGGCATGCCCTTCATCCTCGACGCGTGGTACGTGGCCGGCTGGCCGCACGAAATCGCCGACGGGCAGCTGCTGGCGCGCACCCTGTGCGGGCAGCCCCTGGTGCTGTTCCGCGCCGCGGACGGGCGCGCGGCGGCTCTGGAGGACCGCTGCTGCCATCGCCAGTTGCCGCTCTCGCGCGGGCGCCTGGAGCAGGGCACGCTGCGCTGCGGTTACCACGGCTTGCGCTTCGACGCCGCGGGCGCGTGCATCGAGTGCCCGATGCAGGATTTCATACCGGCGGCGGCGCACGTGCGCTCCGTGCCGGTCGTCGAGCGACACGGCTGGATCTGGGTCTGGCCGGGCGATCCGGTGCTGGCCGATGCCGCGCGGGTGCCGGCCATGTTCGCGCGCAACGCGCACCCGGACTGGACGAGCGTCGGCGGCACCACCTACGTGCGCGGCCACTACGAGCTCATCAGCGACAATCTCCTTGATCTCACGCACGAGACCTACCTGCATGGCGATTCGCTCGGCAACGAGGTCGTCGTCCGGCACCCGATCAGCGTCGAGGAGGACGCGACCGGCGTCACGGTGAAGCGTTTCATGCCGGCGCACGATCCGGCCCCGTTCTGGAAGGCGATGCTGCGGCGCAAGCTCGGGGCCGACGTCGCCGCCGATCGCTGGCAGGAAGTGCGCTTCGAGCCGCCGGCGAACCTGGTCCTCGATGTCGGGGTGGCGCCGGCCGGCGATGGCGCCGATCCGGCGCGCCGCGGCGCCGGCGTGGAGGGCTGCAACCTGAACGCGATCACGCCGGAGAGCGAGCACGGCAGCTGGTACTTCTGGGCGTTCTCCCGCCGCTTCCACCGCGACGACGCGGCGCTGTCGGCGCAACTGGTCGAGACCGTCGCGCGCATCTTCGAGCAGGACCGCGAGGCGATCGAAGCCGTGCACGCGACGCTGCAGGCGAATCCCCAGGGCCCGGTCCTGCACCTGGCGACCGATCGGGGTCAGCTCGCCGCCCGCCGGCGGGTCCGCCAGCTCCTCGGCGAGTGAAGGATCGCCGCGCTGAACAGCAGCGCGGAACTGTGCTCTGCTGACGTCGGGAAGGCCTGGGCGCCGGTGCCGGGCAAGTCCGCAGCGACCGTGAGCGCGCAGGACGCGCGCGACGGAAGCGTACAGGGACGTACTCGAG
>CAYOJP010000276.1:0-5197 GCA_964404305.1 uncultured Gammaproteobacteria bacterium
ATCCTCGGCCTTGGCCATGGCTTCGCGCAGGTCGTCCGCCATCCTCTTCACGGCAGTGATGTCGGTCGAAACGCCGGCCGTGCCGAGCAGTCGCCCGTCCGGATCCAGCAACGGGAACTTGTTCGAGAGGAAGGTGTGTACCTCTCCGCGCACGAGGGCGGTTTCCTCCGCGCTCTGCGAGGCCAGCGTCCGGCGCACCTGGTCGTCGATCTCCACGAAGCGCTCGGCGAGCGCCGGGGGAAATATCTCGCCGTCGGTGCGACCGATGACGGTCTGTTCCGGCAGATCCAGCAGCGCGGACCAGATGCGATTGACGATCAGGTAGCGGCCCTCGGCGTCCTTGATGTAGATGAGCGCTTCGGTATTGTCGATGACGCTCTGCAGCAGCGCCTGGCTCCTGCGCACCGACTCCTCGGCCCGCTTGCGCTCGGTGATATCGCGCAGCGAACTGCAGACCAGCCGCGCGCGGCCTTCGGCGTCCGGCAACGGGCTGATGCTGAGCTCGGCGGAGAACTCGCGGCCATCCTTGCGGATGGCGGTCGTCTCCACTCCCGCGATGGTGGCCGGCGCAGCGTTGAACCGCTGGCGGTTCCTGACGTGCTGCGACCGCAGGCGTTCGGGCACCAGCATCTCCACCTGCGCCCCGATCAGTTCCTCCTGGCGGTAACCGAACAGGGTCCGGGTACGCGCGTTGACCATCGTGATCCGGCCGTCCGCGTCGCTGATGTACAGTGCTTCCGGAACGGCCTCGAGCAGGGTCCGGAACTGTTCCTCGCTCTTGCGGAGGGATTCCTGCTGCGCGAGCAACTCCGCTTTCTGCGCGAGCAGTTCCTGCTGGGTATGCGTCAGCTCGGCCGTGTGCAGCTCGAGCTGCCGGGCCTGTTCGCGGGACTGCGCGAGCAGCTCCCCGGTGTTGAGGTTGCGTTCGAGAACTTCGAGACTCAGCGCGACTGCCGGAAGCAACTCCGCGAGCAGCGCGTGCTCCCGGGGCCCCGGGGCCCGGAACACGGCGCACTCGACCACCGCCAGCAATGCGCCCCGGGACAGCAGGGGCCAGGCCAGCGCCTGCGTCGGGGCCGCGCCGCCCAGCCCCGACGTGACCCGGAGGTAGTCGGGCGGCAGGTCCGTCAGGGCGAGCGGCCGGAGTTCCCTGGCGCATTGGCCGGCCAGCCCCTCGCCCACGGCGAGGGCCTGCGCGTGACCGGCTCCCGCAGGCAGGCCGTAACCGGCGAGGCGGCGGAGCTCGCCCTGGCGACCGTCGAAGAGGTAGAAGGCGGCGACCCCGCCGCCGAGCACCGGCACGAGCGCCGAGAGGAAGCGCTGGCCGAACTCGGCGAGGTCCGTGGCGTCCTGCAGAGTGCCCGCGAACCCGGCGATCTGCGTCTTGACCCAGCGCTGGTCGCTCAGTGCCGCCGCGCCGTCCTTCAGGACGTCGACCGCGCGCGCCAGGGCCCCCGTCTCATCGGCTGCGTCCCGGTAGGGAACGGCCTGTGCGTAGTCACCGCGCGCGACCGCCTCGACCGAGGTCTGGAGGGCGCGAATCGGCCCGACCACGCGGCGGAACGTGAGCCATCCGAGCAGTCCGGACAGGGCGATGGCGATGCCGATGGCGACGAGCACGTTTCGTCGCGCCCGGGCGATGGCTGCGAGCGCGGACCGGCCCGCGTCGGCGGCCATGCGCTCGTTGTGCGCGATCCACTCGGCGGATACCTCGCCGAGACGCTCGCCGAGCGCGGCGGTGGAACTGTAGAGCAGCGCCGCGGCTTCGTCGCGGCGCCCGGCGTCGGCCAGGGACATGATCGATTCCGCGCCGGCGATCCACTGCTCGCTCAGGGTGCGGTAATCGAGCAGCAGCCGGCGATCGCGATCGTCCGCCACCAGGGTGTCGGCGTAGAGCCGGAGCAGGCGCACCACTTCGGCCTTGGCCGACTCGAATGTCGCGGCAGCGCGTGCCGGCGTCCCGGCGGACTCGTCCAGCAGGCGGTTGCGTACCTGCACGCGCATCTCCGCGAGATGCCGGGAAATGCTGCCCACGACCGCGAGGGCCGGAACGCGGGTCCCGGTTTCGAAACTTACCTGCGTCTCCACCACCGCCATCTGGCCGCGGCTGACGACGCCCAGGGCGAGGAGGGCCAGCAGCGGGACGGCCAGCAGCAGGAGCAGGCGCGTGGCGAGCGTCACGGCGGGTGCCCCGCGCGTGCCCGGGCACCCGCACTGGCGGGTGGCGGGCAGCGGTAAGGCCCGTCCGGTGCGCTGCTCACGGTCCGGTGTTGCCGGGAGCCGTGCCGCGCTCGCGGGCGGCTCGAGGGGAGGGCGCGGCAGCGCTGCCCGGGGCGCGGGGTGTCGAATCGGTCATCCGGGGCGGGCGGGACATTGCGTCCATCACCGTGTGTCCATCCATGCAGTGGGTGGCGATGGCGGTCGGGATGGGCGGATTGCGCTACCGTCCACCCGGTCACCCGAGCATCGATCCCGCCGGCAGGTCGGCCACGGGGCAGCGGGCCTCGCGCAGCACGCGCTCGGACGTCGTTCCGCGCAGGACGTCGAGAAAGCCGTCGGGGCCATCGGTCGTCATGATGATCAGGTCCGCGGCCCGTTCGCGGGCGGTGCGCAGGATGACCTGCGCCGGCTCGCCGTCCCTGGCCACGCGCTGCCAGCTCCAGTCCGTGCCCTCGGGCAGCTTCACGGCCGGCATCCCGCCGGGCGGGCCCGCGTGCAGCAGCGTGACTTCGCCGGCCGGCAACTGCAGGCCGCGGATCAGTCGTGCCGCTGCTTCCAGGGCCGGCTGCGGGCGGGGCGTGCCGGTGATCGGGACGAGAATCCTGCGCAGCCGCACCGAACCGTCCTGGCGCGAGACGAAGCCTTCCACGCCGTGGGGGATGAACAGCGTCATCTGTCCGGCCCGGTGCGCCAGCGGCTCGCCGACCGCTTTCGCCAGCCAGCGCATGCGGCCTGCGTGCGGGTGAACCGCCAGCACGACCAGGTCGGCGGGATGCTTGTCCAGGTAGCGCAGGCAGGCCTTCGCCGGATCGTCGCCCGTGGCGATGATCTTGCGCACATCGATGCCGAGCTGCCCGACCGCGCTCTTCGGGCTGTCCTTCGGGAGGAGCTGCCAGCGCGCGAGCGTGTCGCGGACCGCCGGGAAATCCTGCCACGCGAGGTCGTCGGTCGCCGTGACGTGCAGCATCGTGAGCCTGGCCCCGGTCATCAGCGCGATCTTCAGGGCGTGGCCGAAGGCGATTTCGCTGGCCTCGGAGAAATCCGAGGGATGGAAAATGGCCTCGACCTTGTGGTCCGCGAGCAGGCTGGTTCGACTCATGCGTTGCGTTCCGTCCCGTTCAGCGTCGCCGCCCGGGCGCTATTCCCCGGGTCAGTCTGCGGTGCGATCCGCCCCGCTCCCGGGTGAGCGCCGCGCGGAGCTTCTCGACGTCAGGTGCAGCACGAATCCTCTCCGCAATTCAGAAAATCATGCCGAGCAGCTTACGCAGGGCGTCCTCCAGCGACATCATGGTGAGCACCAGCGGTGCCACGGGCGCCAGCGTCGCGGCCGCAAGCTGCAGGATGGTCCCCCTGGTGAACGGCATGATGCGCATGTTCTGGACGATCTCCAGGCTGTTGTTCAGGTCGCCGAGGGACTGGATGTCGGCGCTTCCCATCAGTCGCTCGTCGGCGGGTGCGCCGCCGCGAAGCCACTTGGCATCGAACTCTCGCACGTAGCGCTGGGCGAGGCTGCCGTACTCGCGCAGCCCCGTGCGCTTCGCCCGGGCCAGCTGGGGCGCGAAGACCAGCAACGGACCGAGCACCAGGCACAGCAGGTAGACGAGCATCAACAGGATTTCCATCCTGAAATCGGGCAGCTTCCCACCGGCGTAGAAGATGCGATTGGACAGCAGCGCGGCCAGCATCGCGCCATGCGCCATCAGCAGTGGGACGAAGGCGTGGACCGAGCCGCCGAGAAATCCCAGACCGCCGACGTGGTCGGGGTGGGTCGGAACCAGGCACAGGTCGATCCGCGACACCTGCCACAGGAAGCGCATCCAGATGAACAGGCGGAAGTACCAGCGCAGCAGGAGGAACTGGAAGATCGGCAGGCTCACGTAGTAATACCAGACCCCGCTGGCCGCGAGCTCGATGCCCGTGGCCGTCGGCACGCCGTACCAGGTGGTCGCGTCGAGCTCCAGAGCCGGCCGGAGGAACACGATGTTGACGACGTAGATGAAAGCGATCATGACGACTTCGGCGAGCATCGAGTTGCGGAGCCGGAACGACGCCAGGATGGCGGCTTCGAACCGCGCGAGCGCGTCCGCGGGAATGAGTTCGCGGTCCAGGAATTGCGGCACCACCGCGCGGATACGCTGGTGAACCACGATTTCCGCCACGACCAGCAGCGGCAGCGCCAGCAGGAAGCGGACATGGACCTCCGCGTCCAGCAGGAAGGGCACGGTCGCAGTGCCACCCAGCGCCTGCCCGTCCAGCAC
Source organism: uncultured Gammaproteobacteria bacterium (assembly GCA_964404305.1). Classification (GTDB taxonomy): domain Bacteria; phylum Pseudomonadota; class Gammaproteobacteria; order JADZEE01; family JADZEE01; genus CAYOJP01. The sequence goes on from CAYOJP010000276.1 coordinate 4,479, forward strand.
CGACAGCACCAGGAGGGGCAGCCATGCGAGCAGTGGGATGACGAGTATGCGTCGCCGCCACAGGGCCAGCGCATCGTCGGCCAGCCGGGTCCGGCGCAGCAGCTGGAACAACGGTCCGCCCAGCACGATCGAGAAGTCGCTGACTTCCTTGCGCAGGTCGGGACCGAAGGGTGATACGTCGGGCGGCATCGTCGGGCTCCTTGTCATGCTTCAACGGCATCCAACCGGCATGTGACAGCCTGACCAGCACGTCCCTAGCGCATGCCCCCGAACAGGGCTCCCCCCATGGCGCCGATGGCGGCACCCTTGCCGGCGTCGCCCGCGATCGCTCCGCCCACGGCACCGACCGCGGCACCGCGGGCGGCGCCGCCCACGGCCGTGTCGGAGTCGTAGGTGCGGGTGGCGCTGCGGGTCGCCCCGACGGCCGCGCCGATGGCCGCGCCCTTGCCGGCATCGCCGGCCATCGCGCCGAACAACGCCCCGCCCGCCGCGCCGCGTCCTGCGCCCCGCATGATCTCCTGGGCGCCTGCGCCCGTCGTGAATGCGGCGGCGAGCGCGACCGAGAGAGCCAGCTCCTGCATCAGTGTCATGGTGGCGGGCTCCTAGAGGGGCGTGCACGCGCCGAAGACGACGTATCCCGCGCGCTCGGCCGCGACGGTCAGCGTCATGTCGCCGCTGGCCTCCGCGACGCTCAGGTTCCAGGCGCGGCCGTTCTGCGT
>CAYOJP010000277.1:0-5182 GCA_964404305.1 uncultured Gammaproteobacteria bacterium
CGCGAGCACGGCTGGCAGTGGCCGGCGCCCGGCAGGATGGCAGTTGCGATCCGGATCCGGCAATTGCGCCGGGCGAGCAGGTCGACTCCCGCGGCGACCGGATTCCGCCCGCGGGCTTCGCGGGCGACCAGAGGCAGGCCAGTGCCGCAATCGCCGGCAGATGTCCGGCCTGCACCAGAGCGATCTGACGCCGCCCATCGGCGCGGCGTCCCGCGCCATGGCCACTGTCCCATCCAGGGCAGGTGCCGCGTTGACAGGGTCCAGCCGACCCCTTACGGTCTGTCGCAGGCCAAGCCGGCGCGCCCGCGACCCGCATGGCGGCGGCGCAGTTCGCCCGGGATTTCGTCGCCTTTCAGGGCCATGTGCCGTCCCTCGAGGAGCCGACGATCATGGTCGCCAACGATACCGACTCCCTGCTGCAGTTTCCCTGCGAATTCCCGATCAAGGCGTTCGGCCGCAACGAGGGTGACTTCTGCGGTCTGGTGCTCGAGATCCTGCGCAGGCACGTCACCGAAACGGACCTGGGTGTGGTCGAGCAACGGGCGAGCAGCGGCGGGCAGTACCTGGCGGTAACGGTGACGATCGTGGCTTCCAGCCGCGCCCAGCTCGATGCGGTCTATCGCGACCTGTCCGGGCACGAACGGGTCGAGATCGCCCTGTGACGCCAATCGTACGCGACCTCGGCCAGGTCGAGTACGAGCCGGTCTGGGGGGCGATGCGGCAGTTCACCGACTCCCGCGACGTGGCCACCCCCGACGAGATCTGGTTGGTCCAGCATCCCCCGGTGTTCACTCTCGGGATGGCCGGACGGCCCGAGCACGTGCTGGACGCTGGCGCCATACCGGTCGTGCGGACCGATCGCGGTGGCCAGGTCACCTATCACGGGCCCGGACAGAGCGTCGTCTACCCCTTGCTCGACCTCCGCCGCCACGGGCTCGGCCCACGCTCGCTCGTCGAGCTGCTGGAACAGGTCGTGATCGATGCCATCGCCGGTGCAGGGATCGTGGCCGGGCGCCGCGCGGGCGCGCCGGGGGTGTACGTCGGAGGACGCAAGCTCGCCGCCCTCGGGTTGCGGGTGCGCAGGGGCTGCAGTTATCACGGCCTGGCACTGAACGTGGACCTCGACATCGCGCCCTTTGCGCGCATCAATCCCTGCGGGTATCCGGGTCTGCAGGTCACGCGGCTGGCCGACCTGGGCGTCGCCGGCAATGCCTCCGGGTGGGGCAGGACCCTGGCCAGCCGCCTGCTCGACCGGTTGGCGGTGTTGCAGCCGGTCGTCGCCGGGCGCTGAGGCCGGCCGGTGGAGATTCTCTTCGGGTACGTCCTGAAGACCCTCGCCTTCCCGCCCGGGATCAACCTGCTGCTCCTGGCCGCCGGCCTGGTCGTCCACGGTCGCCGGCGGCGGACTGCCGTGATGCTCGCGGGAACCGGGTTCCTGAGCCTGTGGCTGCTCGCCGTCCCGGCAATCGCCACGGCGCTGGCGGGTCTGGTCGAGGCGGCGGCCGCGCCGGTTGCCGACCGCGCGTCGGGAGCGCCGCAGGCGATCGTGGTCCTGGGGGGCGGCCGGCGGGCGGACGCGCCGGAGTTCGGAGGGGATACGGTTTCCTCGGCAACCCTGGAGCGCCTCCGGTACGGCGCGATACTCGCCCGCAGGACCGGCCTGCCGGTGCTTGTGACGGGGGGCCGGGTGTTCGGCCGCGGGCCGGCCGAAGCGGACCTGATGGCCGGCGTCCTCGATGAAGAGTTCGGTGTGCCCGTGCGCTGGCGAGAGACCGCGAGCCGGAACACGGCCGGCAACGCGCTGGAGTCCGCCCGGCTGCTCGAGGCCGAGGGAGTGCGACGGATTCTGCTGGTGACGCACGCACTGCACATGCCACGCGCCGTCCGCGCGTTCGCCGCCGCCGGCCTGGAACCGCTCGCAGCGCCCACCGGGGGCGTCGGCACCGGCACCCGCGCCGCGACGGTGCTCGACTGGCTTCCGGACGCCGGCGCGCTCGCGCTCAGCCGCGATGCCCTGCACGAGGTCGTCGGGATGCTGTGGTACCGACTGCGCTACGGCTTCACGGCCTGAATGGCGCGGTTCACGCGCCCTCGCCGTCATCCACCACGCGGGCAGTGAATTCCCCGCGGGCGACGCGGATCCTCAACCGTTCGCCCGGGCGGGTCAGCGCGGGGTCGCGGACGAGCGCGCCGCCGGTTTCCTGCCGGACGAGCGCATAGCCCCGTGCGAGGGTGGCGAGCGGACTGACGGCATCCAGCGCCCTTGCCAGCGTGTCCACGCGTGCGCGGGCCGCCGCCAGGCGCTGCCGGGCCACCTGCCCGAGCCGCCACTGCAGGGCCTGCAGGCGCGCGTCGCGGACCGCGATCGCCGCCAGCGGGCTGGACCGGAGCAGGCGGCCGTGCAGACCCTGAAGCTGCATTGCGCGGGAGTCGAGGGTCAGGCGCAAGGCCCGCCCGAGCCGCCCGCGCGCCTCGTCGAGGCGCTGCGAGGACTGCTGCAGGCGCCTACCCGGATGCAGCAGGCGACGCGCCGCCGCCTCGCAGCGCCGGCGGGCTTCGTCGAGGCGCGCCGTCATGCGCTGCGCGAGACGCTGCTCGAGCGTGCCCAGCCGCTGTCGCAGCGCGGTCAAGTCCGGGCTCGCGAGTTCGGCGGCCGCCGAGGGAGTGGGTGCGCGCAGGTCGGCGGCGAAATCGGCGATCGTGAAGTCGATCTCGTGCCCGACGCCGGTGACGACGGGGATGCCGCAGCCCGCCACCGCGCGCGCAACTCGCTCGTCGTTGAAGGACTGCAGATCTTCGAGCGAGCCGCCGCCGCGCACGAGCAACAGCACGTCGCACTCGGCGCGCGCGCCGGCGCGCGCCAGCATCGCCGCGATCCGGCCGGCCGCGGCCGGACCCTGCACGGGCACGGGATAGACGATGACCGGCAGTCCCGGACAGCGCCGGCCGAGCACGCTCAGCACGTCGCGCAGCGCCGCCCCGGTCGGGGAGGTCACGACGCCGATCGCGCGGGGATGAGCCGGGGGCGCCCGCTTGCGGGCCGAATCGAACAGCCCCTCGGCGGCGAGCTTGCGCTTCAACTGCTCGAACGCGAGTCGCAGCGCCCCCTCGCCGGAGGGCTCCAGGTAGTCGACCACCAGCTGGAATTCACCGCGTGGCTCGTACAGGCTGATCCGGGCCCGCGCGCAGACCTGCATCCCGTCGGCAGGGGCGAAGCCGAGCAGGGCGTTGCGCGAGCGGAACATCGCGCAGCGCACCTGCGCGTCGCGATCTTTCAGGGTGAAGTACATGTGGCCCGAGGACGGGCGGGAGAGGTTTGACAGCTCGCCCTCGATCCACAGCAGCGGAAACCCGCCCTCCAGGAGCTGGCGTACCTCCCGCGTAAGACGGGAGACGCTGTAGACATCGCGACGCTCGGCCGCACCGGGGCGGCCTGGGCCAGGGTCGGGCACGCGCAGATCCTCCGGATGGGGCGGGCGGCCGTTATCGCGCCCGCGCCCAATCTTATATAATCACCGCTTCCTTTGCTTCCGGGGTCTGCGATGCGTATCGCCGGCGACGCGCTCACCTTCGACGACGTCCTGCTGCTGCCCGCGTACTCGAACGTGCTGCCACGGGAGGTGGCCATCGAGACCCGGCTCACGCGCGGGATCCGGCTGAACATCCCCCTCGTGTCCGCCGCCATGGACACGGTGACCGAGTCGCGGCTCGCGATCGTGCTCGCGCAGGAAGGCGGCATCGGCATCATCCACAAGAACCTCACCCCGGAGGCGCAGGCGCGCGAGGTCGCGCGCGTGAAGACCTTCGAGGCCGGCGTCATCAACAACCCGATCACCGTCTCTCCGCAGACGACCATCCGGGAGGTCATCGACCTCACCCGCGCGAAGAACATCTCGGGCGTGCCGGTGGTCGACGGCGGCGAGCTGGTCGGCATCGTCACCAGCCGCGATCTGCGCTTCGAAACCCGCTACGGCGAGCCGGTGGTGCGCGTGATGACGCCGAAGGACAAGCTCGTCACCGTGCAGGAGGGCGCCAGCCGCGAGGAGGTCGTCGCGCTGCTGCACCGGCACCGCATCGAGAAGGTGCTGGTGGTCGACGAGCGCTTCCACCTGCGCGGCCTCATCACGGTCAAGGACATCCAGAAGGCGAAGGAGTATCCGAACGCCTGCAAGGATGGCCACGAGAGGCTGCGCGTGGGCGCGGCCGTCGGCACGGGTACCGGCACGCGCGAGCGCGTCGACGCGCTGATCGCCGCGGGCGTCGACGTCATCGTCGTCGATACCGCGCACGGTCACTCGCAGGGCGTGCTCGACACGGTGCGCTGGATCAAGCAGGAGCACCCCGACCTGCAGGTGATCGGCGGCAACATCGCCACGGGCGCTGCGGCGAAGGCCCTGGTGGAGGCCGGCGCTGACGCCGTGAAGGTCGGCATCGGCCCGGGGTCGATCTGCACCACGCGCATCGTGACCGGCGTTGGCGTGCCGCAGATCACCGCGGTATCGAACGTGCTCGAGGGGCTGGCGGGCACCGACGTGCCGATCATCTCGGACGGTGGCATCCGCTACTCGGGCGATTTCGCCAAGGCGCTCGCCGCCGGCGCGAACGTGGTCATGATCGGCAGCCTGTTCGCCGGCACCGAGGAGGCGCCGGGCGAGGTCGAGCTGTACCAGGGCCGCTCGTACAAGTCCTATCGAGGCATGGGATCCCTCGGGGCGATGAGCCAGGCCCAGGGCTCGGCCGACCGCTACTTCCAGGAATCCGGCGAGATCGAGAAGCTCGTGCCGGAGGGCATCGAAGGGCGCGTGCCCTACAAGGGCAGCCTGGCCAACATCCTGCACCAGCTGCTTGGGGGGCTGCGGGCTTCGATGGGCTACACCGGCTGCGGGACGCTGGAACAGTTCCGGACGCAGCCGCAGTTCGTACGCGTCACCAACGCGGGCATGCGCGAGAGCCATGTCCACGACGTCACGATCACCAAGGAAGCTCCGAATTACCGGCTCGACTGAGCTGCCGCCGCGTCGGTCGCCCGGGACCGGTGCGCGACGAAATCGCCCGGCGCGCGCCCGCCGCGTGCGGGAAGAGTCCCCGATGAGCGACATTCACGCCGACCGCGTCCTGATCCTCGACTTCGGCTCGCAGTACACGCAGCTGATCGCGCGCCGGGTGCGCGAGGCCGGCGTCT
>CAYOJP010000278.1:0-5150 GCA_964404305.1 uncultured Gammaproteobacteria bacterium
AGATGGTCACCGGCGTCGACATCGTCAAGGCGCAGCTGCGCATCGCCGCGGGCGAGCCGCTCGGCATCCTGCAGGGCGACGTGCGCATCCACGGCCACGCGATCGAATGCCGCATCAATGCCGAGGACGCGCGCACCTTCACGCCGTCGCCGGGCATGGTGACGATGTTCCACCCGCCCGGCGGGCCCGGCATCCGCCTCGACACGCACCTGTACCAGGGCTACCGCGTCCCGCCCTACTACGACTCGATGATCGGCAAGCTGATCGCCCACGGCGAGACGCGCGAGTTCGCGATCGCCCGCATGCAGAACGCACTCAACGAGATCGTGATCGACGGCATCCAGACCAACCTCGACCTGCACCGCGCGATGATCGAGGACGCCGCGTTCCGCGCCGGCGGCACCGACATCCACTATCTCGAGCGCAAGCTCGGTCTGCACTGAGGGCGGCGGCGGGCAATGGCCTGGGTCGAGGTGCGGATCGAGCTCGACGCCGGCCAGGCCGAAGTGCTCGCCGAGCGCCTGCCCGAGGCCGGGGCGCTCGCCGTGTCGCTCGACGCGGTCGAGGACGCACCGATCTTCGACCAGGGCGGAGACGTCGCCGAGCTGTGGCCGCGCACGCGCGTCACGGGGCTCTTCGACGCCGACGCGGACATCCCGGCGCGCCTCGCCGGGCTGTGGCTCGCGCTCGGGTGGGCCCCGCCGCCCTACCGCATCGACGTCCTGGCCGACGCCGACTGGGTTGCCGGCATGCGCGCGCAGTTCGAGCCGCGCGCCTATGGCGACGGGCGCCTGTGGGTGCGCCCCAGCTGGTGCGAGCCGCAAGGCCCCCCGGACCGCGAGATCGTCCTCGATCCGGGCCTCGCGTTCGGCACCGGCGAGCATCCGACGACCGCGCTGTGCCTCGACTGGCTGGCCGGCGAGGCGCCGCTCGAGGGCCGCCGCGTCATCGATTATGGCTGCGGCTCGGGCATCCTCGCGATCGCGGCCGTGCGCGGCGGCGCCACCGACGTGCGCGCGGTGGACATCGATCCCAGGGCGGTGAGCGTCACCCGCGACAACGCGGCGGCGAACGGGGTCGCCGAGCGCGTGCAGGCGCTGCTGCCCGAGGCGCTCGGCTCCTCGCGCGCCGACATCGTGGTCGCCAACATCCTGCTCAATCCGCTCGTCGCGCTCGCGCCGCGCCTCACCGCCCTGACGTTGCCGGGCGGTTGGATCGCGCTCACCGGGCTGCTGGAGTCGCAGGCGCGGGAGTGCGCCGCGGCCTACGAGCGGGACTTCGAGTTCGAGCCGCCGCGATGCCGCGCGGGCTGGGCGCTGCTGCTCGGCCGGCGCCGGCCATGCTGACGCGCTGTCCGGGCTGTCGGACTGTCTTCCGCGTAAGGGCGCGCGACCTGCGCTCGGCGCGCGGCCGCGTGCGCTGCGGTCGCTGCGCAACCAGTTTCGACGCGCTCTCCGACCTGCGCGACGAGGTGGAGGACGATGCGCGGCCGGTGCTGACCGATGCGGTCGCGCACGGAGCGGAGGCGGCCGCCGTGGAACCGGCGGGCCTGCGCACCGTGTCCGAGGAGGTTCCTGCGGAGATGGAAGCGCAGCCGCAGCCGCCCGCCGCGCCGGTCGTCCGTGCCGCATCGGAAGTCCCCTCCGCCGCAGCGGCGTCGCCCGGGCGAGCCGCGGCGCTTCCCGGTGCGGACGGGCCGCCCGCGCCGGCACTCCCGCGCCTGGGCGCCCCGGAACGCGACGAGCGGATCGAGGCGCCGCTGCGGGTGCGCCTGCCGCTGGACGGTCCTGCCCTTGCGGGCCAGCCGCGCTTCCGCTTCGATGCGCCGGGTGTCCCCGAGGCGCCGCCGGCGCCGGAACCCTCGCGGTTGCGCTGGCTGTGGCGGTTGCTGGCCCTGGCGCTGTTCGCGGCGCTCGCCGTGCAGCTCATGCTGTGGCGGCAGGAGGATCTCCTGCGGCTCGCGCCGGGGCTGCGGCCGTTCATCGAGACCGCCTGCGCGCGCATCGGCTGCGTGGTGCCGGTCGCGCGCGATCTCGCGCGCCTGCGCATCGCCTCCCGCGACGTGCGCGAGCATCCGCGGTATCGCGACGCGCTGCTGGTGAACGCCACGCTCGTGAACGACGCCGCATTCGATCAGCCCTACCCGGTGCTGGAACTGACGCTGCACGACGTCGCCGGCCGCCTGCTCGGCCGGCGCCGCTTCCGCCCCGCCGAGTACCTGGACGACAGCATCGACCGCACGGCAGGCATGCCTCCGGGAGTGCCGGTTCACATCGTGCTCGAGATCGCCGGTGGCGCGAACACGGCGGTGAGCTTCGAGTTCGAATTCCGCTGACGTCGGCGCGCCGCGTGTACGCCGCGCTTGCCGCACCGCGATGGGTCATGCCGCACCGCGGCCGGACCGTCCCTTGCATGGACCGCGGAGCGATGGCCGGCGCGGGTCCGCGCGCTTTCGCGCTGCGGGGATTGGGGCTATCATCGGCCGCCCTGACGCCATCCGCCTGCCCGCCCGGGGCACCCACATTCACGTCGTGCAGATCGGACCGTACACGCTCCACGGGCGAGTGCTCGCCGCGCCGATGGCCGGCGTGTCGGACGCGCCGTTCCGCGCCCTGTGCCTGCGCCTGGGCGCCGCGCTTGCCGCCTGCGAGATGACCTCCTCCAATCCGTTGCTGCGCGACACGGCGTTCTCGCGCCGCCGGCTCGGCCGCGCCGCTTCGGCGGCCCTGCACGTGGTCCAGATCGCCGGCGCCGATCCCGCCTGGCTTGCCGATGCCGCCCGCCACGCGGTCGATGCCGGCGCTCAGATCGTGGACGTGAACATGGGCTGCCCGGCGAAGAAGGTCTGCAACGTCTACGCCGGCTCCGCGCTGCTGCGCGACGAGCGTCTCGTCGGCCAGCTCCTCGATCGCGTGGTGCGCGCGGTGGACGTGCCGGTGACCCTGAAGATGCGCACCGGCTGGTCGCCGGATGCGCGCAATGGCGTGCGCGTCGCGCGCATCGCGGCGGCGGCGGGCATCGCCGCCATCGCCGTGCACGGCCGCACCCGCGCCTGCGGCTACGGCGGGGCGGCCGAGTACGGCACCATCGCGCGGATCAAGGCCGCGGTCCGGGTGCCGGTCATAGCCAACGGCGACATCGACTGCCCGCAGCGCGCGCGCGCGGTGCTCGACGCGACCGGCGCCGATGCGGTCATGATCGGCCGGGCCGCGCAGCGCGACCCGTTCATCTTCCGGCGCGTGCAGCATTATCTCGACACCCGCGAGCTGCTGCCGGAGCCGGCACCGGCCGAGCGCGCGGCGGTCCTGCGCGAGCTGCTGCCGCAACTGCACGCCTTCTACGGCGAGCGCCCCGGGGTGCGCATCGCCCGCAAGCACCTGCGCTGGCAGCTCGGGAGCCGGCCCGGCTGGGACGCCTTCTGGGCCCGGGTGAACGGCGTGGAGTCGGCGGCCGTGCAGCGCGCCCTGCTCGACGACTTCCTCGCCAACGGGGCGCTCGCCGCATGAGCATCGGCAACCGGCGCAGCGGCGCACTGCGCGAGCACGTGCGCCAGTCCCTCGAGGAATATTTCGAGGCGCTGAACGGCCACGAACCCTCCGGGCTGTACGAGTTCGTGGTCGACACCATCGAGCAACCGCTGCTCGAGAAGGTGCTCAACTACACCGACGGCAATCTCACCCGGGCCTCCCAGGTGCTCGGCCTGAATCGCGGCACCTTGCGCAAGAAACTGCGCAAGCACGGGCTCGCCTGATGCCCGCGGCGACGGCGTCCGCGCAACCGCTCCGAAGGAGGCAGCCCCCATGACCCGCATCGCCCGCGCGCTCGTCAGCGTGTCCGACAAGACCGGCATTGTCGACTTCGCCCGTGCGCTGGCGGCGACGGGCGTCGAGATCCTCTCCACCGGCGGCACCGCCCGCGCGCTCGTCGCCGCCGGCGTGCCGGTCACCGAGGTATCCGATTACACCGGCTTCCCGGAGCTGCTGGACGGCCGGGTGAAGACGCTGCACCCGCGCATCCACGGCGGCATTCTGGCGCGCCGCGGCGTCGACGAGGGCGCGATGGCCGCGCATGGCATCCGCCCGATCGACCTGGTGGTGGTCAACCTGTACCCGTTCGGGCGGACCGTCGCCCGGCCGGACTGCACCCTCGCCGACGCCATCGAGAACATCGACGTGGGCGGCCCGGCGATGATCCGCGCAGCCGCCAAGAACCACCACCACGTCGGCGTGGTGGTCGATCCGGGCGACTACGCACCGCTGCTCGCCGAGCTCGAGTCCGGCCACGGGGCGCTGTCGGAGGACTCGCGCTTCTCGCTCGCGGTGAAGGCGTTCGAGCATACCGCGCGCTACGACGGCGCGATCGCGAACTACCTCAGCTCGCGTCGCGTCGGTGGCGAGCGGATCGTCTTCCCGCGCTCGCTGACGTTGCAGTTCGAGAAGCGCCAGGACCTGCGCTACGGAGAAAACCCGCACCAGCGCGCGGCGTTCTATACCGATGCGACCCCCCCCCCCGGGCTCGGTGGCCGCCGCGCGCCAGGGGCAGGGCAAGGAGCTGTCGTTCAACAACATCGCCGACACCGATGCGGCGCTCGGTTGCGCCTGGGCCTTCGAGGAACCCGCGTGCGTCATCGTCAAACACGCCAATCCCTGCGGCGTCGCCATCGCCGCCACCCTGCACGAGGCATACGAGCGCGCCTACGCGACCGATCCGACGTCGGCCTTCGGCGGCATCATCGCCTTCAACCGCCCGCTCGACGCCGCCACCGCCTCGGCAATCGTCGGGCGCCAGTTCGTCGAGGTCATCGCCGCGCCGTCCTTCGCGCCCGAGGCTCTCGAAGCGCTCGCGCGCAAGGGGGACGTGCGGGTGCTGGAGACCGGCCTGTGGCCGGCGCAGGAGCCGGCCGCCCCGGAACTGCGCAGCGTCGCGGGCGGCCTGCTGGTCCAGGACGCCAACTTGCCGCGGACGCTGCTGGGAGTCGACGCCCTCGCGGGCCTGCGCATCGTCACCCGCCGCGCGCCGACCGACAGCGAGATCCGCGACCTGTACTTCGCGTGGCGCGTGGCGAAGTACGTCAAGTCCAATGCCATCGTCTACGCCCGCGACGGACACACGATCGGGGTCGGCGCCGGCCAGACGAGCCGTGTCTACAG
>CAYOJP010000279.1:0-5140 GCA_964404305.1 uncultured Gammaproteobacteria bacterium
GGTGGACGGATTGCCGGACCCGTAGAACATCAGGTTCTGTTCCTTGTCGTACGGCCACCAGCCCCAGGTCGAACCGCCACCGATCTTCCACTGGTCGCCCTTCCAGGTCTTCAGCGAAGAATCCGGGCCGACGGGCTGACCCATCGACGTCGTCTTGGCGGGATCGATCAGCATGTCCGCGTCCGGGCCCATGCTGTAGGCCCGCCACACGCGCTTGCCGTCGGCAAGGTTGTAGGCGTTGATCCAGCAGCGCACGCCGAACTCGGCCCCGGACATGCCGGTGATGACCTTGTCCTTCATGATGTGCGGGGCGTTGGTGTTGGTCTGGCCAAGCTTGGGATCGCCATTCTTGGTCTTCCACGCCACTGCGCCGTCCTTCGCGCCGAGGGCCACCAGCCAGGTATCCGCCTGCTGCAGGAAGATCTTGCCGTCACCGTAGCCCAGGCCACGATTCACCGTGTCGCAGCACATCACGGGCACGGTTTCTTCGTAGTTCTGGACGGGCACGTATTCCCACACCACCTCGAGGGTATCGAGGTTGATGGCGAAGACGTTGTTGGGGAACGCCGCGTGGATGTACAGCGTGTCATGCGGGAGCCCCGTCGCGGAGCTCGGGAGGACCAGAGGTCCGCCCTCGTGACCACGCAGAACACCGGTCGAGAACGTCCAAGCCGCCTGCAGCTTGTCCGCGTTCGTGGTATTGATTTGCTTCAGATCGCTGTAGCGCCAGTTCCAGTAGTTGCCACCGGGAAAAGCCCAGTATTTCGGGTCTTTTGTCAGAGCTTCTACACCATCGTTGGCCTTGACAGCCACCGAGGCCGGCACCAGAGCGAGTGAAGCGGCCGCCAAGAGCCATCGCTCGAAAGACGATTTTCTCATGACCTCCTCCTCCACCTTGCCTGTATCGGATTTTTCGATCTCTGGAGAGGCTTAAAGCCCACCGCCGCCCCGAGACCGGGAAAGGCATGCGACGGGCTGTACTTCGGAATGATTCGACGTACTGCGGGATGGCGCGCCGCAACATGGGCACGCGACGCGCGAATGCTTTGCTGCACCGCGATAACGACAGACCGTCTGGGACTCTCCGTCACTGCGAAATCCATTCGCGAGCGACAGCAGGACAGCGAACGACGGTTGAATGGCACGTTCAGAAGCGCGACTCAGCCCAGGTCGATCGATCGGTTGCGGGACGCCTGGCGGCTTTTACCACCTGCGCCCTCCCACCCCGACGCCCGCGCGGTGCGGTTTTGCATCCGCTTGCGCGCTGACATCTCCCCGTTCCGGCTTCACCCCGCAGGGAGCACGATTATATGCGAACGCCGGGATGCATCAACACATTTAATTGGGCAATCACCGCCTTGCGGTCCAGGACAAGGTCCGGACCGCGGGACCCGACGCTCAGCCGGGTGGGGCGGAACGGACGGCGGCAGGCGCGGGCCGGCCGATGAAACAGCGCTTGCGGGCGTCCTCCCGCACCTTCTTCAGCTTGACCACCATGTCCTCGCCTTCCTTCGATTCCCGGAACACGCTGCCCTTCTCGCCGGGCATGTTCCGATAGCTCTCGAAGGTGCGGGAATCGTTGTAGGCCTGAAAGGGCAGTGCCTGCGCGAGCTGGTCGACCTCGCACGAGCAAGCATAGAGGTTGTCGACGGTCTGTCCGCCTTCGCGCTTCATGCAGGTGAGCACGTAGTCGACGCGCTCGAGCGTGGGGTAGTCGTTGGCGACGACGGCGACGGGCAGGAACAGCAGCAAGGCCAAACTCGGAATCCGGTTCATGGACTTCTCCGCGTGAGTGGAACGGCACCGCTCGCCTGCGGTCGGAGGCACGGCACGCATCCGGCAAGGGCCGGAAGCGTAGCATAGCGCCCGCGGGCGGATGGGAGCAGCACGGTTCGGGAGGCCGGCACCGCGCCCTGGCATCCCGCCCTGCTCCGACCACGCATCGTTGCGAAAAGTTGCGCGCGTCGAGTTGTGGCGGCAGCTGTCGCATCGCTAGAATTCGCGCCAGACGACGCCGGGCCAGGGGCGGGTGTCGGGTGCGGGGACGCACGCCGGATCGTCGTTGCGTCCGTGGGCGCCGCGGCCCGGACGAGGGACGCAATCCGCCTTCCGCCCGCAAGGAATGCAGCGCCCGGCCGATACCCTGCACTGATGCCCCGAAGCCGGCGGGCCGCGCGGTGCAACCGCGCCCCACCCTCAATCCCGAGGAACCCTGCATGTCCCGCGTTCTGGTCACCGGCGGCGCCGGTTACATCGGCAGTCACGTCGTCAAGCTCCTGGGAGAAGCCGGACGCAACGTCGTCACGCTCGACAACCTGTCCAAGGGTTTTCGCGAGGCGGTGACCTTCGGAGACCTCGTGGTCGGCGATACCGCGGACGCGGACCTCGTCAGCCGGGTCCTGCGCGACTACGGGGTCGACACGGTGATGCACTTCGCCGCGCTCACGGTCGTCCCCGAATCGGTCTCGGACCCGCTCCTGTACTACGGCAACAATACCTGCGCCACCCGCATTCTGCTCGCCTGCTGCGCGAACGCCGGCGTGCGCAAGGTCGTGTTTTCCTCGACGGCGGCAGTCTATGGAATTCCAGCCTCGGGCATCGCGGTCGAGGACTCCCCGACCGAGCCCATCAACCCGTACGGCACGTCCAAGCTCATGAGCGAGATGATGCTTCGTGACGCCGGCCCGGCCTACGGGCTGCGCTCGGTCGTGCTGCGATACTTCAACGTGGCCGGCTGCGATCCCGGGGGACGCATCGGACAGTCGACGCGGGGCGCCACGCTGCTCGTGAAGGTCGCGTGCGAAGCCGCGGTCGGCAAGCGGCCCCACGTGGCGATCTTCGGCACCGACTACCCGACGCCCGACGGCACCGGCGTGCGCGACTACATCCACGTGCAGGACCTCGCCGACGCCCACCTGCGGGCGCTCGAGCACCTGGATGGCGGCGGCGAGTCGCTGACCCTGAACTGCGGCTACGGCCACGGCTACAGCGTGCGCGAAGTGCTGGACGTGGTCGCGCGCGTGAACGGCGCCCCGGTTCCGTTCGTGGAACAGCCGCGCCGGGCGGGCGATCCACCGACGCTCATCGCCCGCGCCGAGCGCATCCGCTCGGCGCTCGGGTGGACACCCCGCCACGACGATCTCGAGCGTATCGTCGCCTCGGCCCTCGCGTGGGAACGGGCCCCCCGGTATGCCTGACCGCAGTGCGGCTCGCGGCCGACCGCGCTGGACGCAGCCGTCGGTCGCCCTGTTCGCGGGCCTCGCCGCGGGCGCCGCCACCGCCGACGGACTGCCCGCCATCGTGGCCGGCGTCCGGCCGGCGGTCGTCGCCATCGCGACACTGCACAAGACCCGCCGTCCGCCACTGAGTCTCCTCGGCACCGGGTTCGCGGTCGGCACCGGCACGCAGGTCATCACCAACGCCCACGTGCTGCCGGCACAGCTCGACGAGGCCCGACGGGAAGAACTCGTGATCGTCACCGGCCGCGGCGAATCGGCCACGGTGCGCCCGGCACGCCTGCTGCGGACCGACGCGCGGCACGACCTGGCGCTGCTCGACATCGGGGCGCCCGCCCTGCCGCCGCTCACCCTCGGCGCCGACGATCTGAGCCCCGAGGGCACGGCCATCGCCCTCACCGGATTTCCGATCGCCAGCGTGCTGGGCGTGTACCCGGTAACCCATTCCGGCATCGTCTCCGCCCATACGCCGATCATCGCGCCGGCGGACAGCGCCCGCACCCTGTCGGCCGACGACATCCGCTTCCTGCGCCGCCCCTACGAGGTCTACCAGCTCGATGCGACCGCCTATCCCGGCAACAGCGGCAGCCCGGTCTATGATGCGGCCACGGGCGACGTCATCGGTGTCGTGAACCAGGTTTTCGTGAAGGGCAAGAAGGAAGACGTTCTGCGCGATCCGAGCGCGATCACCTATGCCATTCCGGTCCGGCACGTACGGGCGCTGCTGGACGACGCCACCCGCTGACGCCGCGCACCTGACCTCGCCCGGGCAGCCCGAGAATCCGACCGCGCCAGCCAAGGAGCAATGCAGCAGTGCTGAAAATCATCAACATCGTCGGCGCCCGGCCGAACTTCATGAAGATCGCGCCGCTCATGGACGTCATGCGGCGAACGCCCTCGATCGAGGCCCTCCTGCTGCACACCGGACAGCATTACGACGACAAGCTCTCCGACGTCTTCTTCGAGCAGCTCGGCATCCCGCGCCCCGACATCAACCTCGGCGTGGGCTCGGGCACGCGCGAGGAGCAGATCGCCAGGATCATGGAGGCCTTCGATCCGGTCGTCGTCCGGACCAGGCCCGACGCCGTGCTCGTGGTGGGCGACGTCAACTCGACCATCGCCTGCGCCCAGGTGGCCAGACGCCACGGCGTGAAGGTCATCCACGTCGAGGCCGGCCTGCGCAGCTTCGACATGACGATGCCCGAGGAGCACAACCGGCTCGGCACCGACCAGATCTCGGACCTGCTCTTCATCACCGAGGAATCCGGCATGCGCAACCTCGACGCCGAGGGCGTGCCGGGCAAGCGCTTCCTGGTCGGCAACGTGATGATCGACACGCTGATGCGCAATCTCGGCGCGATCGAGGCTTCGCCGATGATCGAGACGCTCGGCCTCACGCCGCGCGAGTATTTCGTGGCCACGTTCCACCGTCCGAGCAACGTCGACTCGCGCGAGGCGCTCGCGCGCCTGACCGACACCCTGACGCAGGTCTCGGCGCGTGGGCGCATCGTGCTGCCGCTGCATCCGCGCACCCGCAACTCGGCGGCCGGCTACGGCCTGCTCGACAAGCTGCAGGCGGTCCCGGGCCTGGCGCTCACCGACCCGCTCGGGTACCACGACTTCATCCGCCTCGTCTCGAAGGCGCTGGCGGTCGTCACCGACTCGGGCGGGGTGCAGGAGGAGTCGACCTGGCTGGGAATTCCCTGCCTGACCATGCGCGAGAATACCGAGCGCCCGGTGACCGTGACGATCGGCACCAACACGCTGCTGGGCTCGGACCGCGCCGCGCTGCTCGCGCGCATCGACGATGTCGTCGCGGGACGCTACAAGAAGGGCGCGATCCCGCCGCTGTGGGACGGCCACGCCGCCGAGCGGATTGTCGAGATACTCGTCCGGGAGCTCGG
>CAYOJP010000280.1:0-4878 GCA_964404305.1 uncultured Gammaproteobacteria bacterium
CGGCCAGACGTGGTACGTCTGCGGGGGCGCGAGCCTCGGCGCGCTCGCGCTGTAGCCGCTCCCCTGCCGCGGCGGCGAGAGTGCGAAAGCGCACCGCTTGCCACCGATGACGCAGCCAGGGGCGCCGCGTTTGCCGGGCTGCGGTTCAATACCCGGGCGGGCGTGGCGGGCATCGGGCCTGTGCAGCGAGCACGCCTGTGATTACAATCTGGTTATCATCCGACCGCCAGGCACGCTGATGGAACAGAAGACTGCCCGTCTCACCGTCCTGGTCGATCCGCTCAAGAAGCGGGCGTTCGAAGAACTCTGTGCGAAGCAGGACCTCACGCCCTCGCAGGTCGTGCGGCAGCTGATTCGCGATTACCTCAAGCGGCACGGCGTGCCTTACGCGACCCAGGCGAACGACGGGCCGATTCCGCGCGACTGATCGGCCGTCGTCCGCGGCGCCGCCAGCCAGCAGGTCCCGCGGCGCCGGAGTTCCAGTCCCCCTCCCGCGCGCATCCGCGCTCGCAGCGTCCGCACCGAAGACGGATACCCAGGTCCGCGGCGGCGGACGGCTGCGGGTCACCCTCCCCGCGGCGCGGCGAAAATCGCCTGGACATCGGCGGTCGCCGCAGCACGCCGTCAGCGCGCGGCCTTGGCGCGGCTGCCTCGCCGCGACCGTGCCCGGTGCACCGGACCGCCGACAGAGCCTCTTGCTAGATGGCAGAGCGGAATTGCGCTGCACTCGAAGGTGAAAAGCCGAGGGCGGCGCTGCCGGGGAGCAGTGGTCGACGTTTCCGCTCCTCACATATAGATCTGAACCCGGGCAACGACGCACGAACCCGCGGCCACCGCGTTCACGGGCGGACCGCGACCGTTCCCACTCCCGCCCATTGGCCTCTCGCCGAGACACCCGGCAGGCAGTGCCGTCCGGTCGCCGCCGGCCCGGGAAGCGAACGCCCGTCGGCTTGACCGGTGGCCGGGCGCACTCAGCGCATTCGTTCGGCCGCGCCTTTCGCGCTCTTGCGCTCGCGTCCCGTGCCGGTACCGGAGTCACCCGCGCGACGCTTGCCTTTCGCAGCGGGTTCGCCAGCCTCCGTCGCCGGAGCCGCCTGCGAGCGTGCCGGTGCCGGTGCGGGTGCCGCGGGTCGCGCGGCGGCTCGCGGCACCATCGACGGCTGCTCCTCCCGCAGGCGGACGCCAGGCGCGGGCCCGGACGCAGGCGGTGCGGCCGTCGCCGGTGCCCGCGGCGTGTCCTGCGGTTGCGCGACGCTGCGGCGTTGCCCGGTCCCGCGCGCACGCGCGTCCTGCGATTCAACCTTGGGTTCCGGTCGACCCGGCCCGGTCCGGACCTCCCGCTTCGGCGCCTGCGGTCGCGACGCCGGTGCCGCCGCCGGTGACGATGCCGGGCCGCGCCCGGCCCGTTCACTGCTCACTGGAGAGGGTCGTTGCGTCACCGGTGCCGCAGCCGGCGGCGATGCCTCGCCACGTCCGGCCCGTTCCGTGGTCAGCGGCGACGGTCGTTGCATCGCGGGCGCGCCGACCGATGACGCTGGAGCACCGCGTCGCGCCCGCTCGTCGCTCCGCGGCAACTGCCGTTCCGCGGCTGGCCGTGGCTGCGCAGCAGGGGCGTCCGGCGGCCGTTCACGACGGGGCTGGACCGGCGGACCCGCGGTCGGTGGCGCATCCTGCGGCACGGTCACCCGCCTGACGACCGGTGAGGTGCGTGCAGGCCGCCCGTCATCCGCGCCGACGCTGCCCGACGGCGCGTCGCGGTCGGCTGCCTGGCGCCTGCCGGCCCCGTCGCCGCGTGTCTCCGGCGGGGCCGTGCGCACAACCACCGGGCGCTGGAACCCCCGGCCAGGCGGATGCGCGCGGCCG
Organism: uncultured Gammaproteobacteria bacterium; assembly: GCA_964404305.1. Lineage (GTDB taxonomy): Bacteria > Pseudomonadota > Gammaproteobacteria > JADZEE01 > JADZEE01 > CAYOJP01. Next base: position 1,864 of record CAYOJP010000280.1, read on the forward strand.
GCAGCGGGTTCATCGACACGCGTCCGGGGCCTCGCCGGTCGCGGCAGTTCCGCCACGGGCGCAGCGACCCGCGTGCCGCGCGGCAGCGGAACGGCATCCCGCGACACCGGGCGCGACTCCGCGAACGTCGCCGTCGGAACCGCGATCGCGGCGCCCCGGACGTGCCGGTTGACGTACTTCGTGTTGCCGTCGCGCTTCCGGCCGTAGTGCCTGTTGATCACCGACCGGTCGATGCGGGCATTGCTGCGATTGACGTGCTCGAAGTATTCCCGGCTCATGCGATGGCGCGGCCGGTAGACCTCGCGCGGGCCCAGCGGGAACCAGCCGATGCCACCGAAGCCGCCCCCGGAGATCGAAAGCCGGAAGTTGTCGCCACCGAAGAACACCACCAGCGCCGGGGCGTAGCACGCGCTCATCCACGCCGGGCCGGGCACCCAGCCCCAGGCGCCTCTCAGGTGGGTCCAGCGGCCGTAGTGCGTGACCGCGAAACCCCATGGCGCGGCATCGACCCACGTCCAGCCCCAGGGCTCCACCCAGTCCCAGTACCCGTCGTGGTACGGCGCCCAGTCGGCATCGACGTGCGCGGGGAACCAGACGTTGCCGTATTCCGGGACCACGCTCCAGGCGCCGTGCGTGTCGAGGTCCTGGTAGCCGACGACCTCGCGGGAGACGTAGCGGGCGGAAACGGAATTCGCGTAGCTGCGATCGCGCTCCTCCGCCCAGAGATCGAAGTCGTCGCGCAGCCGTCGGTCGACCCGCTCGAAGCCGCGCAGATCGGCGCCCGTGAACCGGTAGGCGGCGCTCGAATCGATGACGTATGCCACGCCGTCGCCATACGCATCGCCCCGCCCCTCGCGGACCGCGATCGTCGTCGCCTGGCCCTCGGGGTCCACCTCGATCCGGAACGCACCCGGCTCCCGGAGCACGAACGCGAGATTCGGCGTGCCGATCTCGAACGTCTCCCCGGCCTCCAGGTGCAGCACCCGCACATTCAGCGTGCCCTGCGTCAACTGGAGCTGGGTGATGCGGTCATCCAGGCTGAGTACGGCCACGCCCGTTTCCGCGTCCAGGCGCACGGCCGCGGTGCCGGTCTGGAGCTCGGCGCGCGCGCCCGCATCCGCCCAGAGCCGGTCACCGGTGGTCAGCGGCCGGTTGTATTCCGCCGGTCCCCACTGCTCGTCGTCCGCCGGCGCGAAGCTCACGGGGCCGGCGAGGTACCCGAGGCGGGCGACGCGCGACGGCGGATCCACCTCGGCCGCGCCGCTGCCGGCCGCGGCCGCGAGACCGAAGAAGACGAGGAGTACGCGCACTGCCGACCACTGCCTCTGCATGTCTCCACCTCGTCCGGTGCCGTCTGGCCGCCGCCACGGCAATGCGGCGTCGCGGCTGCGGGGCCAGCCCTGCCGCTGCCGGGCCTTCCCGGCACGCGCTGCGCCAGCCGCCCATCGCGGGTCGCGGCGCGTCCCCGTGCGACCGGCACTCGTTCCCGGCGCGGGAAGTCACGGCCCCCGCTCGGAGGCACCCGCTCCCCTGCGCTCGTAACCAAATCTATGATGCGGCGTTGGCGGCCGTACGATGCTGATGGAGAACAGGTTGCGCATGGCCACCGGATTGGCCGGCAACCCGGCACGGTTCACGTCCTGGCGAGCACCGGCCCGTGGGGCCGGCCTCGACCGCCTCATCAGCCCTTCGAGCGGCCCTTCGCCACCAGCGCCGCCAGCAGTTCCTCGACCGCCGGCCGCAGCCCGGGCTCCCAGTCCTGCGCCAGCGCCCGGGCCCGCGTGCGCAGCGTGCGCTCGGCCGGCGGGAAACCGCCGCCGGCACAGGCAAAACCGATGCGGTTGACGCCCTCGGCGGCGCGCACGAAGACCGCCTGACCGTCGAACGCCGTGCGCAGCCGCCTCGCGTAGGTCCGCGTCGCCGGATCCTCGGCCCAGTAGTTCACGACCAGGAGCCCCCCGTCGCGCAGCTTCGCGCGGCAGTCGGCATAGAACTCCGCCGTGCACAGGGCCGGGACCTGCCCGCCCGGCTCGAAGCCGTCCACCATCAGCACGTCGAGGGTGCCGGGATCGCCCCTGACCCACGCGACGCCGTCGGCCTGCACGACACGGAAGCGCGGCCCGTCCGGCGGCACGTGGAAGCGCTTGCGCATCGCCACCACGCGCGGATCGATCTCCACCGCGGTGAAGTCCGCCCGCGGCAGGTGGCGGTGGCAGTACTTCGCGATCGATCCGCCGCCCAGCCCGATCATGCCGATGCGCTGCGGCCGGGGCTGCAGCAGCAGGAACGCCATCATCGTGCGCGAGTAGTCGAGCACGAGGGCGTCCGGTTGCTTCAGGTCCATCGCGCTCTGGATCAGCACCCGGTCGAAGTGCAGCGACAGCTCGCCGCCGCGCGAGCGCACGTACGGCGTGGAACTCGCCACGATGCGCTTGCGTGCCCCGGCATCCCCGCTCATCCGCGCGCCACCGTCAGGATCGCGCGCAGGATCTCCACGGGCGGCGGCGGACACCCCGGAACCGTCAGGTCGACCGGGATCACGCCCGCCACCCGCCCGGCGCAGGCATAGCTCTCCCCGAAGATGCCGCCCGTGCAGGCACAGTCGCCCACTGCCACGACGCGCTTGGGCGCGGGCGTCGCGTCGTAGGTGCGGCGCAGGGCCTCGACCATGTGCCGCGACACCGGGCCGGTGACGAGCAGGAGATCGGCGTGCCGCGGGCTCGCGACGAACCGCATGCCGTGACCCTCCAGGTTGTAGTACGGGTTGTTGAGCGCATGGATCTCCAGTTCGCAACCGTTGCACGAGCCGGCGTCCACGTGCCGGATCGCCAGGGCCCTGCCCATGATCGCAAACAGCTCGTCGTGCAGTCCATCGCCGGTCGCCGGCAGGCGCGCGCGGGGCGGTGCGGGCTCGGTGACGATCCCGGTGCGCAGCCAGCGGGCGGGTATCTTCCACATCAGAGATCGTGGCCCGAGTAGCTCAGGTTGAACGACTTGTTGATGAGCGGGAAGTCG
>CAYOJP010000280.1:4888-5103 GCA_964404305.1 uncultured Gammaproteobacteria bacterium
CTCCAGCGCCGGCCAGTTCTGCCACGATGGATCGTGGCAGTGGCAGCGACGGATGCGCCCGCCCGCGTCGAGTTCGAGCGCGACCAGCACCTCGCCCCGCCAGCCCTCCACCCGGCCCGCGCCGGCACGGGCCGGCGCAGACACGGCCACCGCAGTGCGCGTGCCGCCCCCCGGCAGTCCGCTCGCCAGCGCGTCGACCAGGCGCAGGGACTCCT
>CAYOJP010000281.1:0-5096 GCA_964404305.1 uncultured Gammaproteobacteria bacterium
GCTCACCCCAGCGCGCCCTCCTGCGCCAACTGGCGGATGCGGATGACGGTGTCGATGTCGGAACGTTCGTAGGCCTGACGCCGCAGCGCGCGCGTGACGCTCGCGGTCGGATCGTCGTCATCGACCTCGTCGCTTTCGTAGACGAAGCGCAGGAACAGCAGGTCCGGCGCCGGCTCCTCGATCGTGATCCGCAGGCGGCTGGCAGCCCAGCCGGCGCCGGCGGCCACCGTCGTCAGCACCTCGACCATCGGCCGCAGGCGCACCCGGTCGTGCACCGCGAAGCTGCCGAAGTCGAGCGTGCGCTCGAGCAGGGTCACGCCGTGCAGGTCCGAACGCGCGTCTATCGAAGCCCCCTCCAGCCCAGGCAGGAAGCCGACCGGCCGCTCGCAGCGCGCGACGAGGCCCCGCCAGACCTGCGCCCGGGTCAGGAAATCGAGCAGTGGAAACAGCGGATCGTTGATCTGGATGAGGTGCTCGAAGCGCATTGCCCGGCAGCGTACCGCATTCCCCACCCGGCGCCTTTGTTGCAATGCGGAACAGGCACCTCCCACCCAAAGTAAGGGGCCTGCGCCGTTGCGGGGTCCGGCCGCCCGCCCTACCGTGTGCCCGGACCTGCAGCATCGATGGAGATACCCATGTTCGCGCGCAATCTGTGGTACGTCGCCGGTTGGGACACCGACCTGCCCCCGGGCAAGCTGCTGCCCAGGCGCATCATCAACGAGCCGGTGCTGTTGTACCGCAAGGGCGACGGCAGCCTGGTCGCGATCGAGGACCGCTGCTGCCACCGCGCCGCGGCGTTGCACCTGGGCGCGCTGGAGGGCGATTGCGTGCGCTGCATGTACCACGGCCTGAAGTTCGCCGCCGACGGGCGCTGCGTCGAGATCCCGGGCCAGGACCTCATCCCGCCGCAGGCGCGCGTGCGCGCCTACCCGACGGCGGAGCGCAACAACTGGATGTGGGTGTGGATGGGCGACCCGGTGCTGGCCGACCCCGATCTCATCCCGCGCGGCTGGGGTCCGGGGGAACCCGGCTGGCACCTGCAGACCGGCGAGCTGCACTTCGCGGCCGACTACCGGCTCATCTTCGACAACCTGCTCGACTTCTCGCACCTGACCTACGTGCATCGCAAGACCTTCGGCGGGACCGACGAGCACGCGACGTCGCGGCCGAAGATCACGCGCACCGACCGCAGCATCCACGTCGAGCGCTGGCTGCGCGGCGCCCCGCCGATGCCGTTCGTCGCGCACCTGTTCCCGCAGGGCACGAAGCTCGACATGGTGTTCTCGTACGAGGTGTTCCTGCCCTGCACGTTCATCATGCGGTTCGACGTGCACGCCGCGGGCACCGCGACCGAGGGGCCGTCCGACGGCGCGCTGATCCTCGCCTCGCGTACCGCGCAGGGCATCACGCCGGAGAGCGCGGACTCGGCGAAGTATTACTTCTCCTGGGGCGCGAGCCACGAGACCGACGCGCCCGGCCTCGTCGACATGATGGTGGAGGCCGCCTACCGCGCCTTCAACGAGGACAAGGAGATGATCGAGGCCCAGCACCGCAACCTGGTGCTGAATCCGCAGGGCTCGATGCTCTCGATCGGCCACGACGCGGCGCTCGGCCAGATGCGCTGGATGCTGGAGCGGATGATCAAGGCGGAGGCGGAAGAACGGGCGGCGTGAGCGGTCGCAGCCTGTCCACTGGTCCGCGGTAGCCGGATCCGCCGTGCCATCCGCCGGACATCGCCATTGCACGGCGGCGGGAGCCGAGCGCAAGATCGTCCTGGCACGTGATGCAATGCATCGAGCGGCGGACGTACGGAATGGACAACAGCGGCGGTCCTCCCCCCGGTCGACCACGATTCCGCCCCGAGGTGTTCGAAGTCGCCTCGATCGAGGCGGCGCGCTCCATCATCCTCACGCCCGAGCGCGGTACCACGACCGACGGGCGCTGGCAGGACGAGACCGGTTTCCTGCGCACCGACGTCGTCGCACGTCTCGGGCTGCGGCCGCAGGATTGCGTAATCGACTACGGCTGCGGGATCGGACGGCTCGCGAAGGCGCTCATCGACGCCAGCGGTTGCAGCGTCGTAGGCGTCGATGCCAGCGCCGCGATGCGCCGCTACGCGCTGGAGTACGTCGACTCCCCGCGTTTCACCTGCTGTGCGCCGGCCGGACTCGATGCGCTCGTCGCCGGCGGCTTCCGCGCCGACCATGCGCTGGCGGTATGGGTTCTGCAGCATTGCCTGCGGCCCGCCGACGACATTGCCCGCCTCGCAGCCGGACTACGCGATGGCGCGATCCTGTACGTGCTCAACAACCTGCGTCGCGCCGTGCCCACCGATCGAGGCTGGCTCGACGACGGCATCGACGTGGGCCGGCTGCTCCTGGATTCGTTCGATCCCGTCGCCGAATACCACCTGCCGGAATCCGTCACCAGCGCCGACATCGCGAATCTGACCGCCGTGCGGGTGCTGCGCCGGCGCCCTGCCGCGGACGGAAAGCTGCAGGCAGGCTGAGCACGCCATCAGACCGGCGACCTGAAGGCGTCGCAACAGCTCTACCGCGAGGCGCTGGCGAGCGCTCCACGCGATGCCGATGGCTGGTGTTTCCTCGGCATGGCGCTTCACGATCTGCGGGACTACGCAGGTGCCGAAGCAGCGTACCGTGAATTGCTGCAAGTCCGGCCGGAATTCGCGACCGCCCTGAGTAACCTGGCGACCACGCTGATCGCTCGGCACCGCTATGAGGACGCCGTGGTCTGCTGCCGGGCGCCTTGCCGTAGCGGTCCATCAGCATGCTCTGTGTACCCGTCGGCGACGTGAGCGTGATGACGAGGTCACCCCACCTTTCGTGATTCAGGTTGACCGCGACTTCAGCGTGCTCCAGCGAGACTCCCGCGCCGACCGAGAAGTTGACCGTGACCGCACCGCTGTCCGATATCGTCTGGTCAAGGTTCTCCTGGGCAACCTCGATGAAATACTCGTTGGCCAGCGTGCTCTCCGCCGCCCACGTCTCGGCCAGGCGCACCGCCGCGAGCGCGTCGACGTTGCCGAAGCCGTAATCGAGGCTCGTGTGCATGCCGCCGCCGTTCCAGTTGCTGGCGCCGTTGGTCGTCCAGGTGGTGTTCGGATCGGTCACCTGTCGCGCACTGAGGGCGAGGATCTGCTGAACATCCCGGTAGCCCAGGTTCGGATTCGCCTCCAGCATCAGCGCGGCGACGCCGGACACGATGGGGGTCGCGAACGACGTGCCCTGCGTCACGTCGAAATCGGCGCCGAAGGTGGAGCCGTGCGCATTCATCAGCAGTCGTGAGGTGCTGGCGATATTCGAGCCCGGCGCGGACACCAGGATGGAGGCGCCCGGATTGCTGAAGGGCTCCTGCGACACCTGCAGCGCGCCGAGATCGGTCGTCGCATTGATCGCACCAACCGTGATTACTGCACGGCTGTTGGACAGGCTGCTGTAATTGGCGCTGTCGCCCGTCTGCCGGTCGTTGCCGGCACCGAAGACCACGACGGTGCCCAGCCCCCCGCGACCCAGCGTAACCGCGTCCTCGAAGAGCTGCGCCAGTGGGGCGTTGGTATTGAAATTGACGGCGAACGGCGGATCGACCGACCAGCTATTGTTCACGACGTCGAATTCGTCGTACTTCTGCAGCGCACTGACGTCGCTGCCATCGTTCGCGATGTAGTAGCCGGCCAGCGTCGCATCCGGCGCGACACCGATGCCGCCCTCGCCATTGCGGTCGGCGACCATGACGCCCGCAACGAGCGTGGCGTGGTTCGAGAAGTCCGTGATGGCGTCTCCCGACGCCAGCCACTGCGCATCCACGTTCGCGGCGAGGTCGGGATGCCGGTAGTCGAAGATCTCGGGCCCGACCGAGAAATCGCCGCCCGGTTCGAACTGTCCGATCCGGACGCCCTTCCCCGTGTACTCCGTCCACACCGGCAACAGGTTGGTATCGTTGACGTACCACTGGTCGCGGAGCAAGGGGTCCGACGGCATGTCGGCCGTGCGCAGGAACACCGTGGCCTCGAGTTCCGCGTTCTGGCCGGTCGCTATGTCGACCACCGATGCGCCCGGGTTGTTGGCGGAGTCCTTGACCTTGTACTTGAACCCGTAGACCCCGCTCCAGTTCGCGGTAGGGGTGAAAGTGACCGTCTGGTTGGTGTTGTTGACGCTGACGGTTCCGCCGACCGCATCCGAGACCGCCGTGATGCTCAGGGTCTGGCCCTGGAATTCGATGTCGTTCGCGAGCAGCGTGGACCACGGAATGACGTAGGGAGTCGACGACCCGCGCACGAAGCCCGCGTCCACGAGGTCCTTGACCGGCAGCGGATTGGCCAGGTCGATTTCCAGCGCCGACACGTCGCCGAAATTGACCCTCTCCACGTCGGTCAGGAAGTCGGTCCCGTCGCGGCCGCCCTGCTTGTCGATCACCCACCAGCCGCCATCGCCCCGGATGAATCGATAGTCGGCGTACGACCCTCGGTAGTCGGCGATATCGACACCGGCGCCGCCGTTCAGGGCATCGTCGCCCTGGCCGCCCTTCAGGATGTCGTCCCCGGTCCCCCCGAACAGGCTGTCGTCGCCCTGCCCGCCTTCGAGGATGTCCCCGCCCGCGCCGCCGATGAGCCGGTCCGCGTCCTGGTGCCCGCGGATCAGATCGTCCCCCGCTCCGCCGTCGATGAGGTCGAAGCCCGCTTCGCCCGACAGTGCGTCGTCGGCGTCGCCGCCGATGACGACGTCGTCCCCCGCCCCCGCCGTCACGAAGGTGTTGCTCCGCCCGCCGGCGATCAGGATATCGTTGCCCCGCCCGCCGACGGCCACCTCCACGTCCGCCTGCTCCATGTTCAGCGTCACGCCCGCCTCGCCGATGACGATGACCGTGTCCAGTCCCTCGCCACCGTCGATGTCCTCCTGCCGGTCGGAGGCATCGATCAGCAGGACGTCGTCCCCGGCGTCTCCCCGGAACGTATCCGCGGCGGTGCCACCGCCGAGCCAGTTGTTGCCGCCGTCCCCGATCAGGATGTCGTCGCCGCTGCCCGTATAGGCCGACTGCACGCCCTTCTCCGCCACCGATACCGTTTCCCCGATCGGATC
>CAYOJP010000282.1:0-5095 GCA_964404305.1 uncultured Gammaproteobacteria bacterium
ACCAGCAAGATGTTCTACGTCGGCGAGCCCTCGATTCGCGCGCGGCGCCTGGTCGAGGTTACCTATGAATGCCTGCACATAGGCATCGACGCCGTGCGCCCGGGCGCCCGGCTGGGCGACATCGGCGCGGCGATCCAGGCGCACGCCGAGGCCGCCGGGTTCTCGGTCGTGCGCGAATACTGCGGCCACGGCATCGGCCAGATCTTCCACGAGGAGCCGCAGGTGCTCCATTACGGCACTCCGGGCACGGGGCTGGAACTCGAACCGGGCATGATTTTCACGATCGAGCCGATGATCAATGCAGGCAAGCGGCATGTGAAGCTGCTCCCTGACAACTGGACCGTCGTCACCAAGGACCACAGCCTTTCGGCGCAGTGGGAGCACACGGTGCTCGTGACCGGCGACGGGCGCGAGGTGCTAACGCGCCGCCCGGACGAGGATTTCTGAGCGGCCCCCGCCGCCCGCCGCCGTGTCCAGTCCCGACGCGCTGCTCGACCCGCAACCGCTGCTGGACGCCCTGGCGGCCGGCCCCATGCCGGTAGGCGAATGCCGCGCCGCCTGGCGCGAGGCGGCGGATCGCATCGACCAGGCCTTCCTTGCCGGCGAGTCGGTCGAAATCTGCGTGCGCGCGCGGGCGCGGATCATAGACGCGGTCGTCGTGCATGCCTGGCGGCGCTTCGACCTCGGCGGCCGGGGTCGCGCGCTGATCGCGGTCGGGGGCTACGGGCGCAGCGAACTGCACCCGAAGTCGGACATCGACATCGGCGTGCTGCTGCGAGCCCGGGCGCGCCCGGCGGTCCACGAGCAACTGCAGGGGTTCCTCGCCTTTCTGTGGGACCTGGGCCTGGCAATCGGCCACAGCGTGCGCACGCCCGGGGAATGCCAGGCCGAGGCGCGCGCCGACATCACGGTCGTCACCAGCCTGATGGAGGCGCGCCTCATCGACGGGGACGAGCGCCTGTTCCTGACCATGCAGCGGATGGTCGCGCCCGACCGGATCTGGCCCGCGCGCCGCTTCTTCGCCGCCAAGCGCGACGAGCAGGTGGCGCGGCACCGCCGCTTCGACGACACCGCGCAGAACCTCGAGCCGAACGTGAAGGAAGGGCCCGGCGGGCTGCGGGACATCCAGATAGTGTCCTGGGTGGCGCGCCGGCACTTCGGCACCGGTACGCTCGCGGGCCTCGTCGACCACGGCGTGCTTACGGCCGAGGAGTCCTCCGCGCTGCAGGCCGCGCAGCGCTTCCTCTGGCGCGTGCGCTACAGCCTGCACCTGGTCACCGGCCGGCGCGAGGACCGCTTGCTGTTTGATCACCAGCGCCGCGTCGCCGAGCAGTTCGGTTACCGCGACCACGGGCGGCCGAACACCGGCATCGAGCAGTTCATGAAGACCTACTACCGGACGGTGAACGAGGTGAGCCGCCTGTCGGAGATGCTCCTGGCCCTGTTCGAGGAGGTCACGGAGGGGCGCCGGCGCAAGGCCCGCGTGCAGACGCTCAACCGGCGCTTCCGCGTGCGCAACGACTACATCGAGGTGAGCGACCCCGGGGTCTTCCGCCGCTACCCGTTCGCGCTGCTCGAGCTGTTCCTGCTGATGCAGCAGAACATGTCGGTGAAGGGGGTGCGCGCGAGCACGATCCGGCTCATCCGCGACCATCGCCACCTCATCGACGACGCCTTCCGGCACGACCTGCGCGCCCGCAGCCTGTTCCTGGAGATCCTGCGCCAGCCGCGCCGCGTGGGCTTCGAGCTCGCGCGCATGCACCGCTACGGCGTGCTGGGCGCCTACCTGCCGGCGCTCGAGTCGGTGGCCGGCCTGATGCAGTTCGACCTGTTCCACGTCTACACCGTCGACGAGCACACGGTGATGGTCGTGCTCAACATGCGCCACTTCTGGTTCCCGGCCGGCGACTTCCATTTCCCGGCCGGCGACGAGCCGGCACTGTGCCGGGAGATCGCCGCGCAGATCCCCAAGCCCGAACTGCTGTACATCGCCGGCCTGTTTCACGACGTGGCCAAGGGCCGCGGTGGCGATCACTCCGAACTGGGCGAACAGGAGGCAATCGCGTTCTGCCGCCTGCACCAGATCCCGGAATGGGACATGCGCCTGGTCGCCTGGCTCGTGCGCCACCACCTCGTCATGTCGATGACGGCGCAGCGCAAGGACATCTCCGATCCGACGGTGGTGAACGACTTCGCCGGCTTCGTGGGCGACATCACGCACCTGAACTACCTGTACCTGCTGACCTGCGCCGACATCCGCGGCACCAACCCGCGGCTGTGGACCAGCTGGAAGGATTCCCTGCTCAAGGAGCTGTACTTCGCCGCGCTGCGCGCGCTGCGGCGGGGCCTGGAGAACCCGCTCGGTCGCGCCGAGCGGATCGCCGAGATCAAGGAGGCGGTGCTCGGCTCCCTGGGCGGGACGCAGCTCGGCCGCGCGGCCGTCGAGAGTTTCTGGGAGCGGCTCGACGAGGACTACTTCCTGCGCCACACGCCGGACGAGATCGTCTGGCACGCGGGCCACATCCTCGCCTGCCCGCCGGACGCACTCCCGCTCGTGCTGGTGCGCGAGGAGACCGGCCGGGGCGGCACGGCAATCTTCGTCTACACGCGCGACCGCGAGGCACTGTTCGCGATCATCACGCGCACGCTCGATCAGCTCGGCCTGACCGTTCAGGACGCGCGCATCATCACCTCGCGCGACGGCTACGCGCTCGACACCTGCTTCGTGCTGGACGCCGGCACCGGCGAGATGGTGGCCGACGGCAAGCGCGGCCAGGAGATCGTGCGGGCGATGCGGGCGGCGATCGCGAGCCCGGACCTCGCGCCGCTGCGGGTCAACCGCCGGCCCGATCGCAAGCTCCAGCACTTCCGCATCCCGACCGCGGTGCGCTTCGACCGCGACGTGGCGAACGATCGCACCGTGATGGAGGTCGTCACGACCGATCGCCCCGGCGTGCTCGCGCGGATCGGCATGGCGCTGCAGGCCTGCGGCGTGCGCCTGCAGAACGCGCGCATCGCCACCTTCGGGGAGCGGGTCGAGGATATCTTCTACGTCACCGATCTCGACCACCGCCCCGTCTCCGACCCGCAGAAGATCGAGTGCCTGCGCAACACGATCGTCGACGCGTTGGACGCGCTGCAGGGATGAGGGGCGCTCCGCGGGCAGTGAGCTGCGGAGCGAGGACGCTCCTGGCCGGGCACCGATGAGCGTTCACCCGCCGCCCGCCACCGAAGCCGAACTTCTCGCCCGTGCGCTCGCGCTCGCGGGCCTGCCGCTGGCGGAGATCGCCGCGCGGCACGGCTGGCCGGTACCCGGGGACCTGCGCCGCGCCAAGGGCTGGACCGGCGAACTGCTCGAGGCGGCCCTCGGCGCGCCGGGCGATTCCGCCGCGCAGCCGGACTTTGCCGCGCTCGGCATCGAGTTGAAGACCGTGCCGATCGGCGCGGATGGCCGGCCGCGCGAATCGACCCACGTGTGCACCGTGCCGCTCGCCGCGACGGAAGGTCTGACCTGGGAGGCGTCGCTGGTGCGCCGCAAGCTCGCCCGCGTGCTGTGGGTGCCGATCGAGAGCCCGCCCCGGCGCGCGCCCGGGGCGCGACGCGTCGGGTCGGCCGTCCTGTGGTCGCCGTCCCCCGAGGAGGAGCGGCGGCTGCGCACCGACTGGGAGGAACTCATGGAACTGGTCGCCCTGGGCGAGGTGGAACGCATCGGCGGCGCGCTCGGCGAGTGCCTGCAGATCCGTCCGAAGGCGGCGGACGGCCGTTCGCTCGCGCCAGCCTGGGACGCCGACGGGGCGCCGGCGCGCACGCTGCCGCGCGGCTTCTACCTGCGCGCGTCGTTCACCGGCGCGCTGCTGCGCGCCCGCTGCGCACGCACCGGCTGATGCCCTCGCCTCCCCCTGCGCGGGCTCCGGACGCGGCCGCCGCCCGCAGGGTGCCCGCTTGACCGTGCCGGACGCAGGGGCCGCGGACGCGCGCACGCACCTTGTGTGCGTCGCCCCGATGCTCGACTGGACCACCCGCCATTGCCGGCGCTTCATGCGCCTGCTTACCGCGCAGGCTCTGCTCTACACCGAGATGGTGACCACCGGCGCGCTCGTGCACGGCGATGCCGCGCGCCACCTCGCTCGCGATGCCGACGAAGGGCGCACGGCGCTGCAGCTCGGCGGCTCGGATCCTCAGGCGCTGGCGGCGTGCGCCGCGGCGGGCGAGGCGGCCGGCTATGCCGAGATCAACCTGAACGTGGGCTGCCCCAGCGACCGTGTGCAGTCCGGGCGTTTCGGCGCCTGCCTCATGGCCGAGCCGGCGCTGGTGGCCGCCTGCGTCGCGGCCATGCGCGAGCGCGTCACTGTCCCGGTGACGGTCAAGACGCGGCTCGGCATCGACGAGCTCGACTCCTGGGAGTTCCTGGCGGACTTCGTCGCGCACGTGCGCGCCGGCGGCTGCCGGACGCTGATCCTGCACGCGCGCAAGGCCTGGCTGTCCGGCCTGTCGCCGAGGCAGAACCGCGAGCTCCCGCCGCTCATGTACGACCGCGTGCACCGGGTGAAGGCGGAATTCCCGGACCTCGAGGTCGTCGTCAACGGCGGCATCGTCACGCTGGAACAGGCCGCGGCGCAGCTCTCCGCCGTGGACGGCGTCATGATCGGCCGCGAGGCCTGCCAGAATCCATGGCTGCTGGCGTGCGTGGACGGCCGCCTGTACGGCGCCGCGCCAGTCGCGCTCACGCGCGCCGGGGTCGTCGCCGCCTACCGGCCCTACGTCGCGCGCGAACTGGCCGCGGGCACCCGGCTGCCCGAACTCGTGCGCCCGCTGCTCGGCCTGTTCCAGGGCCAGCCCGGTGCCCGCGCCTGGCGGCGCCTGCTGTCCGAGCGCAGCCCGCGCCCCGGCGCCGGCGTCGAGGTGCTCGATGCCGCGCTCGCGGCCGTGCGGTCCGCGAGTCTGCCCGCCTGACACATTGAATGGCATCGCGCAAATGTCGGTCACTCCGTCCGGCGCCGGTGCCGGGCGGGTCCGCCGCGACTCGCTCGAGTACATCCATGTAGCGCTCGGTCGCGCGCGTCCTGCGCGCTCACGGTCGCCGCGGACCCGCCCG
>CAYOJP010000283.1:0-5087 GCA_964404305.1 uncultured Gammaproteobacteria bacterium
TCGCGCGCGTCCTGCGCGCTCACGGTCGCCGCGAACCCGCCCGGCACCGGCGCCCAGGGCGTCCCAACGTCAGGTGCAGCACAATTACGCTCTGCTGTTTATGCCTCGCGCTATACGTCCACCTGGCCGGTGCGTCCATGGGCGAGCTCCCTTCAGGTGCCCGCGGCGAGCGCGATGGCGTCGACGATCTTGGTGTAGCCCGTGCAGCGGCACAGGTTGCCGGCGATCGACTGCCGGATCTGGTCCTCGTCGGGCTTGTCCACTTCGTCCAGGAGTTGCTTCGCCGCCATGATCATGCCGCAGGTGCAATAGCCGCACTGCACGGCACCGGCCTTGATGAACGCATCCTGCAGCGGGTCGAGCGTCGTGCCGCGGGACAGTCCCTCCACCGTGGTCACCTTGCGGCCCTGCACGGAGACCGCATACTGCATGCAGGCGTACACCGCCTTGCCGTCCATGTGCACCGTGCAGCAGCCGCAGCCGCCGCTGTCGCAGCCGCGCTTGGGACCGACGAGGCCGAGGTCCTCGCGCAGGACCTTCAGGAGCGTGTCATCGGGCTGCACCGCCAGTTCGTGCGCTTCGCCGTTCACTTCGATGTTGATGAGCGTTTTCATCGCCTGGACCTCCCCCCTACAGCCGCGCCGCGGCGCGGGCGAGCGCCCGCGCCACCATGACCTTCGCCACCGCCTTGCGGTAGCGGCCTGACGCGCGGTGATCGGACATCGGCTCGATGTCCGAACCGACCGCTTCGCCGGCGGCCCTGAACGCTTCCTCCCCGGGGGTCGCGCCGTTCAGCACCTGCTCCGCGGAGGGCGAGCGCACCGGCCTTTCGTCCACGCCGCCCCCGAGGGCGACCCGCGCGTCGGCGATGCGTCCCCTGCCGTCGAGCGCATAGCGCACCGCCGCGTTGACGATGGCAAGGTCATTGGCGTTGGTTTCGAGCTTCAGGAAGGCGCTGGCGGTCTTCGCTGCCGGCACCGGCAGGCTCGCGCCGACCAGGAACTCGGCCGGCTCCAGCGTGTTCACGAACAGACCGCCGAAGAGGTCCGAAACCGGCAGCGTACGCCGCCCTGTCGCGCTCTCCGCCGTGACGCTGGCGTCGAGGGCGAGCAGCACCGTCGGCAGGTCGAAGAACGGGCAGGCCGCGGCGAGGCAGCCGCCGATGGTGGCGACATTGCGGATCTGGTTGGGAGGGTAGGTCAGTGCATCGTCGATCGCCGCCATGCCGGCGCCGGCAGCGCGGGCCGCCGCCTGCAGCGTGGCGAAGGTCGTCGTCGCCCCCACCCGCCAGCTGCCGCCGTCATTGGTCACCGTGGCGAGACCCAGACGCTGCAGATCGATCAGCGCTTCCACGTGGGCGATGAGGCCCCGGGCCTCCAGCCCGTGCACGAAGGTGCCGCCGGCGAGGACGAGCGCCCCGTCGCCGTACTTGCCGAGCAGCGAGACGACTTCCGCACCGCTGGACGGGAGGCAGAATTCCTTGAGACTGCGCAGTGCCACGGCTGCCCTCCTCTCGTTGTCGAGGACGGTGCTGGCGGCCGGCACCTGGCGGGCAGGCGCACGGGAAGAGGCGACGGCCGACCTGCGCCCGCCGTCGCGCATTTTGCCTCGCGACCGTCTTGGCGGCCCGCACGCGACGTCTGGGCGCGCTATGCTGGCCTCGAGCCCCCGTACGTGGTCCACTATACGCCGCCGTATGTAGAGCGAACAAGCCGCCCCCGGCACCGACTTCGTCCCGTCGCGGCGCAGCACGACGCACCGTCAGGAGACTTCCATGGACATCGAACGCACCTTTACCGTCGCCGCGCCCCGACAGGTCGTGTGGGCCTTCATCACCTCCCCCGCGGAGGTCGGCCCGTGCCTCCCGGGCTGCGAGCACGTGGAGGTCCTCGGCGCGGGCAGGTACCGCGCCGTGATCGGAGTGAAGGTCGGCCCGATCAAGACCAGCTTCAACGTCGAGGTCGAGGCTGCCGAGGAGCGCGCTCCGGAGTTCGCGCGCTACGTCACTCGCGGCGAGGAAGGCGGCAAGGCCAGCCGGATCAGCGCCGACAGCACGCTGGCCCTGGAAGAGCGCGAACCGGCCCTCACCGCGGTGACCTACACCTCGAAGATCAACATCGTCGGCCGGCTGGGCAAGTTCGCCGGCGGCGTGATGAAGAAGATCGCGGACTCCATCAGCGACGAGTTCATCGCCAACATCCGCAAGCGGCTGGAACCGCAGGCCGACGCGCCGGCTCCAGCGCCCGAGGCAGGCGTGCTGGCGAAGGTGTCGGGGATCGTCGGGAAGGTGTTCGGGCGGGACGAATCGAAGGACGGCTGACGGGGTGGCGCCGGGCTTGATGTAGCGCAATCTTCCCTGCCGGGTTCTCGCGGTACCCTCGTCTCCAGCCATTCCCCAGGAGACGCCCACTGCCCATGAACGCCGCCAGTGAAGACGTCGCACCGCCGGTGCGCGAGACGCCCTACGACCTCATCGGCGGCCGGCCTGCCGTTGGCGCCATGGTCCAGCGCTTCTACGACCTGATGGAGGGCGATCCTGCCTGCGCCGCCCTGCGGGCATTGCACGCGCCGGATCTCGCGCCGATGCGCGCCTCGCTCACGGGCTTCCTCACCGCCTGGCTGGGCGGTCCGCTCGACTGGTTCGAACAGCATCCAGGGGCCTGCGTGATGTCCGCGCACGGGAAGGTGGCGATCGACGCGGCGGTCTCCCGCCAGTGGACCGACGCCATGCGCCGCGCCATGGCCGACACCGGCGTCGCCCCGGACGTGGCCCGTCTCATCGACGACGCCTTCGTGCGGATGGCCGCGGCAATGGTCAACCGGCCGTGAAGAGCTGAGCCAGGCCCGGCATCAGCGCTTGCGCGGCGCCGCCGTTCCCTTCGCCGCCTGCTTCTTGCCGACAGCCCTGGGCGGCGGAGGTGTCTTCGCCGGCAGCCCGAGCACGTACTCCAGCCCCAGTCCGATCCAGCGGTCCAGATCCCGATCGGCTTCGATGCCGGCCGCGGCCACGAACAGGTAGCCCCGCATCGGGCGCCCGGAGAAGTCCATCGGGCGGGTGTGCGGCTGCTTCAGCAATTTCGCATGCTGCTCCGGACCGACGCGCACCATCAGGTCGTTGCCGATGATGCCCGCGGTCAGATGCCCCGCCACCAGGAAGGCGATGCCGCCGAACATGCGGCGCTCGGCGAGATCGCGACGCTCGTGCAGCACGTCCCGGATACGCTCGGCCAGCCCCTCGTCGTAAGCCATGCGGATTCTCCCGATCCCGGTCCCCCGGATTGCCTCGCGCCGCGAGAGCCATCGACCCGGGCGCGGGCCGGCGGCGTCTCAGGCCTTCTTCACGAACTCCGACTTCAGGCCCATCGCACCGATTCCCTCGATGCGGCAGTCGATGTCGTGCTCACCCTCGACGAGGCGGATGTTCCTGACCCTGGTACCGACCTTCACCACCGCCGAGGTGCCTTTCACCTTCAGATCCTTGACGACCGTGACGGTATCGCCGTCCTGGAGCACGTTGCCGTTGGCGTCGCGCACGATGCGCGCCGGTTCGGCCTGCGCTGCCGCATCCTGCCGCCACTCGTGCGCGCACTCGGGGCAGACGCAGCTGGCGCCATCCTCGTACGTCCAGGCGGACGCGCAGGCGGGACAGGGGGGCAGGCTGCTCATCGGTAGCGGCGCTCCGGTCGGTTCGACGTCAGCCGCATTCTTCGTCACTGTCGGTTGATCGTCCAGTCATACGGTGCGAACCGCACGCGGTAGCCGGCCGGCAGGGGCGTTTCTCGGTACCTGTTGACGTACGCGGGCAGGTCGTCAGGGGCGCCACTGGCGACGAAGTCCTCCGTGTAGAAGTCCAGGATGGCCGACAACCACACGACTCGCGCCTCGGTGTCGATTCGCAGGTGGCGCGGGCTGGCGAAGAACTCGCGCGCGGCGGAGTCGAGTTGGGCGTCGAGCGTCGGGGCCCGGAACGGCACCTGCGGCAGGCGCGGGCAGTCGCGCACCATGCAATTGAGCGCGAAGTGCGCGCGCGCGTCTCCCAGCGGGCGGATCACGTCGTTCTCGTACGCGTGCAGGGACAGCGGGCGCCCGCCGACAGTCACCGTCCGCAGGCGGAAGAATGAGGCCCGGGCGAGGACCGAGCCGAATGCCTTCGGAATGCCGGTCTCGATCACGCCGTGCATGGCCAGCGCGTTGTACGCATTCAGGTGGTACGCAAGGACGTCCGCGGCACCGGGGAACAGCGCCGGTGACGTCAGCGGCGAGACCCGCCCGATCCAGTCGACATAGCGGTCGAGCGCGGCGCGATCCGCGGCCAGCCCGGCGAAATCGATGCGCCCGTCGGCATCGACCCGCGTGGCGAGCACCGCCGCCCAGTCCGCGAGCGCGGCCTCGACGTCGTCCGCCGCGCCGGCCGGGAGCGGACGCACGGCCAGCAGCAGGACGAGGAGCCCGAGGCTCCCGGCGCGCCGCGGGAGCGTGCCGATCACAATGCCGCTGCGCCCGCGGCGGCGATCTGCCCGTCCTCGACCGACTTCACGCCGCTGACGCCGACTGCGCCGACGATGTCGCCCTCGTGCACGAGCGGCACGCCACCCTCGATCGGCAGCATGCCGGGCATCGCCAGATACCCCTGCCGGCCGCTGGCGACCAGTTCCTCCCAGAACTTCGTCGGCCGGCGAAACATCAGCGCGACCCGAGCCTTGGTGATGGCGACCTCGATGCTGCCGAGCTGCACCTTCTCCCGTTGCAGGTACATCAGGTGGCCGCCGTCGTCGACGATGGCGATGACGACGTTCCAGCTGTTCCGGCGGGCCTCGGCCTCGGCCGCGGCGGCGACCCGCTTGACGTCGTCGAGGCTCAGGATTTTCTTGACGTACATCGTGTGCCATCTCCCCGTGATGCCGGTCAGGCCCTGCAGCGTCGCTGCCGTACAGCGGTACGACCGACGTCCGCGTTCCGGCGATCATACCCAGTTGCCGGCCCTTGCGTCCGGACCGCCATGCCGCCAGGACCGGGGCTCGCGCCGATCCCTATCGCGGCTGAAGCCGCTCCTACAGGAGCCTTGCTCCGACGTTGATACGGAGCTC
>CAYOJP010000284.1:0-5049 GCA_964404305.1 uncultured Gammaproteobacteria bacterium
CGTAGAGGCGGTCGCTGAGCCACCAGGCGGCGCGCTCCAGGGCGGGAACCCGGCGGACGAACATCCAGGCCGCGACCCAGCGCCGCAGCAGCGCGAGCGCGAGCGGCGGTCGGGAACCCCGGCCAGGTGCGGCATCCATGCGCTGACACTAACGGGCCGAGCACCGCGAAACCCTGTCCGGCGTCAACCCGGCGTGCGCCAATCTCCCGCACCCGGCCCCTGTACGGGTGGTTACCGATGCGTTTGAATGGCCGGGGCGACCGGCCTGCACCGGCGCGTCGCGCCACCGGCCGGCGCTGCCGGGAACTGTCACTCGCGGCCCGGAGTCCACGCTCCGGGTGCGCCGCCACTGAGTCGGGGCTGACGATGAATTCAGGCAGTGCTCGCTTCCCCGCGCGATTCGCGCGGGCGTTGGCCGTCGTGGCCGCGCTGCCGATCGGCACGGCAGCCGACGAGCCGCCTCCGGTCACCCTCGCCAGCGTCGAGCGGCAGGTGCTGACGCAGCTCGTGCCCGCGTCCGGCACCGTGACCGCGGCGCGCCAGGCCGCCCTCTCGCCTCGCACCGCCGGCCTGGTCGCGCGCGTGTACGTCGATGCCGGGGATCACGTCGAACAGGGCACGCCGCTGCTGGAGCTGGACGCGACGCTCGCGACCCTGGCCGTCGAGCGCACCGCCGCGGCGCTGGCGGAAGCCGAGGCGACGCTGGCGGAAGCACGCCGCCTGCACCGCGAGGCGCGCGAGCTCGCCGCCCGTCGGACCGTCGCAACGACCCAGGTCGAGGCGACGGCGGCGCAGGTGAGCGTCAACGAGGCGCTGGTCGCACGCCTGGCCGTGGAGCGGCGGGAGCAGCTCGAGCAGCAGGCCCGGCACACGCTGATCGCGCCCTTCGCCGGCGTCGTGACCGGCAAGCACACGGAAGCCGGCGAATGGGTGGAGACCGGCGCGACGGTCCTCGACCTGGTCGCGCCGGACGAGGTCCGGCTCGATGTCCGCGTCCCCCAGGAGCGCTACCACGCCCTCGACCTGGAGGCGCCGGTGAGCGTGCGCTTAGATGCGCTTCCCGACCGCGCGCTGTCGGGACACCTGCTCGCCCGGGTGCCCGTGACCGACGCCACGGCGCGGACATTTCTCGCACGCATCGGCGTCGACGCGCCGCCCGGGCTGCTCGCCCCGGGCATGTCCGGCACCGCGTACTTCAGCGTGCCGGGCACGGCCCCGGTGCTCACGTTGCCGCGCGACGCGGTCATCCGCCATCCCGACGGCAGCGCGCGGGTGTGGCTGCTCGTCGCCGACGACCCGCCGAGCGTGCGCGAGCGGCGCGTGGAGATCGGCGGGGCCGCGGGGCCCCTGATCGAGATCCGCGCCGGGCTGGAAGCGGGCCAACGCGTGATCCTGCGCGGCAACGAAACCCTGCGCGACGGCCAGAACGTGCGCGTGCTGGCCGGAAACTGAGTACGCCGGGCATGCTCGCCGCGACGCTCTCCCGGGGCACCCTGCTCACGGTCGGCGCGCTGATCCTGTGCGTGTTCGGCATCATCGCCGTGCTGCGCGTGCCGGTGCAGATGATCCCGGACCTCGACGTGCGCACCGTCACCGTCCAGACGATCTGGCCGGGAGCGACGCCGCAGGACGTGGAGAAGGAACTCGTCATCGAGCAGGAGGAGTACCTGCGGAACATTCCGGGCCTGCGCCGGATGGTATCGCTCGCCACGACCGGCGAGGCGCGCATCGAGCTCGAGTTCCCCTTCGGCGTGGACATCAACGAAGCGCTGGTGCGCGTGAACAATGCCCTGAGCCAGGTGCCCGACTACCCGGAGAACGTCGACGAACCGCGCCTGTTCACGACCTCGTTCTCGAACAACGCCTTCCTGTACTTCCGCATCGCGCCGCTGCCGGGCAATCCCGCCGGCCTGAACATGGACGCGATGCTCGATTTCATCGACGACAACGTCCGTACCCGCATCGAGCGGGTTCCCGGCGTCTCCCAGGCCGAGATGCGCGGCGGCGCGCGCCGCCAGGTGCAGATCCACGTCGACGCCGCCCGGCTGGCCGAGCGAGGCATCACCCTGGAGGAGGTCCGTGACGCGATCCGGGCACGCAACCGCGATGTCTCCGGCGGCGACCTCGACAGCGGCAAGCGCCGCTACCTGCTGCGCACCGTCGGGCGCTTCGAGGATCTCGCCGCGCTCGAGGACCTGATCCTGCGCCGCCAGGGCGACGCGCTCGTGCGGCTGGGCGACGTGGCGCAGGTGCGCCTGCACCACTTCGAGGTCCGGGCCCGCCCGTTCGTGAACGGCGAGCCGATCATCACGCTGTCGGTCCGCCGCACCACCGGTGCGAACGTCATTGCGGTGAAGGACGCCGTCATGGCGGCGGTGGACGATCTCAACCGGGGCCTGCTGCAGGCGTCGGGCATGCAGATGGCACTCACCACGGACGACGTGCGTTACGTGGAGGCCGCCGTGCGCAGCGTCTGGGTGAACCTGGCGCTCGGCGCGGCGCTCGCCTCCGTCGTGATGCTGCTGTTCCTGCGCTCGGTGCCTGCGACGCTGCTGGCCGTGGCCGGCATCCCGATCTGCACGATCGCCGCGTTCATCGGGCTGCTGGCCGCCGGCCGGACCATCAATGTCATCTCGCTGGCCGGCATCGCGTTCGCCATCGGGATGACCGTCGACAACACGATCGTGGTGCTGGAGCGGATCGAGCGCGCGCAGCGGCGGCTGGCGCCCTTCGCCGCCGCGCTGGCGGCAGTGCGGGAGGTATGGCCCGCGGTACTCGCCTCCACGCTCACGACCGTGCTGGTGTTCGCCCCGGTCCTGTTCGTGCGCGAGGAGGCCGGGCAACTGTACTCGGACATCGCGATTGCCATCGCCTCTTCGATCCTCGTCTCGATGCTGGTCGCCGTCACGCTGGTTCCCGCCCTCGCCGCCCGCATGGTGCTCGGCGGCGCCACCGGCCCGGAGCGCCCGGCCGGCAGGATCGCGCCGGCGGTCGCGCGCCTGATTGCCACGCGGCCGCGGCGGCTCGTCGTCATCGCGGCGACGCTGGCGCTGACCGCCGGCATGCTCTGGACGCTGACGCCGCCTACCGAGTATCTGCCGGAGGGCGAGGAACCGAAGGCCTTCTCGAGCATGATCGCTCCGCCCGGCTACAGCCTCACCGAGATGTCGGGGATCGCGCAGCGCCTGCACCGCGAGTTCCTGCCCTACGTCGACGACGACCCGGCGCGCCATGATCGCGGTGAGAGTCCGGTCCCGGCGCTCTCGGTGCTCATGATCTGGGTGCAGCCGCAGCAGCTGCGGGTCATTGCCGAAACCCGCGACCCCGCGCACATCGATGCCTGGATCGACGTGATCGACGCGCACTTCCGGCAGTACCCGGGCATGCGCGCGTTCTCGTCACGGGGCTCGATCATCTCCAGCAACGACGGCGGCACGCGCGCGGTGAACGTCGATATCGCCGGCTCCGACCTGGCGTCGATCTACGCGGTGGCGCTGGCGGTTTTCGAGCGTGCGCACGAACTGTTCGACGCCCCGCAGGTGCGCCCGGACCCGCCCTCGCTCGCGCTCGGGCAACCGCTCATCGAACTGCATCCGCGCTGGGAGCGCGCGGCCGAGCTCGGACTGGATGCCGGCGGGTTCGGTTACGCCATCGCGGCCCTGACCGACGGCGCCTACGTCGACGAGTACTTCCTGGCCGACGACAAGGTCGACATCTTCCTGTACAGCGCCGCCGGGCCCTGGCAGCGCCTGGAGGATGTCCCGAACCTGCCGGTGTACGTGCCCGGTGGCGCCGTCCTGCCCGTGAGCGCGCTGGCGGACATCGTCGAGACCGTCGACACCGAGACGATCCGGCGCGTCAACGGCCGCCGCACCGTGACGCTGTCGATCATTGCCCCGCGCGCCGTGGCACTGGAGACCGCGGTAGCCCGCGTGGAGCAGGACCTGGTCGGCCGCCTGCGCGCGGATGGGGTCGTGCCCGCCTCGGTGTCACTCGACATCTCGGGGGCCGCCGACCAGCTCACCGCCACGCGCGCGGCACTGTCGGGAAACTTCGCGATCGCGCTGGTGCTGTGCTACCTGCTGCTGGTGGCCATCTTCTCGCACTGGGGCCATCCGCTGCTCATCATGACCACCGTGCCGGTCGGCATCGGGGGCGGCATCGCCGGCCTGGCCCTGCTGAACGCGGCCGGGGCGACGCTGCCCGTCTTCGGTCTGCCCGCCATCCATCAGCCGCTCGACATGATCACGATGCTGGGCTTCCTCATTCTCGTCGGCACGGTGGTGAACAATCCCATCCTGATCGTCGACCAGGCCCTGCGCAACCGCGCCGCCGGTGCAACGTCCGCGCTGGAGGCGGTGCAGTCCGCCGTCGCCTCGCGCCTGCGACCGCTGCTGATGACCACGACCACGACGATCTGCGGCCTCGCGCCGCTGGTGTTCCTGCCGGGCGCCGGCACCGAGCTGTACCGCGGCATCGGCGCCGTCGTGCTGTTCGGCCTGTTCTTCGCGGGCATCGTGACGCTGACGTTCCTGCCGGCGCTGGTGGTCGAGGCATTCGATCTCGGCGCGGCACTGCGGCGTGTACGTGTTCCGCACCGGCGCACGAGCGGCGGCTGAGGCCGGCGCGGGTCCGGTCAGGGGGGTGGTGAACATCGTGAGCCGGTCGAGGCGGGCGGGCAGGGCCCGGTTCGCGCCGCTCGACTTCCGGCCGGCAGCGACCAGCGCCGGGTTGCCGTTGCAGTCGTGGCCGCCGGCGACGCTGGCCGCGAGAAACGCCGGTGTCCACGGCGAAGCGCCAGACTAGGGTGCCGTGTTCCCGGCTTGCCGCCATTCCCGGCGATCGCCGCGCGCGGGCACCGGCCCGGCGCACCCGGTGTGCGTGCGGCGCGGTGGCCTGCGGTTCGAGGCGGCAGAGAGCGCCGTTGCGCCGCACCTGGGCTTGACCCCCCCCCGGAGCACCGGCGCGGTCGATGGTCGCGCTCCGCCGTTCACGGCACCGTGAAGCTCTTCAGCCAGTCGAGATTCGCCGGCAGCGACCACGGCGCGG
>CAYOJP010000285.1:0-5045 GCA_964404305.1 uncultured Gammaproteobacteria bacterium
GGCTTCAGCCGCGATAGGCATCGGCGCCGACCCCGGGGAGGGCTATCGCGGGCAAACCCGCTCCTACAGGCGCTACGCTCAGACGCTGAAGCCGTGCTCCAGTAGGAGCGGCTTCAGCCGCGATAGTCACGGGCGCCGACCTCGAGGAGGGCATCCCGGGCAGGCTCCCGCGCGGACCACCGCGCTGCCCCGCCCTGCGTGGGGGCGGGCGTGAGGCCGCGAACGGCCGACTGCAAACCTGCCCCGGACCACGAGTCTGGTAGGCGTCCACCGGCTCCCGTGCTACACAGGCAGCCGCCCCATGCCGATTCCGCTCCGCCTCGCGCTCCTGCTCGCCCTCGCCCTCGGCGCGACCGGGTGCGCGGGCGTGCGGTATTTCGGGCAGGCGGCGGCCGGCCAGTTCGAGATCATCGCCGGGCGCGAGTCGATCGATGCGCTGCTCGCGGCACCCGGCACGCCGGCGTCGCTGCGCGAGCGGCTCGTGCGGGTGCGCGAGATCCGGCGCTTCGCGATCGACGCGCTGGACCTGCCCGACACCGGTGCCTACACCGGCTACACGGCGCTCGGGCGCAAGTACGCGGTGTGGAACGTGTTCGCCGCGCCGGAGCTGTCGCTGACGCCGCGGCAGTGGTGCTACCCGCTCGCGGGCTGCTTCTCCTACCACGGCTGGTTCGACGAGGGCGCGGCGCGCGCCGAAGCGGCACGCATCGCCGCGAGCGGCGACGACGTCTGGGTCGGCGGGGTGGCGACCTACTCGACGCTCGGGTGGTTTGCCGATCCCCTGCTCGACACGATGCTCGGGTGGAGCGATGCGCACCTCGCCGAGGTGATCTTCCACGAGCTGGCGCACGCCGTGGCCTACGCGCGCGACGACACGGAGTTCAACGAGTCCTTCGCGACCGCGGTCGGGGCCGAGGGCTGGCGCCGCTGGAGTGCGACGCTGCCCGCGGCGCAGGCGCGGGCGGGAGCGCTGGAACGCGAGCGGGACGCGGATTTCACCGCCCTGCTGCTGGCCATCCGCGACGCGCTGGCGCGCGACTACGCCGCGGCGGCGGACACGGCCGCGCGGCGGCGCGCGAAGGCGTCCGCCCGCGCGGCGTTCGCGGCCGGCTACGCGGCGTTCCGCGAACGCTGGGACGGGTATGCCGGCTACGACGCCTGGGCGGCGGACGGCATCGACAACGCGCGGCTGGCGGCAGTCACCAGCTATCACGGCCTGGTGCCCGGCTGGGAGGCGCTGCTCGCCGCCGAGGGCGGCGATCTCGCGCGCTTCCATGCCCGCGCCCGGGCGCTGGCGCGGCGACCGGCAGCGGCGCGACGCGCCTGCCTCGCGGCGCTGGCCGCCGGGTCCGCGCAGCCCCCCTGCTGAGCGCTTGCGCCGCGCCGGGGCGCGGCCTACCGTACGCCATGCGTTGGCGCGCGCCCGGCACGGTCGTCCTGCTCACCGCCGCGCTGGCGGTGTCCGCCGACCCGCCGCGCCTCACCGATCTCGCGCCCGGCGTGGTGCTCGTCGCCGCGCCCTCCCTCGCCGATCCCAACTTCGGCGCAACGGTCGTCCTGCTCGTCGACTACTCCCCGGCCGGCGCCTACGGCGTGATCCTGAACCGCCCCACCGATACCCGCGCCAGCGCGGTGCTGCCCGACCTGCCCGCGCTCTCCCCGGACGCCGACCGCATCTGGCTCGGGGGCCCGGTGCGGCTGGACAGCATCCGCGTGCTCGCGCGCAGCGCCGATCCGGCCGCGCCCGGGCGGCGGGTGCTGGAGGGCGTGCGGCACCTCGATGCCCCTGCCGAACTGGAAGCGCTCCTGGGTTCGGCGGCCGCTGCGGGCGAGATCCGGTTCTTCGCCGGGTTCGCCGGCTGGGGACCGGGCCAGCTCGACGCGGAGGCGGGGCGCGGCGACTGGCTGCCCGTCACCGCCGATGCCGAGGTCGTCTTCACCGGCGCCCCGGGAACGCTGCACGAGCGCCTGCTCGAGCACGCCTCCGGGCTGTGGACACGCGCCCACGGGTGCGAAACCGGTCACGCTTTTGAAGTGGCCCATGGCCCGGCCGCCGCCGGCGCGTACGATCTGCACCGGAACGGCCACCTCGTCGACCGGACCGCCCGTCGCGCGTGCGCCAACGCGCCGCCGGCGTAATACCGCCAAGGAACCGCAGAATGTTCAACAAGCTCTTCGCGCGCCCGCTCAAGCTCACCATCGCCGGCCAGGAGATCTCCTTCAACACGCTGGCCGAGTTCGAGTTCTGCCTGACCGGGCGCACCGAGGTGCCGTCGCGCAAGCTGTCCGAGCTCATCACGCTGGGCCCGGACGAGCTCAAGCGCGAAGCCAGGAGCATCAAGTCCGTCGAGAAGCAGTTCGTGGACATCCTGTCGAAGGCGATCGAGAGCCAGGAGAGCATCGCCACGCAGCTCGATCACGTCGACGCGCACGTGTTCTCCCAGGACCACAACTGGCGCGACATCATGCTGGCGCTGCAGGGGCGCGATCACGAGTACGACGAGCTGCGCCGCATCGCGCTCGTGAAGTACATGCAGTACCTGGCCTCGCGCCAGGAGGTGATCAAGTACACCTACTCGGTGAAGAAGCTGAAGGGCAAGGCGCGGCATCGCGAGGAGCCGGACGCCGAGCCGGCCGGTCCCGGCGCGCTGCGCGAGACGGTGATCCTCGACTCGATGGTGCTCGAGCAGCCGCCCCGGCAGGAGGCGTCGGAGTTCGGGCGGCTGCCCAAGGGCGAGGCGGTGGCCTTCCCCATGCCGCCGTCCGGCCACATCGAGGTGCGGCTGTCCAAGCACGTGTTCCAGCTCGAGACCGACGGCGACGGGCTCGCGCTCGTGGACGCCAACGGCGAGCGCCACGAGCTGATGCGGGGCAAGAACATCATCGGCCGCGACACCGTGTGCAACGTGGCGGTGGACTCGTCCTTCCGCGACGTCTCGCGCATGCACCTGATCGTCGAGCGCCTGGAGGACGGCACGGTGCGCATGACCGACCTGTCCGCGCACGGGACCTTCATCCCGACCCGCCTGCTGCTGGAGAGCACCCTGCTCTGAGCGTGGCGCCGGCGCTCAACGCACCGGCAGGGGCACGTCCGCGAACATCGCGTCCACCTCGGCCTGCGAGGCCAGCGCCGCCCGTTCGACCAGTTCGCGCCCGAGGTGCGGCGCGAACAGCTCGATGAAGTCGTACATGTAGCCGCGCAGCAGCGTGCCGCGGCGGAAGCCGATCTTGGTGACGCTCGGCTCGAACAGCGGCGAGGCGTCCAGCGACTCGAGCGTCGTATCGCCCACCGGGTCGTAGGCCATGCGCGCGACGATCCCCACCCCGAGCCCGAGCTTGACGTAGGTCTTGATGACGTCCGCGTCGGTCGCGGTGAAGACCACGCGCGGCTTGAGCCCCCGCTCGTTGAAGGCGCGGTCGAGCTGCGAGCGCCCGGTGAAGCCGAACACGTAGGTCACGATCGGGTACTGCGCCACCGCCTCCAGCGTCAGCGGCTGCACGGCCGCGAGCGGGTGGCCGTGCGGGACGATGATGCTGCGGTGCCAGCGGTAGCAGGGCAGCATCACGAGGTTCTCGAACAACTCCATCGCCTCGGTGGCGATCGCGAAATCGACGCTGCGGTTGGCGGCGAGCTCGGCGATCTGCATCGGCGTGCCCTGGTGCATGTGCAGCGACACCTCCGGGTAGCGGCGGATGAAGGCGTCGATCACCGGGGGCAGCGCGTAGCGCGCCTGCGTGTGGGTGGTGGCGATGGACAGGCTGCCCCGCGCCTGGTCGGTGTGCTCGCTGGCGAGCCGGCGGATGTTCTCGACCTCGTCGAGGATCCGCCCGGCGCTCTCGATGATGGCCGCGCCCGCCGGCGTCACCGACGACAGGTGCTTGCCGTTGCGGTGGAAGATCTGCAGCCCGAGTTCATCCTCGAGGGTGCGGATCTGCTTGCTGATGCCTGGCTGGGACGTGTAGAGCACCTCCGCCGTGGCCGAGACGTTCAGGCCGTTGCGGGCGACTTCCCGGATATACCGCAGTTGCTGGAGCTTCATGAGGCAGGCCCGCCGCTCAGAGTATAAAAATAGAACCTTATATTCTTTTTCATTATAGCCAGGGCCCGATAAATTGTCAGCCGCGGTTGCCGACCCGGCACCGGGAGCCCGATGAGCATGGATATCGCTTACACCCTTGCCGGATTCTTCGTCGGAGCGATCGTCGGCCTGACCGGGGTCGGTGGAGGCTCGCTGATGACGCCGATCCTGGTGCTCGGCTTCGGCGTGCAGCCGGCCCTGGCCGTGGGTACGGACCTCCTCTACGCCGCCTGCACCAAGGCCGGCGGCATCTGGGTCCACCAGCGCCACGGCACCATCGACTGGACCATCTGCGGCCTGCTGGCCGGGGGCAGCGTGCCGGCGGCCGGCGCCACGCTGGTCGCCCTGCACGTCCTCGGCCGCCACGGTGTTGCCTACGACGAGTTGATCACGACGACCCTCGGCATCGCCCTGGTGCTGACCGCGCTGGCCATCCTGTTCAAGGGCCGGATCGCCGCGCGCGCCGCCCGCGCCGGGCCGGGGCCCTGGGTACGCCACCGCGGCGCGCTGACCGTCGCCGGTGGCGTGGTGCTCGGGGTGCTGGTCACGCTGTCGTCGGTCGGCGCCGGCGCGCTGGGCGCCGCGATGCTGTTCTACCTGTACCCGCGCCTCCGCTCCGCGAACATCGTCGGCACGGACATCGCGCACGCGGTGCCGCTGACGGCGGTCGCGGGCCTGGGGCACCTGTCGCTGGGCAGCGTCGACTTCGCGATGCTGGGCAGCCTGCTGCTCGGCTCGCTCCCGGGCATCTGGATCGGCAGCCGCTACAGCGCGCGCCTGCCAGAGCATCTCCTGCGCCCGGCGCTCGCGAGCATGCTGCTGCTCGTCGGCGCGAAGATGGCGGCCTAGGCCGCCGCCGCGCGGCGGCCCGCCCCGGCACGACGTCGAGCGAACGTTCCTGTAGGAGCGGGCTTGCCCGCGATAGCCCTCCACGGGGTTGGCGCCGAACCCCATCGCGGCTGAAGC
>CAYOJP010000286.1:0-5035 GCA_964404305.1 uncultured Gammaproteobacteria bacterium
GCGATAGCCTTGGTGCCGACCCCTGGGAAAGCATCGCGGGCAAGCCCGCTCCTACAGGAACGTCCGCTCAGACGCTGGAGCAGTGCGCCTGTAGGAGCGGCTTCAGCCGCGATAGCCTTGGTGCCGACCCCTGGGAAAGCATCGCGGGCAAGCCCGCTCCTACAGGAACGTCCGCTCAGACGCTGGAGCAGTGCGCCTGTAGGAGCGGCTTCAGCCGCGATAGCCTTGGTGCCGACCCCTGGGAAAGCATCGCGGGCAAGCCCGCTCCTACAGGAACGTCCGCTCAGACGCTGGAGCAGTGCGCCTGTAGGAGCGGCTTCAGCCGCGATAGCCTTGGTGCCGACCCCTGGGAAAGCATCGCGGGCAAGCCCGCTCCTACGGGAACGTTCGTTCGAACGTTGGAGCAAGTCTGCTGCAGGAATGGCCGCAGCCGCGCTGGCCTGCCGACTCAGGGAGACTGCGCCACCACAGGCGGCATCGGACAGTCGAGCGCGGCGGCGATCGCACGCAGCAACTCGGCCTCCGGGGGTGCCACGCGCCCGTCGTCGAGCACGCAGTCGGCGCAGGCGTTGAGCAGGGAGCGCTTCAGGAACGGCGACAGGGGCGCGAGGCGGCGCAGGGCCTCGGCCACGCGCGGCGGGGCGGCGTCCGGCAGCGGCAGCGGCTCGAGCCCCAGACCGTCGAAGCCCTGCGCGACACGCCGGTAGGTTGTCGCGGCCGCCGCCTCCTGCGCCCCGGCGCGCGCGAGCGCGCTCAGCGCGATGCGGATGTCGCCGAGCACGGGTTCGAAACGCGAGAGCACCTTCCCGGTCCCGCGCTCCGGCGGCAGCAGTTCCTTCTCCAGCAGCACCGTCAGCACCAGCTCGAAGTTCGTCAGGCGGCGGTCGCTCGCGGCCAGCGTCTTCACGACGCGGACCACGGCCCTGCGCTCGGCGGCCTGCGCGCCGCGCAGCGTGGAGAGCGCGATCTCGATGAGCGGCAGCCGTCCGACGGCGGGGAGATCGCCCGGGGCCGGTCCGAGGCCGGCGGCCGCGTCGAGCAGCGCCTTCGCCTCGGGCGACGCGCCGGGAGCGGCGTCGACGGACGCGGTCGATTCCTGCAGCACCAGCGCGCACAGCAGCGCGCGGGCGCCGGACGCGTCGTGGGCGGCATCGAGCAGCGCCGCGGGCAGGCCCCCATGCAACTGCCCGGCGTACGCAATGTGGGCCGGGCCGGGATTGCCGACACTGTCGACGAGCAATGCCGGGGTCGTGCGGACCGCGCCGCCGCCGGCGAACCCGGCCGCGGTCCCGGGCACGGGCGTTGCCGACCCTGGCGTGGCCGCGCGCACCCCCGCCGTCGCCGCCCGCCCGGCGACGCGGCGCGCCACGAAGCCCGGATCGATCGCCCTGATCCGCTCGCGCAGCGGCGGGTGCGTCGCCATCAGGCTCTCGAAACCCACCTTCACGCTGTCGCCGAAGCACATGTGGTTCATGTCCTCGGCATGCCGGTTGGCGAGCAGCGAGCCTGCGCTCGCCTCGCCGATCTTCCACAGCGCGCCGGCGATGCCCGCCGGGTTGCGCGTGAACTGCACCGCCGACGCATCGGCCAGGAATTCGCGCTGGCGCGCGACCGCCGCCTTGATCAGCCGCCCGAAGAACAGGCCCACGTAGCCGACGACGAACAGCGCGACGCCCAGGCCGAGCAGGTACAGCACCAGGGCGCCGGAATTGCGGTCGCGACCGGAACTGCCGTACCGCAGGGCGCGCAGCAGGAAGCCGCCGAGCTGGCCGAGCAGCAGGATCCCCGCAAGGGTCGACATCAGCCGCACGTTCAGGCGCATGTCGCCATTCAGGATGTGGCTGTACTCGTGCGCTATGACCCCCTGCAACTCGTCGCGGTCGAGGATCTCCAGCGCGCCGCGCGTCACCACCAGCACGGTGCGGTCGATGCTGTAGCCGGCGACGAAGGCGTTGATCGCGGCCTCCCCGTCCATGACATAGACGGCCGGCACCGGCGTGCCGGAGGCGATCGACATCTCCTCGACCACGTTGACCAGCCGGCGCTCGTCCGGTTGCGTCGTGCCCGGCGGGATGCGCCGCGCGCCGACCATCTCCGCGACGGCCTCGCCGCCGCCGGCCAGACGGATGAACGACACCAGGCTCCCCGCGACGATGACGGTGAGCACCCCGGCGGTGACGGCGGGCCAGTACGGGTGTGCGAGCGGCAGGTCGCGGCTGACGCCGGGCGCTTCCGCCAGGAGCAGCGCGCCCCAGACCCCGGCGTTGATGGTGAGGACGATCAGGGCGACCGCGACGACGAAATAGAATACGAGCAGCGACGTGTTGCGTCGCGCGCGCTCCTGGTGCTCGAAGAAATTCACGGGGAAGTGATCCGTGATTCGTGATCCGTGATTCGTGCATTGCGGGCGGTCATCCGCGATTCGCTCCCGACCCGGGAGCCGAATGCCGGAGACCCTGCCCGCGCGCCGGACCGCCGATCACGAAGCACGGATCACGGATCACGCGCTCACGAAAAGCTCACCTTCACCGGCGCGCGCGCGGCGGCGTCCGGTATCTCCAGCATCTGCGCCTCCTGGAAGCCGAACGGCCCGGCGACGAAGTTGTTGGGGAACTGCTCGCGCTGGTTGTTGTAGCTCATCACCGCATCGTTGAAGGCCTGGCGGGAGAAGGCCACGCGGTTCTCGGTCGAGGCCAGTTCCTCCATCAGCGACTGCATGGTCGTGTTGGCCTTCAGGTCGGGATACGCCTCCGCGAGCGCGAAGAAGCGCCCGAGGCTCGCCCCGAGCACGCCCTCCGCGGCGCCCAGGGTGCCCATCGCCCGGCCATCCTCGGGATGCGCCGCGGCCGACTTCGCCGCCGTCTGGGCCGTGTTGCGGGCGGAGATGACCGCCTCCAGCGTCTCGCGCTCGTGCTTGATGTAGGCCTTGGCGGTCTCGACGAGGTTCGGGATCAGCTCGTAGCGCCGTTGCAGCTGCACGTCGATCTGGGCGAACGCGTTCTTGAACGCGTTGCGGCCCCGCACGAGGCCGTTGTAGATGCCGACGACGTAGAAGCCGATGCCGGCGACGACGACCCAGAAGACGATGGTCCCGATGTCCATGGACGGCTCCCTGGCTGGAGGGGTAGACGGGCGGCGCCGAACCGGCGCGAGGCCAAGGTACGCCACGCCTCCGCACCCGGCAAGGGACCCGGTCTCAGGGCGACGGGAGCAGTTGCGCCTCGCGCCGGCCGCGCCGGGCCCGCAGCCAGGGGGGCGATTCGATCGCGACCACCGCCAGCACCAGCGCCAGATGCACGGGCCACAGGCCGATGACACCGTCGAGCATCTCGCGCTTGATCAGGGTGCGGAAGATCCCGAGGAGGTTGTTGTAGAGGAAGTAGACCAGGATGCCGATGAACACGAGCAGAAGGCGCCCGGTGAGCAGCCGCGCGCGCACCAGCGCGACGGCCAGGGCGCCGAGCAGCAGCACGGCGACGGGCATGGACAGCCGCCAGTGGATCTCGGCGAGGGCATGCGCCGAGCCCTCCAGCCACAGTTCGTGGGTGGGGCGGGCGCCCATCGCGAGGTCCCCCTCGGCGTCGCGGCCGCCGGCGAGGCGCACGCCGTAGCGGCTGAACTCGGTGATGCTGTAGTCGGCGCGGCCCGGCTCGCCCAGGTAGCGGCGGCCGTCGGCGAACACCACGAAGCGGCCGCGATGCTGCGGGTCGTTCTCCAGCCGCGCGCTGTCGGCCTTCAGCACGCCCTCGCGCGTGCTCTCGCGGATGCGCAGGAACACGTCGTTCATGACCGTCTCGTCGTCGGACAGCCCCTCGACGAACAGCACGCGATCGCCGCCGGAATACTCCTTGAAACGCCCCGGGACGATGCCGCTGACATTGGCCTCGTCCGTGGCCCGCATCTCCAGGGCGTCGAGCGTGCGCTCGGCCCAGGGCACCACCGCGAACGACAGCAGCGCCATGAACGCCGCGGTGGCGCCGGCCAGCCTCGCCACCTGCGCGTGGAAGAACACCGGCCCGCAGCCGGCGTCGATCATGGCCACCAGTTCGCGATCCTGGCGCATCCGGCCGAGCGCGAGCAGCACGCCGAGGTAGAAGCACAGCGGCAGGATGACGAGCATGGAGGTGATGATCTTCATCACCAGCATGCCGAGGATGACTTCGCCGGCGATCTTCCCGGAGGCCGCGTCGCCCAGGTAGGTGACCGCCCGCGTGCTCGCATAGATCGCCACGAGCAGCACCAGCATGGCGGCGAATGCCTGCAGGGTCTCGCGGTGGATGTAGCGCTGGAGGATCACGACGGCAGGTGTCCGGTACGGCGGACCCGATTATCGCAGACCCGGGCCGGCTGCGGGCGCCCGCGCCGGCCTTGCCCGGCTGTCTGGCCCGGGCCGGATCACTTACAATCGCGCCGCCTGCGCCCCTCCCGGTGCGCGGCGGATCGAGCGATGCCCCCGGACACGTCCCTACCCGCTGCCCTGCCCGGCGCTCCGCGCCTGAGCGTCGTGATCCCGGCCTGCGACGAGGCCGACAACATCGTTGCGCTGGTGCTGGAGGTCGACACCGCCCTGCGCGGGCTGGTCGCCTACGAGACGATAGTGGTCGACGACGGCTCGACCGACGCCACGCTCGCGCGCCTGACCGCGCATGCCGCGGGCGGCGCGTCGCCCCTGCGGGTCGTCCGCCACCTGCGCAACGCCGGCCAGAGCACCGCCATCCGCACCGGGGTGCGCGTCGCGCGCGGCGAGTGGATCGCCACGCTCGACGGCGACGGCCAGAACGACCCGGCCGACATTCCGGGCCTGTGGGCGCAGGCGGGCGCCACGGCCAATCCGCGCATCATCGTGTGCGGCCATCGAACCCGGCGCCGGGACGACTGGGTGCGCCTGCTGTCCTCCCGCATCGCCAACGGCGTGCGCAGCCGCCTGCTGCGCGATGCCACGCCCGACACCGGTTGCGGCCTGAAGATCTTCCGCCGCGAGACCTTCCTCGATCTGCCGGTCTTCGACCACATGCACCGCTTCCTGCCCGCGCTC
>CAYOJP010000287.1:0-5027 GCA_964404305.1 uncultured Gammaproteobacteria bacterium
CGCGCGCCGTACCGCCAGCGGATGCCCGTCGCCCAACCGGCGCCGGAAGAAGTCGGCAGCCACCTCGGCGGCGAGATCCGCGTCGTCGGCCACGAGCTCGGCGTCGAAGGGCAGCGCGCTCTCGAACGCGCTGTCGGCGAGCACGCGCCCGGCATAGCCGTGGATCGTGTGGATGGCCGCCTCGTCGAACGCGCGCAGGGTCCGCGCGAGACGGCCGCGCGCGGCGCCGGTGTCGGGATGGCGCGCGCGCAGCGCCGCCAGCAGCGGATCGCCGGGCGGGCCGGCGGCGGCGAAGGCGGCCTCGGCCTCCACCAGGCGGTCGCGGATCCTCTCGCGCAGTTCGGCGGTCGCCGCTTCGGTGAAGGTCACGACCAGGATCTGATCGTTGCGCAGATCGCGTTCGAGAATCAGGCGCAGGTAGAGCGCCGCGATGGTCCAGGTCTTGCCGGTACCGGCGCTCGCCTCGATCAGTTGCACGCCGTCGAGCGCCGCGGCCAGCGCCGGCACTTCGGACCGGCCGTCGCCCGCGCCGGCGCGGTTCACGGTCCGACGACCGGGTCGGCGCGCCGGCAGTTGGCGGCGCTGGCGACGCCTCCAGCGGCCGGGGTGCAACGGGGCGTCCAGGGCATGGTCCGACCTCTCAGTCCAGGAAATCCGGGGCCGCTGCCGCCAGCGGCCGGTAGACGGCCAGCGCGAGATCCGCGAATGGCGGCGCCAGCGGCTCGGCGTCGCGCCACAGGTAGCCGGCCCACGGATCCTCGTCGTCGCCGTGGTGCCTGGCATCGGTGGTCCACGCCTTGAGCGCCTGCGCGTCCGGATCGGCCTTTCCGGCGAGCGCGGCGCGCGCATAGGCGGCCGAGGCCTTGCGGAAGAACGGCAGGGCCCGCCGGCGACCCGTCCACGCGAGCCGGGCCAGCGCCGCGAGCGGCGGCAGCGCGTCCGCGGGTGTCAGCGGCGGCAGTTCGAACCCGCCGTCGGCCGCGAGGAAGCGGCTCGCCGGCGCCACGCCGGGCGGCGCGCAGGCGCACAGGATCAGGTGCCGCAGCCAGGCGTCCAGCCAGTGCTGCGGGGCGAGCTTCGAGGCGGTGCAGTCGAGCAGGCCACCGGCGTCGAGCCCGTCGAGTTCGCCGCCGAGCCGCAGGCCATCGAGCGCCAGCGCCACGGCGAGCGGCGGCAGCGGCGGACCCGCGCGGGCCTGCGCGACGCGGGCCGCCAGCGGCCGGATGGCCGCCTCGACCTCGGCGAACGCGGCGGCGCCCGCCGCGCCGTGGGGCAGCCGGCCCTCGGCGTCGACCAGGGCTGCGACCGCCTCCGGGGCATGGCCGGCCAGCAGCAGTCCCAGCAACCGATCGCCGAGCTGCCAGCGCGCCAGGCCTTCGAGGGCGAACGGCTCGAAGCGCTCCACCGGCTCCTCGGCGCGCGGCAGCGTGATCCCGAGCCCGTCGCGCAGCAGCGCGCGCGCGGGGTTGCGCCAGAACGCCCGCAGGCCGGCCACGTCGAGCGCCGCCGGCTCGCCGGCGTCCGTGGCCGGCAGGTCGCCGCCGATGAACGGGGCCGGGGCCGCGCCGCCGGCCGCGGTCCGCGCGACCAGCGCCGCGCACTGCTCGCGCGCATAGCTCCACAGCGGCCCGCCGTCGAAGTAGCGCGCGCTGAACGGCTGCAGCGGATGCGCGATCACGAGCCCGGCGGCCGGCTCGGCCCCGGGCGCGCCCGCATGGCTGCGCCGCACGCAGTCGAGCAGTTCCTCGACCAGCACCGACGGCGGTCGCGGCGAGTTGTCGCGCTGGTCGCGGCCGACGTAGCTCAGGTACAGCACGTCGCGCGCCGACAGGATCGCGTCGAGGAACAGCCCGCGATCGTCCTCGCGGCGCGAGCGGTCGCCGCGGCGCGGGCGGGCGGCGAGCCGGTCGTAGCCGGGCCGCGGCTGGCGGCGCGGGAGCGCGCCGTCGTTCATGCCGAGCAGGCAGACCACGCGCGCGGGCAGGCTGCGCAGCGGCACCATCGCGGCGAACGTCGCGACGCCGCCCGGCAGGCGGGTGCGGGCCGGCGCGGCCTCGATCGCGCCGGCGACGACGGCGGCCATCGCCGCGGCGTCGACCGGCGTGCGGCAGTCCGCGCGCGCCGCCTGCGCGCGCGCCGCCGCGAGCGCCGCGCGCACCTGGTCGAGCTCCGCCTCGCCGGCCGCATCGACGAGGAAGAACGTGGTCGTCACGCGCAGCAGTTCGTCGCACCACTGCGCCGGCGCGCGCTTGCCCGCCAGCCGCCGCTCGAGCGCGGCCAGGGCGTCGACGAACCCGGCGAGCCCGCCCAGCGCGCGGGCGGCCGAGCCCTCGATCGGCGCGCAGGGCAGCAGGCCCGCGTGCAACCGCGTGCCGTCGCCGGGCAGGGCGTAGCCGAGCAGCAGGCGGTCCAGACCCGCGCGCCAGGTGTGCCCGACGCAGGCCGGCAGCCCGAGGTCCTCGCGGGCCTGCGCGTCCCGGCCCCAGCGGATGCCGGTCGCGCGGACCCAGTCGCCGACGAGCTCCCGGTCGGCGTCCTCCAGGCCGAACCGGGCCGCGAGCGCCGGGCAGTCGAGCAGCGCCAGCACGTCGTCGGCATACCAGCGGCTGCCGGCGACCGCGAGCAGGCGCAGCCAGGCGTCCACCAGCGGGCTGGCCGCGCGCGCGCCGCGATCGGCGAGCGCCCACGGGACGTGCCGATCGCCGCTCGCCGCGCCGAACACCGCCTCGATGTACGGCGCATACGCGTCGATGTCGGGCGTCAGCACCAGCACGTCGGCGGGCGCGAGATCCGGCAGCTGCTCGAACAACCCGAGGAGCTGGTCGTGCAGCACCTCGACCTCGCGCAGCGGGCCATGGCAGTCATGCACGACGATCGAGCCATCGGCGGCCGGCAGCGCGCTCGGCTCCGCGGCCCCGTCACGCAGGTCCAGGATGTCCGCCTGCAGGCGCCCCAGGGCAGTCGCGCGCGCCGGCTCGACGAAGGCGTCCTCCTCGAGCGGCTCGTGGCCGGCGATCAGATCGAACAGTTCGCGCCCCTGGCGTCCCAGCGAGGCCAGCAGCGGGTGCCCGATCTCGTAGTGCTCGGCCTCCTCGTCCACGCGCTCGAGGCGCGCCAGTTCGCGGTGCGAGCGGATCTGCGCCCAGTAGTGACGACACGGGTCGAGCAGGAACAGGTGCAGGTCCACGCGCGTGCCGACCGCCGCCAGCGCCTCGAGGTAGGCCGGCGACAGCGCCGCCGTTCCGAACGCGCAGGCGCGCGCCGGCAGCCGGGCACCCGGGCCGGCCCCGCGCCGCAGGCGCGCCAGGAAGGCGGCATGCAGCCGCGCCCAGTGCGGAGTCGCGGCGTCCCCCGCCAGCCGCCGCCACAGCACCGCCTGCCAGTCGTCCCCGGCGCCATCGCCGCGCTCCCAGCCTGCAATCCAGTCCGGTCGATAGACGAGATACTGGTCGTAGAGCGCGCCGAGGCGCTGCGCGAGCCCGATCCGCATCCGATCGTCGGCGCCGGCGAGATAGCCGCCGATCTCGCCTTCCGGATCGGCAACCGCGAGCTCCGGCAGCCGGTCCAGGATGCGCCAGCCCAGCACCTCCGGCGCCCAGGCGGGCTCGGCCGGCACGTCGTCGAGGACCGCGCGGAACAGCTCCCACAGCCACGCCGCCGGCAACGGGAAGCGCACGTTGGCGCAGATGCCGAGACCGCGCGCGAGCTGCCAGGCGAGCCACTGGCCCGTCGCCGGCGTCGGCACGACCACGACGTCGGCCGCGAACGGATCCGCCGGCGGCTCGGCGAGCACGGCCGCGAGGCGGCCGGCGAGGACCTCGAGGCGGTTGCCGTGATGGAAGTGCAGCATGCGGGGCCTGCGGGACGCCGGGCGGGGACCCATTGTCCTTCAGGCACGGGCGGACGTGCACCCGTGCGCGCGTCCCGCAGGCTATGATCCACAGCGCCCGCACGCCGGCCCGCACCCATGACCGCCCCGCTCCGCCCGCCCGCGCCCGCCCCCCGCCCCGCCGTCGCGCGCATGCACGGCTACACCCCGGGCGAGCAGCCCGGCCCCGGCGAGCGCATCGTGAAGCTCAACACCAACGAGAACCCCTACCCGCCCAGCCCGCGGGTGATGGCGGCCATCGCCCACCTCGCCGCCGACGGCCTGCGCCGCTACCCCCCGCCGCTGGCGGACCGCTTCCGCGAGACGGCCGCGCGCCTGTACGGGCTGACGCCCGCGCAGGTGCTGGCCGGCAACGGCAGCGACGACATCCTCAACATCGTCATCCGCGCCTGGCTCGATCCGGGCGACGTGCTCGCCTGCCCGGAGCCG
The DNA here is from genome assembly GCA_964404305.1 of uncultured Gammaproteobacteria bacterium. Lineage (GTDB taxonomy): Bacteria > Pseudomonadota > Gammaproteobacteria > JADZEE01 > JADZEE01 > CAYOJP01. Next base: position 4,319 of record CAYOJP010000287.1, read on the forward strand.
ACCTACTCGCTCTATCCCGTGCTCGCGGACATCCACGGCGCGCGCGTGACCACCATGCCGTGGCTGGACGGCTGGCGGCTGCCCGTCGACGCCCTGCTCGCCACCGGCGCGCGCGTCATCATGATCGCCAACCCGAATGCCCCGAGCGGCACGCGCGTCGGCAGCGACGAGCTGCGCGCGCTCGCGCGGCGCTTCGACGGCCTGCTGCTCGTCGACGAGGCCTACGCCGAGTTCGCCGACGGCAACGCGCTCGATCTCCTCGCCGACTGCCCGAACGTGGTCGTGTCGCGCACTCTCAGCAAGGCCTACGGCCTCGCCGGCCTGCGCTTCGGCTATGCGCTCGCCGCGCCCGCGGTGATCGCCGAGCTGACCAAGGTGAAGGACAGCTACAACTGCGACGCCATCGCCATCGCCGCCGCCTGCGCGGCGCTGGAGGACCAGGCCTACGCGCGCGAGGGCTGGGCGAAGGTGCGCGCCGAGCGCGCGCGCCTGGCCGGCGCACTCGCCGCCCGCGGCTGGAACGTCATCCCCAGCCAGGCGAACTTCCTCTTCGCCCGGCCGCCGGACGGCGACGGCGCGGCGATGTACCGGCGCCTGCGCAGCCATGGCGTGCTGGTGCGGCACTTCGACCAGCCGGGCCTTCGCGACCGCGTGCGCATCACCGTCGGCACGCCGGAGGAGAACGACGCGCTGCTGGCGGGGGCGGGGT
>CAYOJP010000288.1:0-5020 GCA_964404305.1 uncultured Gammaproteobacteria bacterium
CAGCAACTACCAGCAGTAAGTCGCCGGCGCCGACGCCAGGCAGCGCGGGCAAGCCGGCTCCTGCAGGAGCACCGCAGAGCAATGCTCCTGTAAGAGCGGCTTCAGCCGCGATAGCGTTGGCGCCGACCCCGGGGAGGGCCATCGCGGGCAAGCCCGCTCCTACAGGAACGTTGGCTCGACGTCGTGCCGAGGCACCTGTAGGAGCGGCTTCAGCCGCGATGACGTTTGGCGCCGTCCTCGCTGCAGAGCACTGCGCGAATCCCCCTCAGCCATCCTCGGGGTCGCCCTTGCGCAGGTCCAGCGACTGGCGCAGCCGCAGCGTGTTGCCATCGCGCACCCGCGCTTCCCAGCGCACGAGCGCGCCGGGATTGCGCGTGTCGGAGACGATGGCCAGTTCCAGCGTCTCGCCGCGGCGCACGTCGATCGGCTCCAGCACCGGCGCGAAGATCTGCTCCCAGTGCGTCTCCGGCGCGTCCGGCGCGGTCGACAGTTCGACCCCGGGCACCAGTTCGCAGCGCCACCACAGCGCAAAACCGTGCACGCGCTGTGCCCGCGAGATGCGCCAGCTCCCGGACCCGCGGCGCAGGCTGCGCGTGCGCCGCCCGAGATCGACCGCGTCCCAGCGCCGCGCGCCGCCGATGCCCCCGAGCAGGTCGGCCTCGGTAATGCGACGCACGTACAGGTTGTTGAGCGTGACGGTCTTCGCCAGCGAGAAGTCGAGGCCGTAGCCCACGCCGTCCCACGCGCACAGTTCCTCGTACAGCCGCGTGCCGGTCAGCGGCGCGCAGAACTGTTCGATGCGCCGGGGCAGGATGACGCCGCCCGGCGCGAGGAAGCGCCGCGCGTCGATCAGCGTCTCGATGATGTTCTCCTCGTAGGCCAGGTTGCCCAGCGTTTCGGAGATCACGAGGTCGACCGGCGGCGGGTCGATGATGGCCGTGGAGTGCTCGCGGTAGAACCACACCGCGTCGATGCGGTTGGCGCGAGCGATCTGTTCGCCCAGGCTCGCGATGCCCGCATATTCGTAGCAGTGCACCTCGCGCGCGCCCAGCCGCCGCGCGAGCAGCCCGAGGAAGCCCGTCCCCGCACCGACATCCGCGACGCGGGTCACGCCCGGCCTGATCGTGCGTCGCAACGCCTCGTGCAGCGCGGTGTTGCGGACGCGATCGGCCAGCATCGCGCGGTGGAATTCGATGGCAGACATTTGGGAATCCGTGAACCGTGAGTCGTGAGCGACGCGGGCTGTCCCGGGACCGGCCTCGTTCAACGCGCAACCGGCTGCACGCGGGCGGTCCTGAACGGATCACCGATCACGATTCACGCCCGATCCTACTTCCTCAATCCGAACGGATTGCCGTAGCCGTGGCCCAGCACCTCGTGCGGGCGATAGGGCGCGGCGAGCGCCGCCAGCTCCTCCCGGGTGAGGGTGAGTGCGAGGGCGGCGGCGGCGTCCTCCAGGTGCGTCATCTTCGTCGCGCCGACGATCGGCGCGGTGACCGCCGGCTGCGCGAGCAGCCACGCGAGCGCCACCTGCGCGCTCGGGACGCCGCGGGCCCGCGCGACTTCGCTCACGCGCTCGACGACCGTGAAGTCGTCGTCCTGGAAGTACAGCCGCCCGGCGAGATCGTCCGTGCGCTCGCGGACCGTTCCGCTGCCACCGGGCGTGCGCGAGCGGTTGCCGGCGAGGAAGCCGCGCGCGAGCGGGCTCCAGGGGAGAATGCCGATGCCTTCGGCCTGACACAGCGGCAGCATCTCGCGCTCCTCCTCGCGGTAGACGAGGTTGTAGTGGTTCTGCATCGTCGCGAAGCGCGGCAGGCCCATGCGGTCGGCGGTGTACAGGTAGCGCGCGAACTGCCAGGCGTACATCGAGGAGGCGCCCACGTGCAGCGCCTTGCCGGCCCGCACCGCGTCGGCGAGGGCCTCGATCGTCTCCTCGATCGGCGTGGCGTCGTCGTAGCGGTGGATCTGGTACAGGTCGACGTAGTCCATGCCGAGCCGCTGCAGCGTTGCGTCGATGGCGTGGCGGATGTGCTTGCGCGACAGCCCGCCCCCGTTCTGCCCGGGGCCCATGGGAAAGTAGACCTTGCTGGCGATCACGACCTGCTCGCGCGGCACGCCCAGCTCCCGCAGCGCCCGGCCGAGGACGCGCTCGCTCTCGCCCAGGGAGTAGACGTCGGCGGTGTCGAAGAAGTTGATGCCCAGCTCCAGCGCGCGGGCGATGAACGGTCGCGACTCGCCCTCCTCCAGCACCCATTCGCGCCAGGACTTCGCGCCGTAGCTCATCATGCCCAGGCACAGGCGCGAGACCTTCAGGCCGGTGCGGCCGAGATTGACGTACTCCATGGCGGGCCCCCGCGCGGTGATGACGGACCGCGAGTATACCGGGGGTGCTGGCGGGCGCGGCGGGTGCCTATAGACTGGGCGCCCGTGAGCATCGCCATTCCGTCGCCCCGGTACGCGCGCCGCGCGGCCCTGCCCCCACTGCTCGCACTGCTGGCGGCCTGCGCCCGGGCGCCGGTCGCCCCGCCCCTTCCACCGCCGTCCCCGCCGGCGCTGGAGGCACCGGAGCCGGCGGGGCCCGATCTCCTCGGCGTGCTCGCCTACTCGCTCAGCCTGCAGGGCAGGCCCTACCGGCCGGGCGGCGAGACGCCCGAGCACGGCTTCGACTGCTCCGGTTTCGTGCGCTATGTGTACCGCCAGCTCGGGCTCGAACTGCCGCGCGACACGCGGGCGATGGCGGCCGGGTTGCCGGCCGCGCCGGCCGACACGCGCCGGCCCGGCGACCTCGTGTTCTTCAACACGAGCGGTCGCGCGCACTCCCACGTCGGCATCTACCTCGGCGAGGACCGCTTCATACACGCGCCGAGCAGGCGCACGGGGCGGGTGAAGGTTTCCGACTTCACCAACCCGTGGTGGCGCAGCCGCTTCGACGGGCTGCGCCGTCCGCCGCTCGGGCCGTGATCATGCACAATGGCGGGCCGCGCCGCCGGCCGCCGTTCGCGTCCTGGACGTAACGCGCGCTCACAGGACCGCACCATGCCCAAGCGCCCGCCGCGGGCCCCGGCCATCGTTCTGGCCGGCGTCCGGCAGAACAACCTGAAGAACCTCGATCTGGAAATCCCGCTCGGCGGCATCACCGTCGTCACGGGCGTCTCCGGCTCGGGCCAGTCCTCGCTCGCGTTCGATACCCTGTACGCCGAGGGCCAGCGGCGCTACGTCGAGACCTTCTCGCCGTACGCGCGCCAGTTCCTCGATCGCATGGACCGCCCGCAGGTCGATCGCGTCGAAGGCATCCCGCCGGCCATCGCCATCGACCAGACGAACCCCGTGCGCACCTCGCGCTCGACGGTCGGCACGATGACCGAGCTGAACGATCACCTGAAGCTGCTGTGGGCGCGCAGCGCGCGCCTGCACTGCCGCGGCTGCGGCGCCGCGGTCGTGCGCGACACGCCGCGCACCATCCTCGCCGATCTCGCCGGCCGGCTGCCGCAGGGCGCGCGGCTCGCGGTCACCTTCCCGGTCACGGTACCCGACAGCGTGTCGCTGGAGGAGACGCGCGCGCTGCTCGCGCGCGAGGGCTATACGCGCGTGGAGGACGCCGGCCCGCGGCGGCTGGCGGTGATCCAGGATCGTCTGCGCCTCGCCCCGGACACGCAGCCCCGGCTCGCCGAGGCGATCGAGATCGCCCTGGGGCGCGGCGAGGGCCGCGTCGCCGTGCGCCGGCTCGAGGACGACGCGGGCGCCGCGGCCGAGCTGCGCTACTCCGCCGATCTGCACTGCGCGGCCTGCGACATCCACTACCGCGACGCGGTGCCGAACCTGTTCTCGTTCAATTCGCCGCTCGGCGCCTGCGAGACCTGCCGGGGCTTCGGCCGCACCATCGGCATCGACTGGGGACTCGTCGTCCCGGACGAAAGCAGGACCCTGGCCGGCGGCGCGGTGAAGCCCTGGCAGACGCCCAGCTACGCGGAGTGTCAGCGCGAGATGCTGCAGTTCGCGCGCAAGCGCCGGATCCCGATCGACATCCCGTGGCGCGATCTCGACGCCACGCAGCAGGCCTGGGTGCTGGAGGGCGAGGGCCGCTGGGAGGACGGCCTGTGGTATGGCGCGAAGCGCTTCTTCGCCTGGCTGGAGACCAAGGCGTACCGGATGCACATCCGCGTCCTGCTGTCGAAGTACCGCGCATACACGCCCTGCACGGCGTGCGGCGGCGCGCGGCTCAAGCCCGAGGCGCTCGCCTGGCGGCTTGGCGACGACGCGACCGCCGACGGCGTCCTCGCTCGCGGGGCGCGCTTCCGGCCGGCGGGCAGCCCGCTCGATCCGGCCGCCCTGCCCGGCCTGACGGTGCACGACGTGATGCTGCTGCCGATCGCGCAGGCGCGCGCGTTCTTCGATGCCTGGTCGCCGCCGGCGCCGCTCGACCAGGCCACCGCGCTGCTCCTGGGCGAGATCCGAGCCCGGCTGCGCTACCTCGTCGACGTGGGCCTGTCCTACCTCACGCTCGATCGCCAGTCGCGCACGCTCTCCGGCGGGGAGGTGCAGCGGATCAACCTCACCACGGCCCTGGGCACCTCGCTGGTCAACACCCTGTTCGTGCTCGACGAGCCCAGCATCGGGCTGCACGCGCGCGATCTCGACCGCGTCGTCGGCGTGCTGCGCCGGCTGCGCGACGCCGGCAACACGCTGGTGGTCGTCGAGCACGATCCGCAGGTGATGGCCGCGGCCGATCGCATCCTCGACATCGGTCCGGGGCCCGGCGAGCGTGGCGGCGAGATCGTCTACTTCGGCCCGGCCGCGGGCGTCACGCACGCGCGCGGCTCGCTGACCGGCGACTACCTCGCGGGGCGCAGGCGCGTCGGGGTCGACGCGCGGGCCGCCGCGGCGCCGCCGGCGCGGTGGCTGGAGATCCGCGGCGCCGCCGAGCACAACCTCAAGGGCATCGACGTGCGCCTGCCGCTCGGCCGGCTGGTCTGCGTCACGGGGGTCTCTGGCTCGGGCAAGTCGACGCTGGTGGAGGACG
>CAYOJP010000289.1:0-1414 GCA_964404305.1 uncultured Gammaproteobacteria bacterium
CCCCCCCACCCCCCCCCCCCCCCGCCCCCCCCCGGCGCCCTCGGCTTTTCACCGTCGAGAGCAGCGCATTTCCGCTCTCCTATTTAGTCGCCGTCGGCGCCAGCCGGGTCGCTGTACTTTTCAGCCATGAAACACTCGACGGTGCGACCGTACCGTGCAGCTGGGTACGTCTGTCGGGGGCGGCGGGGGGTGGCCGGCACCTCGCAGCGGCGTCCGCGTGCGAGCGCCAGGGATGGCCCTTTCGCGCGCGCCGCTTCTCCCCTGGCCATGGATGGCCAGGGGAGATTTAGCGGAGAGGTGCCGGCCGCCCCCCGCTTCCGGTCCGATGGCGCGCCGGCCCGGCGCGCAGCGACTAGCTCAGCGCCTTCACCATCGCCGCGCCCATCTCGGCCGGCGAGCGCACCGTGCGCACGCCGGCCGCCTCGAGCGCGGCGAACTTGTCCGCGGCAGTGCCCTTGCCGCCGGAGATGATCGCCCCGGCATGGCCCATGCGCTTGCCCGGCGGCGCGGTGACGCCGGCGATGTAGGCGACGACGGGCTTGGTGACGTGCGCCTTGATGAAGGCCGCCGCGTCCTCCTCCGCCGAGCCGCCGATCTCGCCGACCATGATGATGCCCTTCGTGTCGGGATCGTCCTGGAACAGCCGCAGGCAGTCGACGAAGCTCATGCCGTGGATCGGATCGCCGCCGATGCCGACGCAGGTGCTCTGGCCCAGCCCCGCCTGGGTCGTCTGGTGTACCGCCTCGTAGGTCAGCGTGCCCGAGCGCGAGACGATGCCGATGCGGCGGGGCAGTTCGGCCCGATGAGGCGCACGTCCGGCCGCGCCGACAGGCTGGTCTTGACCTTCAGCATGTCGAGCACCGGGATGCCCTCGGTGATGCAGGCGATGACGCGGATGCCGGCCTCGGCCGCCTCGGCGATCGCCTCGGCCGCGAACGGCGGCGGCACGAAGATCATGCTGGCCTGCGCGCCCGTGGCCTTCACCGCGTCGGCGACGGTATCGAACACCGGCCGGTCGAGGTGGGTCTGCCCGCCGCGCCCCGGCGTGACGCCGCCGACGAACTGCGTGCCGTACTCGATGGCCTGCCGCGAGTGGAAGGTGCCCTGGCTGCCGGTGTAGCCCTGGCAGATGACTTTCGTGTTGCGGTCGATGAGGATGGCCATGTCGGTTAACCGTTCTTCACCGCGGCGACGACCTTCTGGGCCGCGTCGGCGAGATTGTCCGCGGGAGTGAGCGCCAGGCCGCTCGCGGCGAGCAGCGCCTTGCCCTCGTTCACGTTGGTGCCCTCCAGGCGCACCACCACGGGCACGTTGACGCCCACCTCCTGCACCGCCCGGATGATGCCGTCGGCGATGAGATCGCAGCGCACGATGCCGCCGAAGATGTTGACGAGGATCGCCCGCACCTTCGGAT
>CAYOJP010000289.1:1424-5015 GCA_964404305.1 uncultured Gammaproteobacteria bacterium
GAGACGATCAGCTTGAAGGCCTCGGCGACCTTCTCGGCCGTGGTGCCGCCGCCGACGTCGAGGAAGTTCGCCGGCTGCCCGCCGTAGAGCTTGATGATGTCCATGGTGGCCATGGCCAGCCCGGCGCCGTTCACCATGCAGGCGATGTCGCCGTCGAGCGTGACGTAGTTGAGGTCGAACTTGCGCGCGATGCGCTCCTTGTCGTCCTCCTGGCTCGGGTCGCGCATCTCCTCGAGCGCGGGCTGGCGGTACAGCGCGTTGTCGTCGACGTTGATCTTGCCGTCGAGCGCGACCAGGTCGCCGTCGGGGGTCACCACCAGCGGGTTGACCTCGAGCAGGCTGATGTCCTTGTCGAGGAACAGCCGGTACAGGCCGCGCAGCATCTTCGTCAGCTGCTTGCGCTGGGCGTCGTCGAAACCGAGCGTGAAGCCGATCTGGCGGCACTGGTAGTCGAGCAGCCCGAGCACCGGGTCGATGCTGACGGTGACGATCTTCTCCGGGTGGGTCGCCGCGACCTCCTCGATGTCCATGCCGCCCTCGGCGGAGGCCATCACGGTGATCCGGCGCCGCGCGCGATCCACGATCATCGCCAGGTACAGCTCGCGGGCGATGTCGCAGGGCGCGGCGACCAGCACGCAGTTGACCGGCTGGCCGGACGGGCCGGACTGCCTGGTCACCAGCCGCGTGCCGAGCATCTTCATGGTGATGCTCTCGAGCTCGTCGCGGGTCTGGGCGAATTTCACGCCGCCCGCCTTGCCGCGGCCGCCGGCATGCACCTGGGCCTTGACGATCCAGCTCGTGCCCCCGAGCGCGGAGGCCGCCGCGAGCGCCTCCTGGGTGGAGAACGCGGGCTTTCCCGGCGGCACGGGGATGCCGTAATCGGCGAACAGCTGCTTCGCCTGGTATTCGTGCAGGTTCATGGGGGTTGAATCGGCTGTGGAGAAGGAAGCCGCGCGCGGGACTGCAAGGCAGTGCCTCGGCTCGGCCGCCGCGGGCGTCGATAGCTTACTATAGCCACCGTCGGAACGGTTAACGCCAGGGTGCGCCGGAAGTCGTGATCAGAGTGCTGCTGGTACTGGCGGGCGTCGTCTGCGCGCTGTGGCTGCTGCGCCGCGCGCTGCGGGCGTCGCGGCCGGCCGCCTCGATGCGCGCCCCGGTCCGCACGGTCCCGTGCGCCCGCTGCGGCGTGTACCTGCCGGCGGCCGAGGCGCTCGTCGCCGGCGACCGCGCCTACTGCTGCGCGGAGCATCGCGACGCGGGCCCCGCCTCCGGGCCGCCGTGAGCGCGGCCGACTACGCGGGCGCCGCGGAGACCGCCTGGCGGGCACTGCGCTATTTCAACCTGTACCGGCTCGTCATCTCGGGCCTGTTCCTGCTCCTCATCGTCACGGGCAACCTGCCGCCGCCGCTCGCCGCCTACGATCGCGGCCTGTTCGCGGCCATGGGCGTCGCCTACTTCCTCGCCGCGGTCGCCGCGCAGGTGCTGGTGGAGCGGCGCTGGCCGGCGCGGACCCTGCAGATCTCCGGCCAGGTGCTCATCGACATCGTCGCCTTCACCGTGATGATGTACGCGAGCGGCGGGGTCACCAGCGGCTTCGGCATGCTGATCGTCGTGTCGATCGCGGCCGGCAGCCTGCTCAGCGCGGAACGGCTCGCGATCGTGTTCGCCGCCATCGCCACCCTCGCGGTGCTGGGCGAGGAGCTGTACGCCTGGGCCCTGTTCTACCCGGTCGCCAACTACACCCACGCGGGCCTGCTGGGGGCGACCTTCTTCGCCACCGCCTTCCTCGGCTACGTGCTCGGCCGGCGCGTGCGCGAGAGCGAGGCGCTCGCCTCGCAGCGCGCCGTCGATCTCGCCAACCTCGCGCGCCTGAACGAGCACATCATCCAGCGCATGCAGGCCGGGGTCGTCGCGCTCGACCCCGGCGATCGCGTGCGGCTGATGAACGCCTCGGCGGCCCAGCTCCTCGGCACGGCGGCGGACGTCACCGGGCGCGCGCTGGCGGAGGTGGCCCCGGAACTGGGCGAGCTGCAGCGCAGCCGCGACCCGGCCGGACGCATGCCGTCGCAGCCGTTTCGCGCGCGCGCCACCGGCACCGAGATGATCGCCTCGTTCACGGGCCTGGGCGGGGAGCCGGGCCAGGGCACCCTCGTGTTCCTCGAGGACGCCGCCGCCACCCGCCAGCGCGTGCAGCAGCTGAAGCTCGCCTCGCTCGGGCGCATGGCGGCCAGCATCGCGCACGAGGTGCGCAACCCGCTCGGCGCCATCAGCCACGCGGCGCAGCTGCTGTCGGAGTCCGTCGACCGCCGCCCGGAGGACCTGCAGCTCACCCGCATCATCCGCGAGCAGTCCGAGCGGGTGAACGGCATCATCGCCAGCATCCAGCAGCTCGGCCGGCGCGACCCCAGCGTGCCCGAGCAGTTCGACCTGGGCCCCTGGCTCACCGGCTTCGCCGCGGAGTTCGGGGACCGGCACGGGCTTGCGGCCGGAGAGCTCTCGCTCGCCTGGAGCCCCGCCGTCGTGCCGGTGCGCATGGACCGCGGCCAGCTGCGGCAGGTGCTGTGGAACCTGTGCGAGAACGCGCTGCGTTACAGCCGCGTCCGGCCGCGCGTGACCCTGGAGGCGGGCGTGAATCCGGCGCACGGGCGGCCCTACCTGGACATCGCCGACACCGGGCCGGGCATCGCCGCCGAGGTGCGGGACCACATCTTCGAGCCCTTCTTCACCACCGACGTGAAGGGCACGGGCCTCGGCCTGTACCTGGCGCAGGAGCTTTGCGAGTCCAATCAGGCCTCGCTTATCCTGTTCCGCAACGGCCCCTCGGGCTGCACGTTCCGCATCAATTTCGCCCACCCCGACCGGCAGCAGCCGACCCCGTGACACCGGCCGCCCGCAAGCCCGTCGCCCTCGTCGTCGACGACGAGCCCGACATCCGCGACCTGCTCGCGATCACGCTCGGCCGCATGGGCATCGACAGCCGCGGCGCCGGGAACCTCGCCGAGGCCCGCCGCGAGCTCGAGCGCCAGGCCTTCGAGCTGTGCCTCACCGACATGCGCCTGCCCGACGGCGACGGCCTGGATCTGGTCGCGCACATCCAGCGCGCGCACCCGCAGCTGCCGGTCGCCGTGATCACCGCCCACGGCAGCATGGAGACCGCCATCCAGGCCCTGAAGTCGGGCGCCTTCGACTTCGTCACCAAGCCGGTGGACCTCGACGTGCTGCGCAAGCTGGTGGCGACCGCGCTGCGCCTGGCCGAGAGCCGCGCCGACGGCGGGCCCCGCCTCATCGGCGAGTCGGCGGCGATGCAGCACACCCGCGCCACGATCGCCAAGCTCGCGCGCAGCCAGGCGCCGGTCTACATCGGCGGCGAGTCGGGCGTCGGCAAGGAACTGGTCGCGCGCATGATCCACGCGCAGGGCCCGCGTGCCGGCCACCCGTTCGTGCCGGTGACCTGCGGCGCCAGCCCCCACGATCTGATCGAGAGCGAACTGTTCGGCCACCGCCGCGGCGCCTTCACCGGCGCGGTCGCCGCCAAGCCGGGCCTGTTCGAGGCGGCCGAGGGCGGCACGCTGTTCCTTGACGAGGTGGCGG
>CAYOJP010000290.1:0-4996 GCA_964404305.1 uncultured Gammaproteobacteria bacterium
TGTCCTGGTCGCCAATCTCGGGAAGGTCCTCGAACAGTTCCGCGAGCAGCCACAACAGGAAGGTCGCGTACAGGCGCGGGCTCTGCAGCAGGCGATCGGCGGCGAGGATGCTGATCCGGCCGCGCCCGGCGGCATCGGTACGCATGAGATCGGCCAGCTCCAGCGCGGGCTCCCCGAAGAAGCCGGCCGCGCCCTGCTGCTCGAGCACCAGCAGCCGGCGCTGGATGGCGCTCACCGAGGTCGCGCTGACGTTGCCGTAGCGGCGCGACACGTCGGCCGCGTGCTCCGCCGCGAAAGCGAGCATCGCGCGCAGATCGGCAAGGTCGAGCAGCAGCAGGCCGTCGTCGTCGGCAAGCCTGAAGACGACGTTGAGAACGCCCTCCTGGGTGTCGTTCAATTCGAGCACGCGCGCGAGCAGCAGCGGGCCCATCTCCGAAACCGTGGTGCGCACCGGATGGCCCTGCTCACCGAACAGGTCCCAGAACACCGCCGGACTCCCGGCCGGCGCCCAGTCAGTGATGGCCATCTGCCGCAGGCGGGCGGCGATGCGCTCGCTGAGTGTGCCGGGTTGCGACAGGCCCGCGAGATCGCCCTTCACGTCGGCCATGAACACCGGCACGCCGGCGCGCGAGAAGCCCTCCGCGAGCACCTGCAGCGTCACCGTCTTGCCCGTGCCGGTGGCGCCGGCGATGAGACCGTGGCGGTTCGCGAGCCGCAGATCCAGCGCCTGCGGCGTCGCACCCGCGCCGATGGGGATCCTGGCGTCGGTCATGGGTCCGGACCGTAGTCGAAATCCAGGATCTCCAGCTCGCGCAGCGCGCCGGGTGCCTCCCACGGCACGACGTCGCCGGCCCGGCGGCCGAGCAGCGCGCGCGCGAGCGGCGATACCCAGCTGATGCGGCCGCGCGGCGCGCAGGTTTCGTCCTCGCCGACGATCGTGTAGACATGCTCGCCCCCCGCCTCGTCGGCGACCCGCACGCGGGCACCGAAGCGGATGTCGGCGTGCGACCGCGGCTCGACGACGATGGCGCGCTCGAGGCGCCCGGCGATCCAGCGCAGGTCGCGCTCGACTTCCTGCAGGCGCCCGCGGGCCGCGATGTCGTCGCCCGCCGCGGCGAGCGGCTCGCGCGCGGCGAGCAGCGCCTGCAGATCGGCCTGCAGCCGGGCGTAACCGGCAGGGGTGATGTAATTCGGATGCTCGCTCTGGGGACGCTCGGGCAGTTCGGCGGCGCCGACGTCGTCCTCCTTTACGAAAGCGCGGCTCATCGCGGCCTGCCGGCGGCGTCAGGGCGCGGCAGGCGCGGCAATCACGCGCTCGAACACGAGTTCGCCGGGGTACCACGCATCCGCGGGTCCCGCGCCGAGAGAGACGGCGAGTACCTTGCCGGGATCGCCCAGTTCGACGCTCGTGACGCCGCCCTCGCGTTCGGCAGTGCCGGCGAGTTGCCCGCCATCGATGGCTCCGGCCATGCGATTGGTGTCGGGGAAGCGCACGCGCAGGCGATCCGCACCGTCGGCTTGGTAGCGTATCGGCAGCCAGCCGGATCGACCGGCCTCCTCGTAGCGCACGTTGAGCCAGCCCTGCATGCCGGCACGGGTCGCGACGGCGCCGTACTCGGTCTCCTTCACGCCGCGGGCGCCCGGCTCGCTGACGACGAGACGCAGGTCACGGGGCGACGGGCCGCCACGGCCGATGCGGACGATGATCTCGCCGTCGCCGGAGACCGTGCGCCACTGCCCGGCGAGCGCCGGATCGACGATCACCGCGCCACGCCCGCCGACCGGATCGCTGGCCAGCGGCACGCAGGCGGCCAGCGCCAGGGCTAGAACGACCGGCAGGGGGAGGCGGAAGCGCATGGCCGGAAGGCTACCACGGCACCGGGCGGGACGGTGCCGGGGACTAAGGCCCCGCGACCGCGTTCGCGACCGGTGGCAGGAACCCGGCAATGAACCGCGCCGCGCCTTCGTCGTCCCACGGCCGCGGCCCGAGCATGCGGGCGACCAGCCGGCCTTGCGGATTGACGAGGCAGGTCACCGGCACGCCCCGGGCCCAGCAGGCAGCGGGCACGTGGCCCGTCGCCGCCAGGCCCGCCGGCAGCGTCTCGCCCAGGCCGGCGCCGGGTCGTCGCAGGGCTCGTAGCGCCAGTCGGCGGCAGGGACGGCCGCAGTGGCGAGCAGACCCGCCAGACCAGCATCGTCCACCGGGCGCGCTGTTCTGCCGACGTACGCGAGGCCGCCGACGAGCGCCGGGTCACCGGCGCCGCCTGCGGCCTCACCGCTGCACCGGCAAACCCGCCTCAGGACTCGAGCAGGCTGCGCAGCATCCAGGCCGTCTTCTCGTGGACCTCCAGGCGCTGGGTCAGCAGGTCTGCGGACGGCTGGTCGTCGGCCGCGTTCACGATCGGGAAGAGGCTGCGCGCCGTGCGCGCGGTGGCCTCCTGCGCCGCCACGAGGTGCCGGACCATGTCCAGCGCCTTCGGCACCCCGTCCGTCTCCTTGATCGACGCGAGCTTGACGAATTCCCTGTAGGTGCCCGGCGCGGGGTGTCCGAGAGCACGGATCCGTTCGGCGATCTGGTCGAGCGCGGTCCACTGCTCCGTGTACTGCGTCATGAACATCAGGTGCAGCGTGTTGAACATCGGACCCGTCACGTTCCAGTGGTAGTTGTGGGTCATAAGGTACAGCGTGTAGCTGTCGGCCAGCAGGCGCGAGAGGCCGGCGGCGATCTTCGCCCGCTCGCTGTCCGTCAGCCCGATGTCGATGCGCGTCCCGCCACCACTGCTCTTCCTGCTCCTGCTCGCCATTGTGGAGGTCTCCCGAAGGTTGCCGGACCCGGTCGTGGCCCGAGCGAATGATACCGGAACCGCCGCCCGCCCCCCCGTGCCGACAGCTCAGCGAGCCTCGCCACCGGCGCTCGGTAGGCGCTCGGCAGCAAGAGGTTGCGGGTCCATGAACCCGGTTAGAAACCGCATCGCAGACGCATCATTCCATGTCCGGGGGCCGAGCATCCGCGCGACCAGACGCCCCTGCGGATCGACGAGATAGGTCACGGGTACGCCCCGCGTCCAGTACACCGCCGGCACCCGACCCGCGCTCGCCGCCGCGGCCGGCACCGCCACCGGCAATTCGGCGAGCCAGGCCGCGAGTGACGCCTCGTCGAGTCCGGCGTCGATGGCGACGGTCTCCAGCGTCACGCCCCGGGCCGCCACGCCGGCGGCGAAGCGCGCCAGCGCCGGCAACTCCTCGCGGCAGGGCCGGCACCATGTCGCCCAGAAGTGCAGCAGCACCCAGCGGCCACGCAGGGCCTGCGAATCCCGGCCGGGCGCCAGTTCCCAGGCCGGCGCCGGTTCGTCGAAACGGTCGTAGTGCCAGTCCGCGGCGCCCGCCGTGCCGGCAGCGAGCAACAGGACACCGCAGAGCGTACCGGCGACGCGCGACCGACGCGCGCGCTCAGAACAGGTAGGTGAGGCTGCCGACCACCTTGTAGTCATCGCCGAGCTGGATGCCATTCAGACTCTGGTGCAGCGGATGATAGTACGCGACCTCGGCGACCCACTGCCCGCCGAGATTGAGCTGCACGCCCGGGGTGAGGAACACGGCATGCCCCCCGCTGGCCGCCAGTTCGACGCCGGCTTCCTCTTCGCGACCGCGCGCCTCGCCACCGAGACCGAGCGAGACGAACATCTGCCGCGGCGCGGCGCCGGCCACCGCCGGCCAGGCGCGCCAGCGTGCGGTGAAGTCGTAGTTCAGCGAATCGCCGAACTCGTAGTCGATGTTCCCGGCCTCGCCCTCGCCCTTGACCGCGCCGAGCAGGTTCACCGAAAGCGACCAGCGGCCGCCGGAATGGCTCACCGACATCCCCAGCAGGGCATCCACCGAGCCGGTGCCGAGTTGTACGTGCGCGTCGAGGAAACCGCCGTCATCGGCGCGGCCATCGGTGGCACCGGTCGGTGTCTTCATGCCTGCGCTCACCGCCACCAGCGTGGTGCTGGCGAGCGTGTGCCGCGTGAAGGCAGTCCAGCGCACGAGCAGCGCGAAATCGCCGATGCCCTCGTCGCCGCCGGTCTGCGGATGCACCGCCACCTCCGCGCCGTCGTGACCGACCGGCAGGCCGTGGTGGTGCTCCTCGCCCTCCTCGTGATGCTCCTCTTCCTCCTCCCCGCCCGCGTGCGTGCCACCGCCGTGATCGAGGTGGCCATCGACGCGGGTGACGCGCACCGGCAGCGTCGCCAGCAGCAGCCAGCCCGGGCGCGGACTCCAGAACGCCGACAGCTCGGTGGTGTGGAACTCCTCCTGCGCGCCGGGATTGCCGATCGGATCATTGCCGTCGTAGACGCTGTCGAGCAGCGTGTAGCGCTGCGCCACGCGCAGGCCCGCACCCTGCAGGGTCTCCAGCGGCGAGATGCCCTGGGAGACGAGGCAGAAGTCGCAGGCCGCGGCGCCGCCGGCGGCGAGCAGCCCCAGTGCCGCACCGGCGGCGGGCAGGATGGACGGGCGTCGGGACATGGGCGGAAACCGGCAGCGGCGCGACGTTGCGCGGTGCCTACCCTACCAGCGGCCCCGCGCCGCAGGGGTGCGACAAGATGTCGCAGGCAGCCGTCTCAGGGCAGGTCGGCGGGCCCCGGCACGCGCGCCTGCATGTGCCGCGAAGGGCCGTCGCCGGCCATCCAGGCCACCAGCACCTGCCCGCCCGTCGCCACCATGCGGGGAAAGCCGCTGGCACTGCCGCGACGGTCTCACCCTGCGCCGACAGCGACGGGCCGTTGACCGGGCAGGCATCGACGACCCAGCCGTCCGGCGCCAGCGTGCGGGCACTGAGCGCGCCACCCTCCACCAGCGGCCCGGTGACGTCGAAAGTGCCGGTGGCGAGATCGTCCTCACCGAAGGCGCCCTGCAGTTCGATCGCGGGCGTCGCCTGCGGGCGCCTGGTCACGAGGTTGATCGTGCCGCCGAGGCCCTCCTGCCCGAACAGGCTGCTGCCCGGCCCCTTCAGCAC
>CAYOJP010000291.1:0-4981 GCA_964404305.1 uncultured Gammaproteobacteria bacterium
GCCAGGTCTCCAGGTAGGCGCAGACCGCGCCCTTGCGCTTGCCGCCCTGGTTGACCGCGACCGCGGTGTCGTTCGCGACCTTCATGAACGGCACGACCCCCTGCGACCGACCATTGGTGCCCTTGATGTGCGCGCCCATGCCGCGGACCGGCGTCCAGTCGTTGCCCAGTCCGCCCGCGAACTTGGACAGCAGTGCGTTGTCCTTGATGGCACCGAAGATGCCGTCGAGATCGTCCGGCACCGAGGTCAGGTAGCAGGACGACAGCTGCGGGCGCAACGTGCCGGAGTTGAACAGCGTCGGCGTCGAGCTCATGAAGTCGAAGCTCGACAGCAGGTCGTAGAACTCGATCGTCCAGCGTTCCCGGTCGATCTCGTTGATCGCCAGGCCCATAGCCACCCGCATGAAGAACGCCTGCGGCAGCTCGAAGCGCGTGCCGTGCGAGTGCAGGAAGTAGCGGTCGTACAGCGTCTGCAGGCCGAGGTAGGTGAACTGGAAATCGCGCTCGGGCCTGATTGCGCGGCCCAGGCGATCGAGATCGTAGGTTGCCAGGCGCGGATCCATCAGCTCCAGCTCGACCGCGCGCTTGACGTAGGCGCGGAAGTAATCGGAGTAGCGCGCGGCCATCTCGGACTGCGTGGCGAATTCCGGCACGCCGGCCAGAAAGCTCAGCCCCTCGTGGCGCAGGGAGTCGAGGAGCAGGCGGGCGGCCACCTCGCTGTAGTTCGGCTCCTGCTCGATGAAGGTGCGGGCGGCCATCACCAGTGCCCTGGCGACGTCGTGCTCGGCCACGCCGTCGAACAGGTTGCGCGTGACCTCGCCGAGGATGAGCTCCGGATCGGTCTCGGCCAGGCCCTCGCAGGCCTCCTGGATCAGGCGCCGGATGCGAGCTTCGTCCAGGGCGATCGTGCTGCCGTCGGCGCGGGTCACGCGCATGGCGGCCCGGGCGGGCGCGGCTGTCGCCGCCGGCTGGGTGGCGGCGCGCTCGCGCGCGCGCTCCTCGCGGTACAGGACGTAGGCGCGGGCGACCTTGTGCTCGCCGGCGCGCATCAGCGCGAGTTCGACCTGGTCCTGGATATCCTCGATGTGCACCGTGCCGCCGCCGGGCAGGCGGCGGGTGATCGCGCCGACGACCTGGGCGGCGAGGTCGCCGACTGTCTCGTGGATGCGGCGCGACGCCGCCGCCGGGCCGCCCTCGACGGCCAGGAAAGCCTTGGTCAGCGCGACCGTGATCTTGTTGCTGTCGAAACTGGTGACCTTGCCGTTGCGGCGGATCACGCGGTGCTCGCCGGGCCCGGACAGGCGCAGCTCGGCGGCAACCGTCGGCCGCTCGGCGTAGTCGACGGAATCGTCCTGGGGCAGGGCGCGACCGGGTGCAGACCCGGCCGCCACGGCGGAATTCTCGAGCGGCATGACCCCTCCTGCTGATTTTTCTGGCAGCTTGGGCCCGCGCTTTGTCGGCGTCCTGCGAGACGTCCAGCGCGTTATCACCAAGTCTTTGTAACTGGCTGTATAACACCACAATCCCTAGTGGTCAAGGAGCTCTGTAACCACATCATCCTGTGGGTCATGCGGCTTAAGAGCTGTGCACGTCCTTGGGGAAAGCTGGGGACAACACGGCCTCGCGCCGTCGCTTCAAGGACTTGGCGACAAGGGTGTTCCGGCGCCGGAAAGGGCCGGCAGGCCCTGGGTTAAGATCCGGCCCGCGGGTTCCGGGAGGGCCCTGCGCCCCTCCATCGAGGACAGTCGCCGCGATGCCGTCGCCAGCCCCCCTGCAGGTGCTGCAGATCACGGACACCCACATGTACTCGGATCCGCACGGCGAGTACGACGGAATCGTGACGCTGGCGTCCCTCGGCGCCGTGCTGAATCGGGTCAGGGCGCAGGCCCTGCCCGCGGACGCGATCGTCATGACCGGCGACCTGGTGAACGAGGAGACCGCACTGGCGTACGCCCACCTGCGCCGCCTGCTGGTCGGTCTGCCCTGTCCCGTGTACTGCCTGCCCGGCAACCACGACGATCCGGCGCTCATGCGTCGCTGCCTGCACGGGGACAATGTCCACGTCGCGGGCGAGGCGTGCTTCGATCACTGGCAACTCGTGTTCCTGGACACGAGTACTCCGGGCTCGCATCGCGGGCGGCTGACCCGGCCCGAGGCCGCGAGGCTGGAAGCCCGGCTGGCAGGACACCCGGACCTCCATGCCTTCGTGTTCCAGCACCACCCGCCGGTGCCAATCGGCAGCCGCTGGATGGATGTGATCGCCCTTGCCAACCCGGACGAGCTGTTCGCCGTCATCGATCGGTACCCGACGGTCCGGGGCCTGGCCTGCGGTCACATCCACCAGGAGTTCGCCGCGCGCCGGGGCGCGGTCGCGATCTGGGGCACCCCCTCGACTTGCGTGCAGTTCACGCCAGCGGCCGACGATTACGTCCAGGATTGCGGCCGTGGCCCCGGGTTCCGCCGGCTGGAACTCCACGCCGACGGGACGATCGAGACGCGCGTGGAGCGCGTGCCGCCGGGCACCGGGCGGAGTGGCAGGGGAATCGCGGCGGGACGCTCCGCGATACCGGAGCGGTAACCCCCTTCGAGGTCACCGCGCAGGTCAGCGCGTCGTGACCTCGTCGCGCAGGTAGACCGGCAGGGCGTCGGCGGCTTTCAGGGCCGCGCCCCGCGCGAATTCTCCGACGGCGAGCAGTGCGACGTCGTGGGCGAGCGGCGCGGCGTCGGGCGTGGCGCCCTGCAGACGCGTGCCGAGCCGGATGGCGAGCGCCTCGCCCCAGCGACCGAATCCGGACCCGGCCCCCCACCAGTGGCCGGCCTCGGGCAGCGGCACCGTTGCGGGCGTCCCGAGCGCGTCCGCCATCAGCGCCCGGGCGACGCCGTCCGCGCACTGATAGGCGCCCGCGTAGACCTCGTCCATGCGCGCGTCGAGGACGGCGATCACGTCCGGGCGGGCATGCAGCCGCCATGCGCCGTGCGCGATCGCGGCGAGCGTCGAAACCGGAACGACCGGCAGGTCGGCGCCCAACGCGATGCCCTGGGCGACCGCGGCGGCGAGCCGTACGCCGGTGAAGGCACCGGGGCCGCGGCCGAAGGCAACGCCATCCAGCCGCCCCACCGTGCAACCGCTGTCGGCGAGCAGCGCGTCGATCATCGGCAGCAGGCGTTCGGCCTGCAGGCGAGGCGCGTGCTCCGCGCGGGCCTGCACATGCCGGCCGTCCACCAGCGCGACCGAGCACAGATCGGTGGAAGTGTCGAGGGCGAGGATGCGCACGGCGGATGTCGGGACCGGGACGGGCGCGGGCCCGGGGAGGCCTTCACGCTATAATCGCCGTCCATGTTCAGGCCGCTTGCAGTATACATCGGGCTGCGCTACACCCGGGCGAAGCGGCGCAACCACTTCATCTCGTTCATTTCGGCGACGTCGATGCTCGGCATCGCCCTCGGCGTGACCGCGCTCATCACCGTGCTGTCGGTGATGAACGGCTTCGAGCAGGAACTGCGCGCGCGGATCCTGGGCATGACCGCCCACGCGACCGTGCTCGAGCGTGGCCGGCTGCTGCGCGACTGGCCCCGCGTGCTGGAGGCCTTCAGCGCCGAACCGCACGTCCTGGGCGCCGCCCCGTTCATCGAGAAGGAGGCGATGGCGACGCACGGCGGCGCCGTGCAGGGCCTGCTCGTGCGCGGCGTGCTGCCCGGCGAGGAGCCGAAGGTCTCGATCGTCGGCGCGCGCATGCGCCAGGGGAGCCTCGCCGACCTGGAACCCGGGGCCTTCCGCGTGCTCCTCGGGCAGGAACTGGCCGCTACCCTGCGCGTGGCCGTGGGCGAGCGCGTGACGCTCGTCGCGCCGCAGCCGGCGGTGACGCCGGCGGGGATACTGCCCCGGCTGAAGCAGTTCACCGTCGCCGGTATCTTCGAGATCGGGATGCACGAGTACGACTCGGCGCTGGCGGTCGTCCACCTCGGCGACGCGGCGAAGCTGTTCCGTTACGCCGACGGTGTCTCGGGAGTCCGCCTCGAACTCGACGACGTGTACGCGGCGCCGCGGCTCGCGCGGGATCTCGCATCGCGGCTGGTCGAGCGCGTTCCGGGTGCGCAGTACGCGGTCGTCGACTGGACCCAGTACCACGTGAATTTCTTCCGCGCGCTGCGCACCGAGAAGACGGTGATGTTCGTGATCCTCACTCTGATAGTCGCTGTCGCCGCCTTCAACATCGTCTCCACTCTCGTGATGGTGGTGACCGACAAGCAGGCCGAGATCGCCATTCTGCGCACCCTCGGCATGACGCCCGGCGGCATCATGGGCGTGTTCGTCGTGCTGGGCACGGTGATCGGCACCGTCGGTACGCTGCTCGGCATCGCCGGCGGCGTGTGGCTGGCGACGAACGTCGAGGCGATCATCCGCGCCGTCGAGCGCGTTGCGGGCGTGGAGTTCATGCCCGCCGACGTGTACTACATCAGTGACGTGCCCGCGCAGCTGCGCGGCAGCGACGTCGTCACCGTCGGCGTCGTCGCGTTCGCGCTGTGCCTGCTGGCCTCCCTGTATCCCGCGTGGCGCGCCTCGCGGACCGCGCCGGCCGAGGCGCTGCGCTATGAGTGAGATCGTGCTGCGCGCGCGCGGCCTGAGGAAGACCTTCACCGAGGGCCCCGCGCCCGTGCCGGTGCTCGCGGGCATCGATTTCGACCTGCAGCGCGGCGAGCGCGTCGCGATCGTCGGCCGCTCCGGCGCCGGCAAGAGCACGCTGCTGCACGTGCTCGGCGGCCTGGACTTGCCGAGCGCGGGCGAAGTCGAGGTCGCCGGGTCTCCCATCGCCGCTCTCGGCGAGGCCGCGCGCGGTCGCCTGCGCAATCGCTACCTGGGCTTCATCTACCAGTTCCACCACCTGCTGCCGGAGTTCAGCGCGCTCGAGAACGTGGCGATGCCGCTGCTGGTCGGGCGCGATCCGGCGGGCGAAGCCTACGCGCGCGCAGCCGAGCTGCTC
>CAYOJP010000292.1:0-4948 GCA_964404305.1 uncultured Gammaproteobacteria bacterium
CCCGCGAAATGCCGGCCCTGGAACCGGGCGATGGCCAGTTCCCGCTCGCTCGGGAGGCGCGCGCCGTCGAGGCCCGTGATGGTCGATGCGCCGTAGGGCGTCCCGCCGCTCACCTCGTCGATCGCCGACAGCAGCGGCTCGGAATACGGCGTGCCGACAATCACCATGCCGTGGTGCAGCAAGGTCGTGTGGAAGCCGGCAATCGTCATCTCTACGCCGCCGTGCTGGCTGGCGGTGCTGGTGAATACGCCGGCCGGCTTGCCGATGAGCGCGCCCTTCATCCACAGGCCGCCCGTCTGGTCGAGGAAGTTGCGCATCTGCGCGGTCATGTTGCCGAAGCGGGTCGGCGTCCCGAACAGGAGGCCGTCGCAATCGGCGAGTTGCTCGGGGGTCGCCACGGGCACGTGCGCGAAAGCCGCCCGCGCCGCCTTCGCTCCGCTCGACTCCAGTACCGCGTCGGGGACGAGTTCCGGCACCTGGTACGTCGCGACCTCGGCGCCCGGCACCTCGCGCACGCCCTGCGCGATGGCCTCGGCAAGCCTGTGGATGTGCCCGTACATGCTGTAGAAGACGATCTGGATCCGCAGTGGCATTCGCGTGTCCTCGCTGAACGTGGCGCGCAGCCGGCGTTGTCGGCCGCAGCGCGCGAGTGTATCGTCCGCCCGGCGATCAAGCGAAGCGTTTTTCGATATGCGAAAGCACGCGCACGAAGTTCCAATCGCCTCCCCGCCAGGGACATGCCGGTGACCCCCGCGTCCCCGACCCGCCAGCCGTCGGCCCGGAGGCCGGCCGATCCGATCGCTGCCGCACGCGCCATCGCCCCGGCGCTGCGCAGCCGCACCGCCGAAACCGATGCGAACCGCCGCCTGGCCGACGATCTGGTGGCAACGATGCGCGAGGCCGGCCTGTTCGGCCTGATGACGCCGCGCCGCTACGGCGGCGCCCAGGCGTCGCTGCAAGTGTATGCCGATGTAATGGACGAACTCGCGCAGGCCGACGGCTCGGCCGCCTGGGTCGCGTGCCTCGTGAACGTCTGCAACTACATCGCCACGATGCTGTTCGACGACGCGACGCAGCGGCAGCTGTTCGGCGCCACCGGCGACGCGATGATCGCAGGCGTGCTGGCGCCGCGCACCTGCAGGATCAGGCGCGCCGATGGCGGCATCGTGATCGAGGAGGGTCGCTGGCATTTCAACTCCGGCGTGCTGCATGCCGACTGGGACCTGCTTGCCGTGCCGGCTCTCGATGCCGCCGGCAACGTCGTCGGCCAGGACCTGGCGCTGTTGCCGATCGGCGACTGCGAGGTGCTCGACGAGTGGAACACCATCGCCATGCGGGGCACCGGCAGCACGACGGTCGCGGTGCGCGACGTGTTCGTTCCGCGGGCGCGCCTCGGCTCGATGAGCGGCGCGGTGGCCGGTGGCAACGGTTCGCCGCACCTGCGCGACGAGGCGCTGTACCGTACCGCGTTCGTGCCCGTGCTCGCCATCATCCTCGCGTATCCGGCCCTCGGTATGGCACGGGGCGCGCTCGAGGCGTTCCTCGCCGCGGTCGGCTCCCGCGGCATCCCGTACACCGGCTACGCGCGCCAGGCCGACGCCGTCGTGGTGCAGGTCGCGGCGGCGGAGGCGGCCGCGAAGATCCGCTGCGCCACCCTGCTCGTGGCGGACGCCAACGCCGACATCGAGGCCTTTGCCGCGCGCTGCGAGCCGATGCCCCTCGAACGACGCGCCCGCATCCGGCTCGACACCGCCTACGCCGTGCGTCTGTGCTACGAGGCCGCCGACACGCTGGCGAGCGCGAGCGGCGGCTCCTTCGCCGCGGAGGGTAACGTGCTCAACCGCCACTGGCGCGACCTGCGCACCATCTCGCTGCACGCGATCGCCAGCGCGCCGACCAACCTGGAGCTGTATGGCAGGCTGCTGTGCGGCCTCGAACCGAACACGCCGGTCGTCTGACCGCGACGTGGAGACGGCAGGCGTGACGACGGCAGGTGCTGCGACCGCGAAGCAGGTGACGCTCACGTTCGACAACGGCCCCGACCCGCAGGTGACGCCGCAGGTGCTCGACACGCTCGCGCGCCACGGCGTGTCCGCGACGTTCTTCGTCACGGGCCAGGCGCTCGCGGCGGCCGGCGGGCACGACGTCGCGCTGCGCGCCCGCGCACAGGGGCACCTGATCGGCAATCACACCTGGTCGCACGGCACTGCGTTCGGCGCCCTGGCGGACCCGAAGGAAGCCATCGAGGAGATCGAGCGGACCCAGCGCCTGCTGGGCGACCTCGCCGAGCCGCAGCGGCTGTTCCGCCCGTCCGGCAGCGGTGCCGGGCTGCTCGACCGCAATCTGCTGTCCCGCACGGCACTCGAGCACCTGTGCACGGGAGGTTACACCTGCGCGCTGTGGAACTGCGTGCCGGAGGACTGGCTCGCCCCGGACGCCTGGGTCGGCCGCGCACTTGCCGAGCTTGCGCGCCTGGACTGGGCCGTGGTGGTCGTTCACGACCTGCCGACCGGCGCGATGCGCCACCTCGACGCCTTCATCGACGGCGTGCGCGAGTCCGGAGCGGTGTTCACGCAGGCGCTGCCCGTCGCCTGCACGCCGGTGCTCGCCGGCCGGCTGCTGTGGGATCCGGCACCGCTCGTGAGCGGGCGCTGACGCCCCGCCTTCGCTTTCCGCTCCCCCGAGGACAACATGACCGCACTCCCCGACCGCATCCTGACGACGCACACCGGCAGCCTGCCTCGTCCGGACGACCTCATCCGGATGATGTGGGCGCTCGCAGACGGCATCCCCGTGGACGCCCGCGTGCTGGAGGAGCGGGTCGCCGCGGCTGTCGGGCAGGCCGTCGAGCGCCAGCTCGCCGCCGGCATCGGCATCGTCAACGATGGCGAGATGTCCAAGCCCAGCTACGCGACCTACGTGAAGGATCGCCTGAGCGGGTTCGACGGGGAATCGATCGCGAACTACCACTTCGCCGACCTGGTCGACTTTCCGCGCAGCGCCGAGCTGGTGGCGGCCAATCCGGGCCGGCGCAAGCGGCATGCGCCCGCATGCACGGCCCCGATCGCGGTGAAGGACGCGCAGGCGGCCGCGCACGACATGGCAAACCTCGCCGGCGCGGTCGCCGGACGCGCCGTGGCCGGCACGTTCTCGAGCGCGGCGTCGCCCGGCGTCGTCTCGATTTTCTTCGCCAATCGCCACTACCGGAGCGACGAGGAGTACGTGTTCGCCATCGCCGAGGCGATGCGGCACGAGTACGAGGCCATCGCCGCGACCGGCGCGACGGTGCAGCTCGACTGCCCCGATCTGGCGATGGGCCGGCACATGGCCTATGCGGATCTGGATCTCGCCGGCTTCCGCAAGCGGGCCGCCATGAACATCGAGGCCCTGAACCACGCAGTGCGCAACATCCCGGCCGAGCGGCTGCGCATGCACCTGTGCTGGGGCAACTACCCCGGGCCGCACCACTGCGACGTGCCGCTGGCCGACATCATCGATCTCGTCTGGCAGGCCAGGCCGCGCACCATCCTGTTCGAAGCCGCCAACCCGCGTCACGCCCACGAGTGGACGCTGTTCGAGCAGACGCGCATCCCCGACGACCGCATCCTGTGCCCCGGGGTGATCGAGTGCCAGTCGAACTACATCGAGCACCCGGAACTGGTCGCCCAGCGCATCGAGCGCTACGCGAACCTGGTCGGGCGCGAACGCGTGATGGCGGGCGTCGACTGCGGCTTCAGCATCCACGTCGGCATGCAGGGGATAGACCCGGACGTGGCGTGGGCCAAGCTCGCGACGCTGGCGCAGGGCGCCGAGATCGCCACCAGCCGCCTGTGGCGGTGACGCGCTCCCCGGGACCGGCGGCACGGTGACCGGCCACTGCCCGGGCGGCTCCGCGAGGCCGGGCGATCCAGTAACATCGCCGCACGACCGCCGGCGGCCGGTCCGGAAGCCACGTGCCGTCCGTGCCGGCATGACCATTGCACCTTCACGCCGATCGACTCACCGGGTGCGGAATCATCCGCACCCGCCGACCCGGAGACCGCCCATGGCCACCAGCCCCAAGCCCGTCACCCGCATCTGCACTTCGGACGCCGACCACATCACGATTCGCGGCCGCGATCTCTGCACGGAACTGATCGGCCACGTCACCTTCACCGAGATGGTGCTGCTGCACCTGCTCGGCACGACGCCGACCAGGGCGCAGACCGTGATCGTCGATTCGGTGCTGGTGACCATCATGGAGCACGGCATGACGCCGTCCGCCATTGCCACGCGCCTCACCTTCCTGGGCGCGCCGGAGTCGCTGCAGGGCGCGGTGGCATCGGGGCTGCTCGGGGTCGGCACGCGCTACGCCGGCGCCGCCGGCGACTGCGCGGCGCTGATCGACCAGATCGTGGCCGTCCCGACCGGCGACCGCGCGGCGAAGGCCGCCCAGATGGCGGCCCACCACCGCCAGACGCGCACGCCGATCCCGGGCTACGGGCATCCGGTGCACAAGGAGGGCGATCCGCGCACGCTGCGGCTGTTCGAGATCGCGCGCGGCGTGGGCGTTGCGGGCGCGCACATCGACGCCGCCCTGCTGTTCGAGGACAAGATCGCGGAGGCCTACGGACGACGCCTCATCCTCAATGCCAGCGGCGCGATCGGCACGGTGCTCGCCGAAGCCGGGCTGCCGTCGACCATCATGCGCGGCATGGCCCTCATCGCCCGCTGCGCGGGCCTGGTGGGGCACCTGCTGGAGGAGATGGAAGTGCCCGCCGCCACGCATATCTGGCACCTGGCGGAGCAAGGCGTGCCGTACACGCAGGAGTAACCCCGGCTCGCGGGCTGCCGCCCGCCGGATAACGGAGCGAAATTGGCGGTCACTCCGGCTGGCGCCGGTGCGGGGTGGAGCCGCCGCGACTCGCTCGAGTACGTCCATGTATCGCTCGGTCGCGCGCGTCCTGCG
>CAYOJP010000293.1:0-4948 GCA_964404305.1 uncultured Gammaproteobacteria bacterium
GCACGCCGGACCCATGCCCGCCGGGCGCCGCGGCTGCGCCATCGATCGGCGGGCGCGAAGCGCCAATCGCCGGGCTGCCGTCACCGGGCGCGGGGCCCGGGTCGCGACTTCCCGACTCGCAGAAGTGGTTCGCGCTCGCCGTCGCCGCGCTCGCCGGCTGGCTCGCCTGGAAGCTGGCGCCGGTGCTCACGCCGTTCGCGGTCTCCGCGCTGCTCGCCTACCTGGGCGATCCGCTGGTCGATCGCCTGGAGCGGCGCGGGCTGTCGCGCACCGTGGCGGTCGCGGTCGTGTTCCTGGTGATGCTGCTCGCGGGCCTGGGGCTGCTGCTCGTCCTGGTGCCGCTGCTGCAGCGGCAGGTCGTGGTGATGATCGAGATGGTGCCGCGCGCGATCGCCTGGGCGCAGGCCGAGCTGCTGCCGCGCATCGCGAGGCTGCCAGGCGTAAGCGGTCTGGAACTCGACCCGGAGGCGCTGCGAAGCGCGCTCACCTCGCACTGGCAGCAGATCGGCAACGTCCTGCAGAAGCTGCTCGGCAACGTCTTCCAGTCCGGGCAGGCCGTGCTCGGCTGGGTGGCGTGGCTGCTGCTGATCCCGGTGGTCACCTTCTACCTGCTGCGCGACTGGGACGTGCTGATGGCGCGCCTGCGCGAGCTCGTCCCGCGCGCGTACGAGCCGACCGTGGCGCGGCTGGCGGGCGAGTGCGACGCCGTGCTCGCCGAATTCATGCGCGGCCAGTTCCTGGTCATGCTCGCCCTGGCGACCGTCTACACGGCGGGCCTGCTGATCGTCGGGCTCGACCTCGCCTTCCTCATCGGCGTGACGGCGGGCCTGGTGAGCTTCGTGCCCTACCTGGGCATCATCGTCGGCGTGATCGCCGCGGGCATCGCCGCGGCAATCCAGTTCGGTGACGTCGCGCACGTCGTCTACGTGGTGGTCGTGTTCGGTGCCGGCCAGCTCCTCGAGGGGATGGTGCTGTCGCCCTGGCTGGTCGGGGATCGCATCGGCCTGCACCCGGTCGCCGTGATCTTCGCGGTGATGGCCGGAGGCCAGCTCGCGGGCTTCTTCGGCATCCTGCTCGCGCTGCCCGTCGCCGCGGTCGTGGTCGTGCTGCTGCGGCACCTGCACGAACGCTACGTCGCGAGCAGCCTGTACACGCCGTGACCGAAGGCGCCGGTCCGTTCCGGCAGCTGCCGCTCGCCTTTCCCTGGCCGGCGGGCGTGCGGCTCGCGTCGTTCGTCGCGGGCGCCAATGCGGCGGCCCTCGACGCCGTGACGCGACTGGCCGCCGGAGACGGCGGCTTCGCGCACCTCTCGGGCGAGCCGGCGAGCGGCAAGACCCACCTGCTGCAGGCCGCGTGCGCCGAGGCCGGCGCGGCCGGGCTCACCGCCGCCTACGTGCCCCTGGCGGCCGCTGCGACCGGGGGCTGGGACCCCGGCATCCTCGAGGGGCTGGAGGGCCTCGCGCTCGTCTGCCTCGACGATCTCGACCGGGTCGCGGGGGACTGCCGCTGGGAGCAGGCGCTGCTGCACCTGTACAACCGCTGCCGGGACGCCGGGCGCGGCCTGCTGGTCGCCAGCCGCCACGGCCCGCAGGATGCCGCCATCCGGCTCGCCGACCTGCGCTCGCGGCTGGCCTGGGGCCTGGGTTACCGGCTCGCACCGCTCGATGACGACGGCCGCCTCGCGGTGCTCGCCGGGCGGGCGCGACTGCGGGGCCTGGACCTGCCGGAGGCGGTCGGGCGCTACCTGCTCAGCCGCTACCCGCGCGATCTGCCGACGCTGGTGGCGTTGCTCGATCGGCTGGACGCCGCTTCGCTCGCCGAGCAGCGCGCGCTGACCGTCCCGTTCGTGCGGTCGCTGCTGCCCTGAGCGGCGCATCCGGACGCGAGTGCCGGTCCCCTCGCGCACCGGGTAAACTGGTACGCGCGGACCGATGCCCGGTACCGCCGGCAGGCTCACGGGGAGGCGCAAGACGATGGCGGTGCAGACGGTGGCGGGTGGACAGGCGCTCGGCTGGTTCCGCGAGGGCTGGGAGTTGTTCCGGCGCGAGGCGCTCAATTGCGTCATCGTCACCATCGCGTGGTTCGTCGTCACCGCGCTGCTGGGCGTCGTGCCGCTCGTGGGCCCGCTGCTGGTCGTGCTGCTGACCCCGGCGCTGTGGGCGGGCCTCGTCGCCTGCGCGCGGGCCGCGGACCTGGGCTACCCGGTCGGCATCGACACCTTCCTGTCGCCGCTCACGGTCTGGCGCCTGCGCCGGCCGATGCTCGCCCTCGGCGCGCTGCTGGTCGGCGCCCACCTGGCGCTCGTCGTCGTCGCGTTCCTGGTCGCGGGCGGCTCGTTCGCGACCGCCATCGCGGGCGTGGCGACCGGCAACCTGGCCGCCGTCGGCGGCGCGTCGCTCGTCGCGGTGCTGATCATGCTCGCCGCGATGGCGGTGATCGGCATGGCCTTCCTGTACGCGCCGATCATCGTGTTCCTGGGCGGGACCGATCCGGTCGCCGCGCTCGCGGAGAGCTTCCGGGCCTGCGTCGCCAACGCCGTCCCGCACGCGGTCGCGGGCCTCCTGCTCGTGCCGCTGATCGTCGTCGCCGTGCTGCCGGCGGGCCTGGGCCTCGTGCTCCTGCTGCCGGTCACCGCCGGCGCGGTCTGGGCGAGCTACAAGCGCATCTTCGCGCCGCCGGCGCCGGTGCCGGCCTGATCCCGCGGCGCGCCGGGGCTCAGCGCGGGCGACCGGCCGCCAGCCGCAGCGCGATCCCGGCCAGGCGCCGCCCGAGCGCCTGGCACAGCCGTTTCTCCTCGTCGCTCAGCGCGTGGTCCGCGGCCACGCCCGCCAGGTGCGAGGCGCCGTAGGGCGTGCCGCCGGTGGCGGTCGAGAGCAGGTCGGGCTCGGAGTAGGGCAGACCGACGATCAGCATGCCGTGGTGGAGCAGCGGCAGCGCCATCGACAGCAGCGTCGCCTCCTGCCCGCCGTGCAGGCTCGCGGTCGAGGTGAACAGCGCCGCCGGCCGGTCGCGCAGCGCGCCAGACAGCCACAACTCCGACGTGCCGTCGATGAAGTGCTTCAGCGGCGCCGCCATGTTGCCGAACCGGGTGGGCGAACCGAGCGCGAGGCCGTCGCACTCGACGAGGTCGGCCAGGGTCGCGTACGGCGGCCCGCTGGCGGGGACCGCCGGCGCGGTGGCTTCGCTGACCGCCGACACCGGCGGCACGGTGCGCAGGCGCGCGACCGCGCCTGACTCCTGCTCGACGCCGCGCGCGACCTGCCGCGCCATCTGCGCCACGTTGCCGTGGCGGCTGTAGTACAGCACGAGGATCTCGGCCGTCACAGGATCGCCAGCACGTTCCCGGGCGGGCGGCCGAGCGCGGCCCGCTCCCCATGCACGACGATCGGCCGCTCGAGCAGTTCCGGACGCGCGGCGATCGCGGCGAGGATCGCCGGCGCATCCAGCGCCGGGTCGCCCAGCCCGAGCTCGGCATAGGCGGCCTCCCCGGTGCGCAGCAGCGCCCGCACCGGCAGCGCCAGGCGGCGTGCGATGTCCGCCAGCGTCGCGGCATCCGGCGGCGTGCGCAGGTATTCGACGATCTCCGGCTCGATGCCCCGGGCGCGCAGCAGTTCCAGCGTGGCGCGGGACTTGGAGCAGCGCGGATTGTGATAGATTCTGGTTCGCATGCAGTCACCCCGCGCGCCGTGGACACGGACAGCGGAATTCTAGCCGGCGGCCACGACCGGCGGACAGCGCGCCCGTCGCTGCCGCGTCGCCTGGCCGGGTTCGTGCTGTACGTCGGGCGCGAATTCTCCGCCGATCGCTGCATCCTGGCCGCCGCCGGGCTCGCCTACACCACGCTGCTCGCGCTCGTGCCGCTGGTCACGGTGGTGTTCGTCACGCTCTCGGCATTCCCGGCCTTCCAGGAGATCCGCGGCCAGATCGAGCAGTGGCTGTTCGCGAACTTCGTCCCCGCCTCCGGGGAAACGGTGCGCGCCTACATGCACGAGTTCACCGACAAGGCGTCGGGCCTGCGCGCGGTCGGCCTGGCGGTGCTCGTCGTCACCGTGCTGGCGCTGATGGCGAGCATCGAGAGCGCGTTCGACGCCATCTGGCGCACCCCGGTGCACCGCCGCCGCTGGCTGCGCTTCCTCGTCTACTGGGCCGTGCTCACCCTCGGGCCGATGCTCATCGGCACGGGGCTGGCGATCACCTCCTACCTCGTGTCGCTGCCGTTGCTGAGCAGCGTCGACACCACGCTCGGCCTGACCGGCAAGCTGCTGGTGACGCTGCCGTTCGTCACCTCGTTCCTCGCCTTCTTCATGCTGTACGCCTTCCTGCCCGGCCGCGACGTCCCGCTGCCGCACGCGGCCGCCGGTGCGCTGGTCGCGGCGATCGCGTTCGAGATCGCCAAGCGCGGGTTCGCCGTCTACATCGCCTACTACCCGACGCAGGAGGCGATCTACGGCGCCTTCGCCACCGTGCCGGTGTTCCTGTTCTGGATCTACCTGTGCTGGGTCATCGTGCTCGCCGGCGCGGTGCTCACCCGCTGCATGGGCAGCTACGAGCCGTGGCTCGCGGCGCGCACCGCGCCCCGTCGCGGCCGCCTGCCCGATGCGCTGCGCCTGCTGGGTGCGCTGGAAGCGGCGCGCGCGACCGGCGAGGCGCCCGACGACTCGGCGCTCGCCGCGCGCCTGCCGGGCATCTCCACGCGTCGCCTCGACGACCTGCTCGCGCGGCTCGAGGCCGCGCGCTGGGTCGCGCTGGCCGCGACCGGGGGCTGGACGCTGCTGCGGGACCTGCAGGCGGTGACGCTGCTCGATCTCTACCGCCTCGTGCCCGGCGCGGTGCCGTGCACCGTCAGCCACGGACAGCCCGAGGGCGCCGAGTTCGCCGCGCTCGCCGCGGTCGGCGCACGCGGGCGCCAGCAGGCGGAGGACTCGCTGCGGGTGCCGGTCACGAGCGT
>CAYOJP010000294.1:0-4945 GCA_964404305.1 uncultured Gammaproteobacteria bacterium
ACGCAAGAAGACATCCAATTCACGACGGTGACGCCCATGCGCCACCGGCGACCTCAAGAAGCCCCTCACGTGGGGCTTTTTTTTCCTCCAGTTCAACAGGTTATGTGGATCACCTCGAGGGGCTCCGCAGCCGGTTGCCGGCTTCGATCGCCTTTCCATCGACGGCGACACCGCGCTGAGTCATGAGTGCAACTGCACGCGGCAGGCGCCCCGAACGCGCGCTCCGTGCGCGTCCGTGGTGGTTGCTCTACGTGGCCGTAATTGTGTTCGCGGCGATGGCGGCATACGTCCTGTGGCTCGATGAGCAGGCCAGGCGTGCGTTCGCCGACGCCCGCTGGGAAGCGCCGGCACGGGTCTACGCGAGGCCCCTCGAGTTGTATGCCGGACGGGCACTCTTGCGGGACGATGTCGAATCCGAACTGCGCCTCCTCGGTTACAGGGAGGCGGCCGTGCTGCGCAGTTCCGGCGAGTTCGTGCGCAGCGGCGACGGCCTGCTGCTGGCCACGCGCGGGTTCGGATTCCGGGACGCCCCCGAACCGCCCCGGCACCTGATGCTGGCGTTCTCCGGCTCGACCCTGACCGGCATCGCTCCCGTGCCCGATACCGACGGACCGGTGCCATCGGTCGTGCGTCTGGAACCGCTCGAAGTCGCACGCATCGTTCCGCATGGACGGGAAGACCGGGTGCTGCTGCGCCGGACCGATCTTCCGCAAGCGCTCGTGCAGGCGCTGCTCGCGGCCGAGGACCGACGCTTCTACCAGCATTCCGGCATAGACCTTCTGGCGCTCGGGCGCGCGCTGCTGGTAAACGTGCGGGCCGGGCGCGTCCGCCAGGGCGGGAGCACGCTCACTCAGCAGCTGGCGAAGAACCTGTTCCTCGGCCGCGAACGGACCTACGCACGCAAGGCCAACGAGGCGCTCCTGGCGCTGCTGCTCGAGCGACGCCATCCGAAGGACGCGCTGCTCGAGGCGTACTGCAACGAGATCTTCCTCGGCCAGGATGGCGACCGGGCAATCCATGGTTTCGGGCTCGGGGCACAGTTCTATTTCGGGCGGCCGCTGGGCGAACTGCCGGTCGAACAGGTCGCGCTGCTGGTCGGCCTGGTCCGGGGCCCTACGTACTACGATCCCCGCCGGCATCCGGAGCGTGCCCGGCGCCGCCGCGACGAGGTCCTGGCGGCGATGGCAGCCCAGGGCTACGTCGGTCCCTCCGAACTCGCGCAGGCACGGGGGGCACCGCTGGGCATCGATGTCCGCGGCAGCGCGGCTACGCGGTTTCCGGCCTTCATGCAGGCGGTAAGGGCCAACCTCGCCGACGCATATCAGGACGACGACCTGCGGGTCGCCGATCTGCGGATATTCACGACGCTCGACCCCCTCGTCCAACTGGCCGCCGAGCGGGCGGTCGCCGACCGCCTCGTGGCACTGGAATCGGCGCCGAATCGCACGCGCCGGAACCTGCAGGCGGCCGTCATCGTCACCGAATCGACCACCGGGGAACTGCTGGCGATCGTGGGCGGACGGGACGGCCGGTACGCGGGTTTCAACCGGGCTCTCGATGCGCGTCGACCGGTCGGCTCGCTGGCGAAGCCTGCGGTCTACCTGGCGGCCCTGCGGGCTCGCGGGCGCTATACCGTCGCGACGATGCTCGATGATGCCTCCGTGGCGCTGCGCGACGGCAGCGGCAAGCTCTGGCAGCCGCGGAACTACGACGGTCGGGTGCATGGGCGACTGCCGCTTGCGGAGGCCTTCGCCCGCTCGCTGAACCTGGCGACGGTGCGACTGGGCCTAGACGTCGGGCACGATGCGGTGCTGGCGGCCTTCCGTGACCTCGGGGTGGAGCGGGCGCTCGGCCGCTACCCGGCGAACTTCCTCGGCGCGTTCGAACTCTCCCCGATCGAGGTTGCGCGCATGTACCAGACCATCGCGAACGGCGGTTTTGCTGCGCGCTTGCGCTCGGTACGCGAGGTTGCCCGTGCGGACGGCGGCGAACTGCAGGGCTATGCCCTCGACCTGCGCCCCACGATCACGCCACCTGACGCGTTCCTGCTGCAGTTCCTGCTCGGGCGCGTCACGACCGCGGGCACCGCGGCCGCGGCCGGGCGCGCACTGGCGGGGGTGCGGCCGCTCGGCGGGAAGACCGGCACGACGAACGATCTCCGCGACAGCTGGTTTGCCGGCTACGCCGGTCGCCTGCTGGCGGTGGTCTGGGTAGGACGCGACGACAACGGGCCCGCGGGCCTCACGGGCGCGACGGGGGCACTGCCCATCTGGATCGATCTGATGCGCTCGGCGCGTCCGGCCGCAGTCGACACCGTCGTGCCGCCCGGGATTGCATGGATGAGCATCGACCTCGAAACCGGGACCGCTGCCGTACCCGGCTGTCCGGGGGCCATCGCGATGCCGTTCATTGACGGAACGCAGCCGCCCGAGGTGCGATCGTGTCCGATCCGATGACCTGTCTGCCGGCATGAGCATCGATACGACGTTCCGGCGGTTAGTTCGCGGCGTCGGGACCACGGCGCTGCTCGTGCTCGCTGGCTGCTCCGCCATGCCGGAGCGCACGCCGGTCCCAGGCCCTGCCCCGGCGTCGGTTCCCCCCGGACCGACGGTCCCCGCGCCCGCCGTGGCCGCTCCTGCGACGGCTCCATCGGTTCAGGTCGCACCGGCAGGCAAGCCTGCTCCGATAGTCGCGCCGGCGCCGGTCGTCGCGGCTCCGTATGCTGGAGCCGCCGTGGCAGCCCTGCTTGCACAGGCGCGCAACGAGGCCGCCTCGGGCGATGCCGAACGGGCCGCAGCGACGCTCGAACGCGCCCTGCGGATCGAGCCTACCAATCCGTGGTTGTGGCATCGACTCGCGGTGCTGCGCCTGCAGCAGGGACACTGGGCTCAGGCGCAGACGCTCGCGGCACGCTCGAACTCGTTCGCTGCCGGCAATCTTCGTCTCCTCGGCGGCAACTGGCAGGTCATCGGCGAGGCGAGACGTGGTGCAGGAGATACCGCCAGGGCCGCCGAGGCCCTGCGCCAGTCCGAGGAGTTCTTCAGGTCCGCGGCGCCGCCCTGACCCTCGTCCGGTCGTCGCGGAATCGCCAATCACTCGGCCTGGCATGGTTCTTGTATGGATAAAGTGCGAACCGTCAGCGAGGAGTCGCCCGACAGGCGACCGCAGCACAGAGCTATGAGCGACGAATCGACCGGGCCCTCTGTCGGCCACCTGTGGTACGTGCGCAGGGAAGCGGTGACGAACGGGCCGTTTCCCACCGGCGCGATCAAGCGTTACGTTGTACTGGGCCGCATCCGGCCGACCGACGAGGTCAGTCGCGACCGCGTGGAATGGCGGGCCGTGAGTCGGGAGCCGGCCTTCAGTGCCATCGTCAACTCGCCCCCGGATCCGGTTGCCCTCGCCCACGCCGACGAGCGCACTGGTGATCGCCGCGGCCGGACGAACCACGGTGAGGCACGCAGGGAGAGGCGGCACGAATCGGATCGTCGCGAGGACGAGGCGCAGGAAGTCGTCGTCCGCCGTGCGCGTCGCGCGCGAGTCATGGCCTCGGTCGCCCCGCGGCCGGTGCGTACGGCCGGACCGCTGCTGTTCACCACCCTGGTTGCCGTGCTCATCGCGGCGGGCGGCTATGTGTGGCGACCTTCGCCGGGAGACGCTGGCCCGGACTGTACGCGCGCCGCGGCTCCACGCGTCGACTGGTCCGGTTGCGATCTCCAGGGCGCGGATCTGGACAGCACCGATCTCAGCGCGGCGTCGTTGCACAACGCGCGACTGGCCGGCGCGCGCGCAATGAACGCGCGACTGGGCGAGGCGGACATCGCCTATGCGGACCTGTCCCGCGCGAACTTCGGCTACGCCAATCTCGGACGAGCCAACCTGCGCGGAGTCTCCGCACGTGGCGCCGATTTCGCCTATGCCATACTCGCGGGCGCCGACCTCTCGTACGCGGACCTGCGCGGTGCAGCGCTCGGTGGCGCCAACCTGCAGGGCACGCGCCTGGACCGCGCGCTGTGGATCGACGGACGAACGTGCGCCGTCGGTTCCGTGGGTGCCTGCCTCTGACGGAAGCGGCCGCGGCCGTTCACGCGACCGCGTAGGCGCCATAGCCGACGACGCGATCGCGCGGCCCCGCAGTGTCGCCCGAATTCGCGAGTTCCAGCGTGCTCACTGCGAGGCCTCGACGCCGCGCGACCTCGAGGAGACCGCCGATCGGTGCGAAGCCGCAGGCGTCCTGCGGCCCGATGGCCGCGTGGTCCAGTCGCTCGATCGCTGCCGACGTGGCGGCGTCCAGCGCCCGCGCGGTCGCGTAGTCGTGGTAGTGACTGAGATCGGAACTGATCACGACGAGCGTCTCGTTGCCTCCCCACAAGGCCTCCAGGACCTCGGCCACCAGCGGCGGACCGGCCCGTCCGACGACGAGCGGCACGATGGCAACGTCGTTGCCGAACAGCGTCTGCAGGAACGGCAGGTGAACTTCCAGGCTGTGCTCGTGCGCGTGCGCCCGCTCGAGCACGTGCACGCCGGGAAGATCGATGATGCGGGCAATCGCCCCGGTGTCGACCTGCAGGTTTCCCAGGGGCGTGCGCAAGGCACCCGCGTCGGGCAGCGCCAGACCGGCCAGCGCGACCCGGTGACTCGGACCGAGCAGCACCACCCGGCGAATGGTGGCCCGGCGGCCGGCAACTGCCCGGTAGGCCCGTCCCGCAATCGCACCCGAGTACACGTAGCCGGCGTGCGGGGCGATGAGGGCCTTCGGCGCCGGGCCTGCGAGCGCCGGGCCGCCCCGCAGGTACCTGCTTACCTCCGCATCCAGTGCGAGGGCCGATTCCGGGTAGAAAAGGCCGGCAACCGCCGGTTCACGTATACGCATCCTGGGTGCCTCCGCCAGCCAGCATGGCCAACTCCATCGAATATATATGCGGGCCGAAAGCCGCGGATACCA
>CAYOJP010000295.1:0-4944 GCA_964404305.1 uncultured Gammaproteobacteria bacterium
GGGCAGGGCATCGCCAACGCGGTCGGCATGGCGCTCGCCGAGCGCCTGCTCGCCGCGCAGGTCGACCGCGACGGCCACGTCATCGTCGATCACCACACGTACTGCGTGCTGGGCGACGGCTGCATGATGGAGGGCCTCTCGCACGAGGCCTGCTCCCTTGCCGGCACGCTCGGCCTGTCCCGCCTCATCGCCCTGTACGACGACAACGGCATCTCCATCGACGGCCGCGTCGAGCGCTGGTTCGGCGACGATACCGCGGCGCGGTTCGAGGCCTACGGCTGGCACGTGGTCCGCGGCGTCGACGGCCACGACCCGGCCGCGGTCGGTGCCGCGCTCGCCGCCGCCCGGGCCGAGACGGCCCGCCCGAGCCTCGTGTGCCTGAAGACGGTGATCGGCTGGGGCGCGCCGACGCTGGCGGGCAGCGCCGACACGCACGGCTCCCCGCTCGGTCCCGAGGAGGTCGCGCGCACGCGCGCCGCGCTCGGCTGGGCGTCGCCGCCGTTCGAGATCCCGGCCCCCGTGCGCGCTGCCTGGGACGCGCGCGCCCGCGGCGCGGCGGCGGAAAGCGAGTGGAATGCGCGCTTCGCCGCCTACCGGGCGCAGTACCCGGGCGAGGCCGCCGAATTCGAGCGCCGCATGCGCGGCGACCTGCCGGCGAACTGGTCCTCCGGAATCGATGCGCTGATTGCGAAGGCGGCCGCGGGCGGGGCCGGGCTTGCCACCCGCAAGGCATCGCAGCAGGCGCTGGAGGCGCTGGCGCCGGCCCTGCCGGAACTGCTCGGCGGCTCGGCCGACCTCACGCCCTCGAACGGCACGCTGTGGAAGGGCGCGCCCGTGATCGGCGGTCGCGACCGCTCGGGCGGACGCTACCTGCATTACGGCGTGCGCGAATTCGCGATGACCGCCATCATGAACGGGCTGGCGCTGCACGGCGGCTTCATCCCCTACGGCGGCACCTTCCTCGTGTTCTCGGACTACGCCCGCAATGCCGTGCGGCTCGCCTCGCTGATGGGCCTGCGCAGCGTGCTCGTCTACACGCACGACTCGATCGGGCTGGGCGAGGACGGCCCCACGCACCAGGCCATCGAGCATGCGGGCAGCCTGCGGCTGATGCCGAACCTCGATGTCTGGCGGCCCGCCGATGCGTTCGAGACGGCGGTCGCGTGGAAGGTCGCGGTGGCGCGCCGCGACGGACCTTCGGCGCTGCTGCTGTCGCGGCAGAACCTGGCGCCGATCGAGGGCCGCGGGGCGGACGCCGCCGCCGACGTGGCGCGCGGCGCGTACGTCGCGCACGAGCCCGCCGGCGCGCCCGAGGCGATCGTCATCGCGACCGGCTCGGAGGTGCAGGTCGCGATCGCGGCGGCGCGCCAGCTCGCCGCCCGCGGGCGGCGCGTGCGCGTGGTGTCGATGCCCTGCGCCGAGATCTTCGATGCGCAGGACGCCGCCTGGCGCGAAGCCGTGCTGCCGCGGGCGCTCACCGCGCGCGTGGCGGTCGAGGCCGGCACGACCGGGCTGTGGTGGAAGTACGTCGGCAGCCGCGGCCAGGTGCTCGGCATCGACCACTACGGGCTGTCGGCGCCGGGCGACGCGCTGTTCCGCCATTTCGGCCTCACCGCCGAGCGCGTGGCGCAGGCACTCGAGGCGACGCTCGCCGCCTGAGCCGCGGCACACCCCAAAGAGCACCCATTCACGGAGGTCGGACATGGCAATCAGGGTCGGGATCAACGGCTACGGACGCATCGGTCGCAACGTTCTGCGCGCGCTCTACGAGGGCAGGCGGCGCGGGGAGATCGAGATTGCCGCGGTCAACGACCTGGGCGATCCGAAGACCAACGCCCACCTCACCCGCTACGACACCGCGCACGGCAGGTTCCCCGGGCAGGTGCACGTGGACGGCGACGCGATGGTTGTCAACGGCGATCGCATCCGCGTGCTGGCCGAGCGCGACCCGGCCAGGCTGCCCTGGAAGGACCTCGGCGTCGACTTGGTGCTCGAATGCACCGGCCTGTTCACCTCGCGCGCCAAGGCCGCGCTGCACCTGGCCGGCGGCGCGCGCAAGGTCATCATCTCCGCGCCGGCCAAGGACCAGGTCGACGCGACCATCGTGTACGGCGTCAACCACCGGACCCTGAAGGCCGCGCACGAGGTCATCTCCAACGCCTCGTGCACTACCAACTGCCTCGCGCCGCTGGTCCAGCCCCTGCACGAGCGGATCGGTGTGGTCGCCGGCATCATGACCACCATCCACGCCTACACCAACGACCAGGTGCTGACCGACGTCTACCACGAGGATCTGCGCCGCGCCCGCTCGGCCACGATGTCGATGATCCCGACCAAGACCGGCGCGGCCGCGGCGGTGGGGCTGGTGCTGCCCGAACTCGCCGGCAAGCTCGACGGCTTCGCGATGCGCGTGCCGACGATCAACGTCTCGGTGGTCGATCTCACCTTCACCGCGAAGCGCGCCACCGACAGGAAGGAGATCGACGCCATCCTCAGGGAAGCGGCGGACGGCGCGCTGAAGGGCGTGCTCGAGTACAACGAGGAACCGCTGGTGTCGATCGATTTCAACCACAACCCCGCATCCTCGATCTACGACTCGACCCAGACCAAGATCATCGACGGCACGCTGGTGAAGGTCCTGGCCTGGTACGACAACGAATGGGGCTTCTCGAACCGCATGCTCGACACCACGCTGGCGCTCATGGCCGCGAAGTGAGCGCCGCCGCCGCGCCGACCCCGGTCGCCGCGCGTCCGCGCGGCCGCCGCGGCGGTCCATGGCGTCGGGAACCACCACGCTCGGGCGACGCTGCCCGGCGCGTGCGCGAACCGCGTCACCAGGAGACCGACTGACATGCTGTACATGCGCGACCTCGAGCTCGCGGGCAAGCGGGTGCTCGTCCGCGAGGATTTCAACGTGCCGCTCGACGGCGCCCGGATTGCCGACGATGCCCGCATCCGTGCCGCGGTGCCGACAGTGCGGGCCGCCCTCGCCGCCGGGGCGCGTGTGATCCTCGTCTCGCACCTCGGCCGGCCGAAGGAGGGGGAGCGGGATCCCGCGCTGACGCTGGCCCCGGTCGCCGCGCGCCTGGCCGAACTCCTCGGCCAGCCGGTGCCGCTGGTCGCGGACTGGTCCGCCGGCGTCGAAGTCGCCGGGGGCGCCGCCGTCCTGCTGGAGAACGTCCGCTACGAGGTCGGCGAGAAGCAGGACGCCGAGCCGCTCGCCCGCCGCCTCGCGGCGCTGTGCGACATCTACGTGAACGACGCGTTCGCGACCGCGCACCGGGCGGAAGCCTCCACGCACGGCATCGCCCGCTACGCCCCGGTGGCCTGCGCCGGCCCGCTCATGCAGGCCGAGGTCGAGGCGCTCGGGCGGGCGCTCGCCGCGCCGGACCGGCCGCTGGTCGCCATCGTCGGCGGCGCCAAGGTCTCCACCAAGCTCACCGTCCTCGACCAGCTCGTCGACAAGGTGGACACGCTGATCGTCGGCGGAGGCATCGCCAACACCTTCCTCAGGGCCGCGGGCCGTCCGATCGGCAAGTCACTGTGCGAGGACGCCCTCGTCGACGAGGCGAGGCGGCTGCTCGCGAAGGCCGGCGCGAAGATCCCCCTGCCGGTCGACGTGGTCGTGGCCGGGGCCGTCTCCGCCGACGCGCCGGCCGCCATCAAGGCGGTCGCCGACGTCGCGGCCGACGACCTCATCCTCGACATCGGCCCGCAGTCGGTGCGCGCGCTCATGGCGCTGATCGAGGCCGCGGGGACCGTGGTGTGGAACGGACCGGTCGGCGTGTTCGAGATCGATCAGTTCGGCTCCGGCACCGCCCACCTGGCGCGGACGATCGCGGGCGCGAAGGCCTTCTCGCTGGCCGGCGGCGGCGACACGCTCGCCGCCATCGCCAAGTACGGCGTCGGGGACAGGATCTCCTACATCTCCACCGGCGGCGGCGCCTTCCTCGAGTACCTGGAGGGCAAGGAGCTGCCGGCGCTGGCCATCCTCGAGGAGCGGGCGCGGGCCGGCCGATGAGAAGAACCAAGATCGTCGTCACGCTCGGGCCGGCCACCGACGATCCGGCGATGCTCGACCGCGTGATCGCGGCCGGCGCCGACGTCGTCCGGCTCAACTACTCCCACGACACCCACGAGCGGCATGGCTGGCGCATCGAGCAGGTGCGGGCCGCGGCCGCGCGGCGCGGCGTGGAGATCGGCGTCATCGCCGACCTGCAGGGCCCCAAGATCCGCATCGGCGCGTTCCGCGACGGCCCCATCGTCCTGGAGGACGGCGACGCGTTCACGATCGACGCCGCGCACGAGCTCAAGGCGGGCACCGCGCGCCGGGTCGGCGTCACCTACAAGCAGCTGCCCAAGGACGTCAAGCGCGGGGATCGCCTCCTCATCGACGACGGTCGCATCCTGCTGGAGGTGCTGTCGGTGCGCGGCACGGTGATCCGCACGCGCGTGCTGCTGGGCGGGGACCTGTCCTCCTACAAGGGCATCAACCGCGAGGGCGGCGGCCTGTCGGCGCCGGCGCTCACGCGCAAGGACCGCGCCGACCTCGCGCATGCAGTGGCCGTGAACGCCGATTACATCGCGGTTTCGTTCCCGCGCAATGCCGGCGACATCGAGGCTGCCCGGCGGCTCGTGAGGAAGGCCGGCGGGCGCTGCGGGCTCATCGCCAAGATCGAGCGCGCGGATGCCCTCGACCACGTCGAGGCCATCACCGCGGCGAGCGACGGCATCATGGTCGCGCGCGGCGACCTGGGGGTGGAGATCGGCGACGCCCTGCTCGTGCCGGTGCAGAAGCGCCTCATCCGCATGGCCCGCGAGATGAACCGCGTCGTCATCACCGCCACGCAGATGATGCAGTCGATGATCGAGCACCAGATGCCCACGCGCGCGGAGGTGTTCGACGTCGCCAACGCGGTCCTGGACGGCACCGACGCGGTGATG
>CAYOJP010000296.1:0-4885 GCA_964404305.1 uncultured Gammaproteobacteria bacterium
GTGAGCGCGCAGGGACGCGCGCGACCGAGCACTACATGGACGTACTCGAGCGTGTCGCGGCGGACCCGCCCGGTACCGGCGCCGGCCGGAGTGACCGACATTTCCGTCCTGCCAGAACTGTCCCCGGCCTGCCCATTCATGCCCAGGCGTTGAGCGGACCGAAGGTCCACCGGTTTCGATTCCCGAGAGGCGAGTCGCCGCCATCCGTGGCGTAACGACGGAGGTTCCGCCAAGCCCCGGCCCGGCCCTCCATGGCCGGGCGCTCGGCGGGCCGAAGGTCCACTGGAGTCGTTGCCAAGGTGTCAGCGTCGCCGTCCCTGGCGTGACAACGGCAGTGCCGCTAGCCCCCGGCCCGGCCCTCCATGGCCGGGCGCTCGGCGGGCCGAAGGTCCACTGGACCTTCGGCTAGTCCGCCTCGCCCCAATACCTCTCCAGGAGGTGGGGGTCGTCGAAGTGCCGGCGACCGACGAAGGCGGTCGCGTGCCGTCCCCATTGCCGCATCGCGCCAGGCGAGGCGATGCCCATCGGCCACAGTACCCAGCGCTCGAGGCGTTGCGTGCCCGGGACCAGGCCGGCGGGGTCGAACAGGCTGCGACGTCCACCCCCTGGCAGCGGCAGGGAGCGCAGCCGGTCGTAGTCGACAAGGCGGTAGTGCGTGGCGCCGGGCAGACCCGAGGCGGTGAGCCGTTGCACGTAGTGCGTGCCGCTCGCCAGGTGCACGGCGAGGCGCTCGCCCGGGGCGAGCGGCGGGGCCGGTTGCGGCACCCACAGCGGCTCGGTGCCCGGATCCGGATCGTCGCGGCGGGCGAGGCCGGGGCCCGGAAAGGTCATGTGGTAGCAGCCGCAGTTGTGCATGGTCTCCCAGGCGAGCACCCCGCCGTCGCGGGCGAGCGTGGCCCGCACCGTGAGGCCGTCGAGGCGGCCGCCGAGCAGATCGAGCGGGCCGCTGCGCGGACGCTCGCCGAACCAGATGACGTAGTTCAACTGCAGCAGCACGTCGGCCCCCAGGCGCGCATGCGAGACGAGCGTGTAGACCGTCGGGCGGGCCGGATCGACGCCCGGCACTCCCGACGCCTGCCAACGGGGTGCGCCGGGACGGTCGGCGTCACCGGCGACGTCCACGACGAAGATCGGCGCGAGGGCCGTGAACAGCCGGCGGGTGTCGGCGGCGGCGGGTCGCGGCACGCCCAGGGCGTCGCGGCTCGCCTCGACCAGCGCCGCGATGCCGGGCGGGGCCAGCGCCGCCGGCTCGCCCGGCGCCCAGGTCGTCAGGGTGCCGGCGCGGGGCAGGTCCGCCAACGGGATGGCGAACACCGTCGCGCTCTCCCGGTGCAGGCGCGCCACCCCGCGCATGACGCCGCGGGCGGTGACGGGATACAGCCCCAGCAGCCGTTGCAGCGGGCGATAGTCGTCGGGAACGGCGGCCCGTGCCGCGAGGTCGGCGGCTGTCCCGTCGGCGGCGCGCAGGCGCGCGGCGCAGTCCTCGAGCCGCGCAGCATCCGCAGCCGGGTTCCAGGGAACATTCCGCAGTTCCAGGCGCCGTGCCGCGGTGTCGAGCGCGGCCAGCGCGTCGATCCAGGCCGCGCGGGCCGCCCCGGCCCGCGGCGGCTCGCGGTAGCTCGCCAGGAAGCGGTCGACCCGCAGCCAGGGCCGCCCGGGAACCGGCCGCGCCTGGGCATCGCGCACGCCGGCCGCGTCGACGCGGGCATCGAGATCAGCGTAGAACCCGCGACAGCCGGCGAGGCCCGCAGCGGCCGGTGCGGGCGGTTGCAGCGCGCAGCCGCTCGCGAGCGCCAGCGCGGTGGCGAGCACTGCGCCGGCAGCGTGCGCCGGTCGTGAGCGGGTCGTCAGCCAAGGGCGCATGGCGGCGATCGACCTCCACCCCGCGGGTCGCGGCCGGGGCCGCGGCCGGCCCGGCCGCGCCGGGACCGGCTCAGTCCTCCAGGCGGCAGACGTCGATGTCGGCGAGCGAGTCCTTCGCCAGCGTCGGCACCGGTTCGGACTGCCGGTCGGGGTTTGCCCGCAGCCAGGCGACGAACGCCTTGTGCAGGCCCTTGCCCAGCCGTTCCATGTCGCTCACGCGGCTGATGTCGACGGGACAGCGCGAGAACGGGTTCGGGCTGCGGCTCTGGTTCGCCTGCAGGTTGAAGACCTCGTTCAGGATCGGGTTGCGGCAGGCCTCGCGCTCGCCGTCGTCCGCGCCGCCGCAGTCCTCGAGGAAGGCGCGGCCGTCCGGCTCGCCTCGCGTGCGCGATTTCAGGCGCGGCCAGGACGGATCGGACTGGGCGAGCCGCACCCCGGGCGCCCCGTCGGCCGCGGCGACCGGCGCCCCGGCCGCGAGCGCCGCGGCGAGGAACAGCACGAGGGGCACGCGCGCGCTCATCGGACCAGGTCCAGGAACTCGGTGCGCGTCGCCTCGTAGTGGCGGAAGATGCCTAGCATCGCCGAGCTCACCATCTTCGAGGTCTGCTTCTCCACGCCGCGCATCATCATGCACAGGTGCTGGGCCTCGATCACGACGCCCACGCCGTCGGCCTTGACCGCGTCCATGATCGCCCGCGCGATCTGGTTGGTGAGCCGCTCCTGCACCTGCAG
This sequence comes from uncultured Gammaproteobacteria bacterium, assembly GCA_964404305.1. Classification (GTDB taxonomy): domain Bacteria; phylum Pseudomonadota; class Gammaproteobacteria; order JADZEE01; family JADZEE01; genus CAYOJP01. The sequence goes on from CAYOJP010000296.1 coordinate 2,596, forward strand.
CCGGCGGGCGTACATGTCCGCGATGCGCGCGAGCTTGCTCACGCCGAGGACCTTGCCGTTCGGCACGTAGCCGATGTGGCAGCGCCCGAAGAACGGCAGCATGTGATGCTCGCAGAGGCTGAAGATCTCGATGTCGCGGACGATGACCATGTGATTCGCCTCGACCTCGAAGATCGCGTCGTTGACGATCTCCTCGAGGTTCTGGTGCATCCCGTGCGTCAGGAACCGGATCGCCTTGGCGGCGCGGGCCGGCGTCTTCACCAGGCCCTCGCGCCCGGGATCCTCTCCGATCCCTTCCAGGATGCTGCGGTAGTGCTCTTCCATCGCGTCCATCGTCGGCTTTCCGTTGTCCATGGCGTGCCCGCGGGCCGCGCCGGGGGCCGCAGCGCGGCAGTGTAACCCCGGACGCGCGTCCGCTGCCGCGCGGGTGGCGCTGGTGCCGGGAGTGGGAATCGAACCCACACGGTGTCGCCACCACCGGATTTTGAGTCCGGCGCGTCTGCCAGTTCCGCCATCCCGGCGCGGGAGGGGCGAGTATAAGGAATCGCACGCGCCGCTGGCGAACGCCCGCCGGGGGGTCTGCTACCATGCGCGGCCCATGCAGCGGCGCGATTTCACCTACGAACTGCCGGCCGGGCTGATCGCGCAGTTCCCGTCGCCGACCCGCTCGCGCAGCCGGATGCTGCACCTGGATTGCGCGACCGGCCTGCTGGCCGACCGGGTCGTGGCGGACCTGCCGGACCTGCTCGCGCCGGGCGACCTGCTCGTGTGCAACGACACGCGCGTGATCCCGGCGCGACTCCTCGGTCGCAAGGCCAGCGGCGGGCAGGTGGAAATCCTGGTGGAGCGCGTGCTGGACGAGTCGCGGGTGCTGGCCCAGGCGCGGGCGTCCAAGCCGCTGCGGGCGGGGATTGCCATCGCGCTGGCCGACGGCATCGAGGCCGAGGTGGAGGGCCGCGATCCGCGCGGGCTGTGGCGGCTGCGCTTTTGCGGGGCGCCGGCCGCGGACGTGCTCGCGACGCTCGGGCGGGTGCCGCTGCCGCCCTACATCACGCGCGAGCCGCAGGCGCTCGATGCCGAGCGCTACCAGACGGTGTTCGCGCGGCATCCCGGCGCGGTCGCCGCGCCGACCGCCTCGCTGCACTTCGACCCACCGCTGCTGGCGCGGTTGCGCGAGCGCGGCGTGGATCTGGGCTGCACGACCCTGCACGTGGGCGCCGGCACGTTCGCGCCGGTGCGCTCGGAGCGCGTGGAAGACCACCGAATGCACGCCGAGCGCTACGCCGTCGACGCGCGGTTGTGCGCGCAGGTGGCCGCGACGCGCGCGCGCGGCGGCCGCGTGGTCGCGGTCGGCACGACGGTCGTGCGCGCGCTCGAGAGCGCGGCGCGCGGGGACACGCTCGCGCCGGCCGCCGGCGAGACCGACATCTTCATCCACCCCGGCCACCGCTTCCGCGCGGTCGACGTGCTGCTGACCAACTTCCACGTCCCCGAGTCGACCCTGCTGATGCTCGTGTGCGCGTTCGCCGGCCGTTCGCGCGTGCTGGCAGCGTACCGGCACGCCGTCGCGCAGGAGTACCGCTTCTTCAGCTACGGCGACGCCATGCTCGTGACCGGCGGGCCGGTTCCGCCCGGGCTGGCCGCGGCATGAGCGGCCGGCGGGGATGAGGTTCGACGTTCTGGCCACGGATGGCGCCGCCCGGCGCGGCCGGCTCGCCCTGCGCCGCGGCACGGTGGAGACGCCGACCTTCATGCCGGTCGGCACCTATGGCACGGTCAAGGCCATGAGCCCGGCCGACCTGGAGACCCTGGGCGTCGAAATCGTCCTGGGCAACACCTTCCACCTGTGGCTGCGGCCGGGCACGGAGGTGATCGGCCGCCACGGGGGCCTGCACCGGTTCATGGGCTGGTCGCGGCCCATCCTCACCGATTCGGGCGGGTTCCAGGTGTGGAGCCTGGGCGATGCCCGCCGGATCACCGAGGAGGGCGTCACCTTCCGCTCCCCGCTCAACGGCGACCGCGTGTTCCTCAGCCCCGAGGTGTCGATGCAGGTACAGCGGGCGCTCGACTCGGACATCGCCATGGTGTTCGACGAGTGCACCGCGTGGCCGGCGACGCCGGAGCAGGCGGCCGCGTCGATGCGCCTCAGCCTGCGCTGGGCGCAACGGTCCCGGGCCGCGCACGGGGACTCGCCCAATGCCCTGTTCGGCATCGTCCAGGGCGGCCTGTACCCGGACCTGCGCGTGGAGGCGCTCGCCGCCCTGACCGGCAGCGGCGTCGGCGCCGACGA
>CAYOJP010000297.1:0-3701 GCA_964404305.1 uncultured Gammaproteobacteria bacterium
TGCTGGGGCCGGTCCTGCGCGGCGAGGACCGCGTGCGGATCCCGGTTGTCCTGGCCGACCGGGAGCCGGCGTCGACGCTGGCGCCGGCGGTGATGGTCCACGCCCAGGTTTTGCGCGGCGTGCTGGGCGGCGGCTTCGCCCGGCCGGCCGAAGGATGGCAGGTCCTGGTGCTCGCGCTGGCGGCGCTGCCCTGCGCGCTGGGGTCCGGGCTGTTGCGCCGGGCACTTGCCGCCTTCGCGTTCGCAGTCGCGATGGCCGGGCTGTCGGTGTACGCCGCGTCGGTGCAGGTCGTCCTTCCGGTCGTGTCCCTCGCCCTCGCGGGCGCGGCGTGCGCGCTGATCGGCCTTGTCGCCGAAACGCTCGCGGAGTTCGTGCGCCTGTCGCGGCTGCAGCGCGCCTTCGAGGGCTCGCTCGAGCCGCGCCTCGTCCACGCGATCGAATCGGGCGAAACCGAACTGGGAACCGGGGCGGCGCGTCGCGAGGTGGCTGTGCTGCTGTGCCGACTCGGCGAAGTCGGGGAGCAGGCCGCCAAGGCGCCGCTCGCCGAGGTCGGGTTGCTGATGGACGCGCAACTCGCGCGCATCGAAAAGGCGGTGCGCCTGCATGGCGGCGAAGTGGAATCCTTTGCGGGCGACACGCTGCTTGCTCGCTTCGGCGATCCGCTGCCGATCCGCCAGCGGCCGCGCGCGGCGCTGGAAGCCGCGCAGGATATTCTCGCGGCGCTCGACCGCCTGCGCGAGGAACTGGCCGCCGAGCCGGTGCGCGTCCCGCCTGCCACGATCGGCGTGGCGACCGGCGTCGCCCTGGTCGGGCGCCTCGGCGTGCCCGGTCGCGGGGAGCCGCATGTGCTCGGCCCGATCATCGACGAAGCGCGCCGCCTCGAAGCGCAGGCGCGCACGCTGGGCGTGCCGATCCTCTGCAGCGATGCCGTGGCCGCAGCCGCCGGGCATCCGGCCGCGCTGCGCGCGGTGGACCTTCCCGGCGGCGCGCACGCCTTCACCTACGGCGACGACGCCGCGGTCGCCTCGGCGGGAGCGGCCCCGTGACCTCACGGAACGCACTGCTCACGGCGGCGCTGCGCACCAGCGGCGGCCGGTCGCCGCCCTTCCGGCTGCCGAGCTGGTTGCGCGCCTTTGCCCTGCCCCCGGTGCGCGAAGTGTTCCTGCGGCAGGTCTATTTCACCGGCATCCAGGCCACCGGGACCGTGCTCTTCCGGGGCGCGGTCATCGGCACGGTGATCATTGCCTACGTTATCCGCGTGCTGAATGCCGACGTGGAGACCAGCACGCGGATCCTCCTCGCGGTCGTGTTCCGCGAGGCCGGCCCGATGTTCGCCGCGGTGCTTGTCATCTTCCGGAGCGCCTCGGCGGCCACTTCCGAACTCGCCCTGATGAATATCGCGGGCGAGCTGCGCACCATGCGCACGCTGGGCATCAAGGTGTTCGACTGGCTGGTGCTGCCGCGCGTCGCCGGCATCGCGCTCGCCACCGCGGCGATGACGCTGCACTTCCAGGTCATCGCGGTGCTGGGCGGCATCCTGCTCACGCCCTTCGTCATCGACGCGACCTCGCTGCAGCTCGCCAACCAGTTCCTGCATTCGGCGAGCCTGTGGGATCTCGGGTACGCGGTGTCCAAGAGCCTCGCGTTCGGCGCCATCATCGCGCTGGTGTGCTGCGCACAGGGGCTGCGGCTGCCGAGGCGCGAGCTGGGCGCCGTCCCGCAGGCGGTGACGCGCGCCATCATGCAGAGCGTCGCCTATGTCGGCCTGTTCAACGCGGCCTTCGCGTACTTCGTGTTCGGCGTGCTGATGTTCGGCCTGATCCGCACGGGGGTATGACGCCATGACCCTGACCGCTCACGCCCTCGCGCCCCCGCCGGTGCTGAAGATCGCGCGCCTCGGTTCCTGGGTGCCGCCGCAGCCGCTGGAACTCGCGCCCGGAGAGATGCTGGCGCTGCGCATCCCAAGCCACGCGACGCGCGCGAGCCTGATGGCCTGGCTGACGGGCGACGCGCCGCCGGAGCGCGGCGCCGTCCAGGTCCTGGGCCATGACCTCGCCGCGCGGCGCCACCTGGCGCGGCCGCGGCAGGCGCCGGCCGTGGCCTTCGTCCCGGCCGACGGCGGCCTGTTCGCCAACCTGAATGCGTGGGAGAACATCTGGACGCCGGCCACCTACCATCATCCGGACACCGCCGACGAACTCGCCTGGCGCGTCCGGCGGCTGCTGGCCGTGCTCGGCGTGGAGCCCGGCGGCCTGATGGCGCGGCGCCCGGAGGAAATGGAACCGGTGGAACGGCGCCTGGTCGCCTTCGCCCGCGCCGTGATGCTCCGCCCCGAGCTCCTGGTGGTCGACGGGCTGTTCGACGATCTCGACGCGCAGGACGTGCGCAAGGCGGCCCGCCTGTTCCCCGCGTTTGCCGGTGCACTGCCCTTCCGCGCCCTGCTCGCGCTGGGCGCCATTTATCCGGAGGACGTGCGCGCCGCCGGCGTGCGCGTCGTCGACATCGAGGAGCCCGTGCAATGAAAGGACAGGGAGTCGAGGCGCGCCGTTTTCCCAAGCTGGGCCGCAAGGTCGGCCTCTACATCGCGCTGGCGGCGGCGGGCATCCTCGCGCTGGCGATCGCCGTCGCCTGGCGGCAGGGGCTCCTGCACCAGCAGCAGAGCGCCTTCCTCCACGCGGGCGACGCGACCGGGATCGCCGCCGGCATGCCGGTGAAGTTCCTCGGCTTCACGATCGGGAGCGTGAGCGGCTTGCGCATGAAGCGCGGCGAAGTGGAGGTGGAGCTGACCCTCGTCTCCGAGCATGCCGCCTACGTCCCGCAGGGCTCGCGGGCGCGGATCTCGCGCGAGGGCTTCATCGGCGCGGCCTTCATCGAGATCGTCCCCCGGCGCGACGGCGCCGCGGCGAGCCTCGCCCCCAACGAAGTGCTGCCCTACCAGCGCCCCCTCGCGCCCGCCGAGTTTGCCGAGGACCTGAAGCTGCGCGTCGACCCGGTGGTGGCCGGGATGCGCCAGACGGTGGACTGGCTGAATTCGCCCGACGGCGACGTCCGGCAGGCGATCACGACGACCCGGGAGATGTTCAAGGCGGTGCGCAAGTCGCAGGAGCAACTGGGCGTCTTCATGGAACACGCCAATGCCACGGCCGCCACCGTGCGCCGCACGACGTCGACGATGGGCGAGACCGTGGAGCGCTTCGCCCAGACGGGCACCCGCGTGGTCGAGGAAGAGCTCCCGCGCATCGGCGCGAGCACCACGACGACCATGCGGGAAGTCGCCGGCGCGGCGCAGGAGCTCCACCGCACCATGAGCCTGGTCAACGAACGCCTCGACGTGACCAGCCGCAAGGCGAACGCGGCGCTGGACGACGCGCGCGGCATCGCCTCCGACGCCGGCGAGCTCACGCAGGCGGCGCGCCGCAGCTGGCCGTTCAATCGGATGATGGAGGCCCCGCGCACGCGGGCGCTGCCCGTGGACATCAACGATTCGCCGCTGCCCTGGCCGGACGCGCCCGCGGCGCCGGCGGAAGGCGCCAAGCCATGAAGCTCTTTCGCCTCGCGCTCGCGGCGCTGGCCGGCTTCATCTCGGCGTGTGCCTCCACGCCACCGCCGCCGCAGGAGCCGGCCCGCGTGCTGCGCGCCATCGCGGAGAACCAGCGCGGCGAGCAACTCTACGCACGGGGCGAGTACGACGCCGCCGCCGC
>CAYOJP010000297.1:3801-4868 GCA_964404305.1 uncultured Gammaproteobacteria bacterium
GCGCTGCGCGCGAAGCTCGTCGGCGTCCTTGCCTACCTCGCGATCGCTCGCGCGCAGCCCGAGGAGGCCGAGCGGTGGGCCACGGAAGCCGCCGCGCTGGCGAAGGCAAGCACCGAGCGAGAGGAGTTGGCGAACGCCCTGCGGCTGCTCGGGGTGGCCGCGCTGATGCGGGGCGAACCGGCGCGGGCACTCGTTCGCCTCGGCGAAGCGCTCGCGATCGACAAGCAGCTCGCGCTGCCGCGCGCGATCGCGAACGACCTCGTGGCGATGGCCCGCGCGCATGCCACTCTCGGGGACCTGCCGCAGGCGCGCGCCCACTACGAACGCGCAGGCGCCGTGGCCGCCGCGGATGGCAACCTGCCCGTGCAGGAGCAGGTCCGGCGGGCCCTGGCGGCGCTGGCGACCCGGGAGCAGGGAAAATGAAAACCACTATGACGCCTGGCGGTGCCCGCCGCATCGTCGCGGCGGCGTGCATGGGCCTCGTCCTCCTCTCTGCGGGAAACGCGGAAGCGATCGACCTGCGGGAACGCTTCCGGGAAATCGGCGCGGCCGTGATGCAGAAGATCCGCAAGCTGCGGGGCCTGGAACCCGCGCCCAAGCCGCCGGCGCCTCCCCCGGTCGTGGAGCAGCCCCCCGCCCCGCCTCCGCCCGAAAAACCGGAGAGCGCGGAAACCAGCGCCCCGCCGCCGCCAGCGCCCGCGCCGGCGCCTGCGCGGGAACCCGGGATCGCCGTGCGGTCCCAGTGTCAGAGCAAGGACGATACCGGCTATGCCGAAGCCGTGGACCTCGAGGTCGAAGACGGCCGCGTCCAACGGATGGACGCCAGGATCGACATCCCCAAGCGGGGCAGCTGTCGCTTCGAACTTTCGGATTTCCGCCAGACCCGCGAACGCCCGCACATCGAACTGCTCTCCAAGGCGGGCGACGCCTGCGCCGTGCGCCTCTGGCAGCAGGGCGGCAAGCTGGTGATCGCCATCGCCGACTGCCCCGACAAGTGCGCCAAGCCGGGCGCCTTCGACTACGTGTGGCCGATCGAACTGGACGCGGCGAGCGGCGGCTGCCTCTAG
>CAYOJP010000298.1:0-4809 GCA_964404305.1 uncultured Gammaproteobacteria bacterium
GGGCGCCGGTGCCGGGCGGGTCCGCGGCGACCGTGAGCGCGCAGGACGCGCGCGATCGAGCGATACATGGATGTACTCGAGCGAGTCGCGGCGGACCCGCCCGGCATCGGCGCCGGCCGGAGTGATCGACATTTCCGCTCTGCTATATAGATAGCGCAGCATGACTGTCGATCACCAGGGCCGGGCTCGCCACCCGGCCCCGGGGTGCAGCGTACGTCCGCTGCGCCAGTCATCCGTCCGTGGCCCGCCTGCAACTGACGATGCCCGCGTTCGCGGGTGTCGCCTGCCGACCCGGTAGCCGCTCCGGGGCCGCCGGACCGTTGCCGGGCCTGCAGGGGTTGCCGCGCGTCAGTCATCCGCGTCCGGGCGCGTCCGGCGCACGCTCTTCACCTTGCTGCGCACGCGCTTGCCCTCCAGTCTGCGCTCGCGCGAGCCGGCCGTCGGCCGGGTCTTCTTGCGCGGCCGCGGCGGCGTCGCCGACTCGCGCAGCAGCTCCAGCAGCCGCTCCAGCGCGTCGCGGCGATTGCCCTCCTGCGTGCGATGGCGGCGCGCGAGGATCCCGATGACGCCGGCGTCGTCGGCTCGCCGGCCGGCGAGCTTCAGCAAGCGCTCGCGCATCCCGGCAGGCAGCGACGGCGAGTTCCGCGCATCGAAGTACAGCCGCACGGCGGTCGCGACCTTGTTGACGTTCTGACCGCCCGGGCCGGCCGCGCGCTGGAACTCGAAGACCAGTTCGCCGTCGTCGATGGCGACGCCGGCGGACACGGGGATGCGGGCCATGGCGGTCGGCGTCTCACAGGTCGAGGACGAAGTGATGCGCGCGGATCTCCATGCCCTCGCGCAGGTAGAAGCGGTGCGCCCGGTAGCGCTGCACGCCCGAATCGAGCAGCAACGCCGCGCAGTCCGCGGCGCGGGCCTGCCCGATGAGCCACTCGAACAGGCGCCGGCCCGCGCCGGTCGAGCGGGCGGGTTCGTCGGTTGCCAGATCGTCCACGTACAGGTAACGCCCGTGATGCAGGTTCTCTCCGAACCGGTAGCCGGCCACCGCCACCGGCTGGCCGCCGGAATCGAGGCTCGCGAGCACGTAGCCGCCCGCCATCTGCCGGCGCACCCGGCCCACGAATTCAGCGGCGGCGACGTGCGGCCGCAACTGGGCCAGCACCGGGTGGCAGCGGGCGATGGCGGCGTCGGTCTCGGCGATGACGACGGGCTGGGTGCTCATCTTCTGCATGCGCCCGTACGCCGGGCACGACTGCAGTATAGCCGGCCGGCGTCCCCGGCCGCGCCCTCGTGCGCGCGCCGGGCGCGTGTCATAGTGTCGCGGTCGCCGCGCGCCCGGCGTCCTGCGGCGCAGCGTGGCGCCGGCCCCGACGACACTGTGCCCACGCACGACCATGGATGCGGCCGCCCTGCCCAGGCTCCAGAGCGCGTTCGGCGTGCTCATCTTCCTGGCGCTCGCGTGGGCGCTCAGCGAGAACCGCCGGCAGGTGCGTCCGCGGATCGTGCTGGCGGCCCTGGCGCTGCAGGTGACGCTGGCCGTGCTGCTGCTGCGCGTCGACGCGGTGCGCGCGCTCTTCGACCCGGTGAACGACGTCGTGCTGGCCCTGCAGCGCTCGACCGATGCCGGCAGCGCCTTCGTGTTCGGCTATCTCGGCGGTGGCCCCCTGCCCTACGCCGAGACCGTGCCCGGCGCGAGTTTCGTGCTCGCCTTCCGCGCCCTGCCGCTGGTGCTCGTGGTGAGCGCGCTCACCTCGCTGCTCGTGTACTGGCGCATCCTGCCGCTCGTCGTGCGCGGCTTCGCGCGCGTGCTCGAGCGCACCCTCGGAATCGGCGGCGCGGTGGGCCTCGGCGCGGCGGCGGACGTGTTCGTCGGCATGGTCGAGGCGCCCCTGTTCGTGCGCCCCTACCTGCGCGAGCTCACGCGCGCCGAGTTGTTCTCGCTGATGGCCACCGGCATGGCGACCATCGCCGGCACCGTGCTGGTCGTGTACGCGACCATCCTCGGACCGCGCGTGCCCGACGCCGCGGGTCACCTGCTCATCGCGTCCATCATCGCCGTGCCGGCAGCCATCGCGATAGCACTCACGCTGGTGCCGGAGACGCAGCCGATCACCGCCGGGCACACCCTGCCGCCGCGCGGCGCGACCAGCGCGATGGACGCGATCGCCCAGGGCACGCTCGCGGGCCTGGAACTCGTGCTGAAGATCGCCGCGATGCTGCTCGTCCTCGTCGCGCTGGTGCATCTCGCCAATGCCGCGCTCGGGCTGCTGCCGCCGGTCGGCGGCGGGCCGCTGTCGCTGGAGCGCGTCCTCGGCTGGGGGATGGCGCCGGTCGCCTGGCTGATGGGCATACCGGCCGGGCAGGCCGCGCAGGCCGGCGCCCTGCTGGGCGTGAAGACGGTGCTGAACGAGTTCCTCGCCTACCTGCGCCTCGCGTCGCTGCCGGCCGGCACGCTCGACGCGCGCAGCCAGCTCATCATGACCTACGCGTTGTGCGGCTTCGCCAACTTCGGCAGCCTGGGGATCCTGATCGGTGGCCTGACGACGCTGGTACCGGAACGCCGCGACGAGATCATCGGCCTGGGGCTGAAGTCGATCGTCGCCGGCACGCTGGCGACGTGCATGACCGGGGCGGTGGTGGGGGTGGTGGTGTCGTGATTCGTGATCCGTGAATCGTGATCCGATGGTTACCCTTCGAACTGAGGCCCGCGGATCACGAATCCCTGATCACGAATCACGGATAACGAACGTCAAAGCGTTGCCAGCGCTCCCCGCACCCGGCCCTCCACGAGGGTCAGGGGCTCGTCCGGACGACCGACGATGGCAACCGTGCCGGTGCTGAAGGGCAGCATCACGCCGCTGTACTCGCCGAACTGCGAGGCGAACTCGTGGCGGCCATCGAGCGGCTGCTGCGGCAGCATGATCACCGACACCGAGCCGCGCGCGCCGCTGATCACCAGGTGCACGCCGTCGTTGCCGTTGATGACGCAGGGCCAGGCGCGCTCGATGCGCAGGCCCGCCGTCCGCAACTCCAGGCCGAGATCGTTCAGCAGCGCCCGCGCCTCGGTCACCGACTCGGTGCCGGCCTCGGGCGGCAGCAGCCGCTGCTGCTCCCGCACCTTGTCCATGATCGCCAGTTGCAGCATGTCGTCGCGGTAGTGCCGGCCGATCGGTCCGGAGACAGCCAGCAGCAGGGCGACGCTCGCCGCGATGGCCGGCGCCAGCCAGGCCGGCCGCGGGCGGGAACCGGCAGCGTGCGCTCGCCGCGCCAGCGCCGGGGCGACCTCGATCGCGAGCGCGGCGGCAAGCCGTTCCTCGAACGCGTCCTGGCGCGCGGCGTAGCGGTCGCAGGCCGGACACACCGCGCGGTGCGCCTCCCAGCCGGCGCGGTCGGGCAACTCGCGCACCAGCGTGACCCGGCGGAACTCAAGGCAGTTCATTGACGCGTGCTCCGGTGTCGGGCCCGGCCTGGCCCTCGAGCGCCAATCGCAGGCGCTGGCGCGCACGGCACAGGCGCGTCATCACCGCGCCCTCGCTGATGCCCAGCATCCGTCCGATCTCCTCGCAGCTGTAGCCGCCGATGACCTGCAGCACGAGCGGCTCGCGGTAGTCCTCCGGCAGCTTGCGCAGGCAGGAGCGCAGGACCTGCGCCTCGGTGCTGTCGTCGAAGTCCCGGTGCCGGTCGGCAAGCGTGTCCGGATCGGCATCGGCCCGCGGCAGCGGCCGGCGCTGGAACAGCCTGGCGTGCTCGTGGCGCAAGGTGGTATAGAGCCAGGAGCGCGCGGCGGAGGTGTCGCGCAACTGGCCGATGGCGCGCCACGCGCGCGTGTAGGTCTCCTGCACGAGGTCCTCGGCCTGCGGGGCGTCCCCGCACAGCCAGTAGGCATAGCGGTACAGTTCCCGGGACCAGTCGGCGACGAGGGCGGCGAACAGGGTGCGACGATCCTGCATGTCGGGGTAGACCGGGTGTGACCGCGCCAGCTTACCGCAAGCGTCCTGCCGCCGATTGTCGCGTTCCGGGCCGGCGTGTAGGCTCCCCGGCAATCCGGCCTGGCGCCCGCCATGCCGCAATGCAACAAGACCAGGGAACCGACCGATGAGCCAGCCGGCCGCCGACCTCGCCAGGGCGCTGCAGACCCCCGACCTCGAATCGTACTGGATGCCGTTCACGCACAACCGGTACTTCAAGCAGCATCCGCGCCTCATCGAGCGCGGCGAGGGTCCCTGGGTGTGGACCACGGACGGTCGCAAGGTCTTCGACGGGCTGTCCGGCCTGTGGTGCTGCCACGTCGGCCACTGCCACCCCCACGTCGTGAAGGCGGTGCAGGAGCAGGTGGCGACGCTCGACTACGCCGCCGCGTTCCAGATGGGCCACCCGAAGATCTTCGAGCTGGCGAGCCGCGTGACCGCCCTCGCCCCGGCCGGCCTCGACCACGCCTTCTTCGTCAACTCCGGCTCCGAGGCCGTCGACACCGCCCTGAAGATCGCCCTGGCGTACCACCGCCTGCGCGGCGAGGGCACGCGGACGCGCTTCATCGGCCGCGAGAAGGGCTATCACGGCGTCGGCTTCGGGGGCATCTCGGTCGGCGGCATGCTTGCCAACCGCAAGGCCTTCGGCGCCATGCTGCCCGGCGTCGATCACCTGCGCCAGCCCTACGACAGCCGCATGCTCTTCACCCGCGGGCAGCCCCAGGTCGGCGCGGACTACGCCGACGAACTGGAGCGGCTGGTCGCGCTGCACGACGCCTTCAACATCGCCGCGGTGATCGTGGAGCCGATGCAGGGCTCCGCGGCCGTCTACGCCCCGCCG
>CAYOJP010000299.1:0-4793 GCA_964404305.1 uncultured Gammaproteobacteria bacterium
GCTGACGCAGCTGCTGAACGACACGCGCTGGAAGGAGGTCGACTACCTCGTCGTCGATCTGCCGCCGGGCACCGGCGACATCCAGCTCACGCTGTGCCAGAACATTCCGGTGACCGGCGCCATCATCGTCACGACACCGCAGGACATCGCCCTCCTCGACGCCCGCAAGGCGCTGAAGATGTTCGAGAAGGTGAACGTGCCGGTGTTCGGCATCGTCGAGAACATGAGCACGCACGTGTGCTCGAACTGCGGTCACGAGGAACACATCTTCGGCTCCGGGGGCGGCGCCGCGATGGCGCGGCAGTACGGCGTCGACCTGCTCGGCTCGCTGCCGCTGGACATCCGCATCCGCGAGGGCGTCGACAACGGCCGGCCGACGGTCGCGCTGGAACCGGATTCGCCGGCGGCCCGCGAGTACGTCGAGATTGCCCGCAGGATCGCCGCGCGCGTCGCGCTGCGCGCGCGCGACTTCAGCGCCCGCTTCCCCAAGATCGTCGTGCAGAATACCTGAGGCCGCCGGCGGCGACCGCGAGCATGAGCGTCAAGTCGGACCGCTGGATCCGCAGGCTGGCCATCGAACGTGGCATGATCGAGCCGTTCGAGCCCGGGCAGGTGCGCACCTGCGACGGCGAGCGCATCGTCTCCTACGGCACCTCCAGCTACGGCTACGACGTGCGCTGCGCCGACGAATTCAAGATCTTCACCAACATCAACGCGGCCGTGGTCGACCCCAAGGCCTTCGACGCGAAGAGCTTCGTCGACTTCCGCGGCGATTGCTGCATCATTCCGCCCAACTCCTTCGCCCTCGCGCGCACGGTGGAGTACTTCCGCATCCCGCGCAACGTGCTCGTGATCTGCCTGGGCAAGTCGACCTACGCGCGCTGCGGGATCATCGTCAACGTGACGCCGCTCGAGCCGGAGTGGGAGGGGCACGTGACGCTCGAGTTCTCCAACACCACGCCGCTGCCGGCGAAAATCTATGCGAACGAGGGCGTGGCGCAGGTCCTGTTCCTCGAATCCGACGAGGAATGCGAGGTCTCCTACCGGGACCGCGGCGGCAAGTACCAGGGCCAGCGCGGCGTCACGCTGCCCAGGACCTGAACGCGCCGGGCACCGCGCCCGGCGCGACGTCGATGCCGCACCTGCCCATCTTCCTCGCCGTCGCCGGGACACCCTGCGTGGTAGTGGGCGGCGGGCACGTGGCGGCCCGCAAGGTCGCGCGCCTGCTGGCCTGCGAGGCGCGGGTGACCGTGGTCGCGCCCCGGCTGGCGAGCGCGGCGCTCGCGGCTCTGGCGGCCGGCGGTTCGCTCGCGCACGTGGCCCGCGACTTCGCGCCGGCGGATCTCGACGCGGCGACGCTGGCGATCGCGGCGACCGACGACGACGCCGTGAACGCCGCCGTCGCGCAGGCCGCCCGCGAACGCCGGGTGCCCGTGAACGTCGTCGATCGCCCGCAACTGTGCACGTTCATCATGCCCTCGATCGTCGAGCGGCATCCGGTGCAGATCGCGATCTCGACGGGCGGGGCGTCGCCGGTCCTGGCGCGGCTGCTGCGGGCACGGATCGAGTCGCTGGTGCCGGCGGCGTACGGGCGGCTGGCGGGCCTGGCGGCGCGGCTGCGCGGGCGCGTGCAATCGCGCCTGCCCGACGGCACCGCGCGGCGCCGGTTCTGGGAGGCGGTCCTGCAGGGACCGGCAGCGGAGTACCTGTTCGCCGGGCGCGAACAGGCCGCCGAGCAGGCGTTCGAGGCCGCGCTGGAGCGCGAAGCGGGCGATCCGGTGCTGCGTGGCGAGGTCTACCTCGTCGGGGGCGGACCCGGCGATCCCGACCTGCTCACGTTCCGCGCGCTGCGGCTGATGCAGCAGGCCGACGTCGTGGTCTACGACCGGCTCGTCGCGCCGGCCATCGTCGATCTCGTCCGCCGCGACGCGGAGCGGATCTACGTGGGCAAGGCGCAGGACCGGCATACCCTGCCGCAGGACGAGATCAACGCCCTGCTGGTGCGGCTGGCGCGGCAGGGTCGTCGCGTCCTGCGCCTGAAGGGGGGCGACCCGTTCATCTTCGGCCGGGGCGGCGAGGAGATCGACACGCTCGCCGCGCAGGGCATCCCCTTCCAGGTCGTGCCGGGCATTACCGCAGCAGCCGGCTGCGCCAGCTATGCCGGCATTCCGCTCACGCACCGGGACCATGCCCAGTCGGTGCTGTTCGTGACCGGCCACCTGAAGGACGACCGGCTGGACCTGAACTGGGAGGCGTTGCTGCAGCCGGCGCAGACGGTCGTGGTCTACATGGGCGTGGGCGCCCTGCCCCACCTGGCGCGCGAACTCCTCGCGCGCGGGCTGCCGGGCGACCGCCCGGCCGCCATCGTGGAGCGCGGCACGACGCCAAGGCAGCGGGTCCTCACCGGAACGCTGGCGTCCCTGCCGGACATCGCCGTCGCGGCGGCGGTCCAGCCGCCGAGCCTGCTCATCATCGGGGACGTGGTCACACTGCACGAGCGGCTGGCGTGGTTCGCGCCAGCCGCCGAGGTTCAGGCCGGCCCCGGCCCCGTGCCCGGCTCGGACGTACGCGGCACGAACCGCAGCGACAACGAGTTGATGCAGTAGCGCTCGCCGGTCGGCGGCGGCCCGTCGGGGAAGACATGCCCGAGGTGGGCGTCGCACGTCCGGCAGTGCACCTCCACCCGCGCCATCCCGTGGCTTGCGTCGTGCCGGCGACCAACGTGCTCGCCGGGCACCGGCTCCCAGAAGCTCGGCCAGCCCGACCCGGAGTCGTACTTGGCCCGGGAGTCGAACAGGACCGTCCCGCAGCAGCGGCAGCGGTAGGTGCCCTCGCCCTTGTGATCCCAGTATTCGCCGCAGAAGGCGCGCTCGGTCGCGCTCTGGCGGCAGACGGCGTATTCGTCCGGCGAGAGCAGTGCCCGCCAGTCGGCATCGGTGCGGCTGACCCGTTCGCTCATGTGCGCTTCCCGGCCCGGTAGGGTGCGGCCATAATACCAACCGGGCCGGCGCGCGTGGATTGCGCGGCCGGCCCCGACGGGATCCCCCCGCGGAAGGAGCCAGCGTGAGAGTCGCGTTACTGGAAGACGACCCGGATCAGGCCCGCCTGCTGCGCAAGTGGCTGACCGACGCCGGCAACGTCTGCGAGCACTTCGACGCCAGCAAGATCTTCATCCGGGAGGTCAAGCGCGAGAGCTTCGACCTGCTGATCCTCGACTGGCTGGTCCCGGACATGAGCGGCCTGGAGGTCCTCGACTGGGTGCGCGAGAACCTCGACTGGCGGATACCGATCCTGTTCGTGACCACCATGGATCGCGAGGAGGACGTGGTGCGGGCGCTGGAGCACGGCGCCGACGACTACATGACCAAGCCGGTCCGGGAGCGCGAACTGCTGGCCCGGATCAACGCCGTCGCACGCCGCAGCCAGTCCGTGGACGAGACCAGGCCGGTGCTGGAGTTCGAACCATTCCGCATCGACCAGGAACACCGCTTCATCGAGCGCGGCGGGGAACGCATCGATCTCACCCAGAAGGAGTACGAGCTCGCGGCGTTCCTGTTCCGCAACGGCGGCCGGGTGCTGTCCCGGGGCCACATCCTCCAGAACGTCTGGGGCCGCAATCCGGACATCAACACGCGCACGGTCGACACGCACGTCAGCCGCATCCGCACCAAGCTCGGGATCGGGCCGGAAACCGGCTGGCGCCTGACGTCGGTGTACCAGCACGGGTACCGGCTCGAGCGTCCTGCCGACGGCAGCGGTAAACCGGACGAGGAGTAGGGCCATTGTCCGCCGCGGACGGGCCCTGAAGGAACCCGGCGGCCGCCCGGAATCGGGGGAGGGAGGGCGGGCGACCGCCGGGGATTCGAAAACGCATCGTGGGATGCGTGACGAAGCCTAGTCCCTGGCGCTCGGGACGACCGTGAATGCCGTCACACGGCCTGCGGCCGGCAGCTCCGAACCGTGACCGCCGTCGCAACGATTCCCGCGGCCGGCACGAACCGGTGTCGACGTCCGAGTTGCCTTGACAGGGGCGACCCCGCCGTTAGACTCGCCGGCGGCATCTGCCCCGCGCAATACCGAGGTCACTCGCCGCGATGTCCGTCCTGCACCTGCCCCTCCAGCGTCGTCACAGCGTTCCGGTCCGCATCGGCGCGGTGACGGTCGGCGGCAACGCGCCGGTCGTCGTGCAATCGATGACCAACACGGACACGGCCGACGCCGTGGGCACGGCTCGGCAGGTCCAGGCGCTGGCCGCGGCCGGATCCGAACTCGTGCGCATCACCGTCAACACCGAGGAAGCGGCTGCCGCCGTCGCCCGCATCCGCGATCTCCTCGACGCCACCGGCTGCCGGGTGCCGCTCATCGGCGATTTTCACTACAACGGCCACAAGCTGCTGACGCAGTACCCGGACTGCGCGCGGGCGCTCGCGAAGTACCGAATCAACCCCGGCAACGTCGGCTTCGGGCGCAAGAAGGACTCGCAGTTCGCCACGATGATCGAGATGGCGCTGCAGTACGACAAGCCGGTGCGCATCGGGGTCAACTGGGGCAGCCTCGACGGCGACCTGGTGACCTCGATGATGGACGAGAACGCCGCGCTGCCGCAGCCGCGACCGGCGGAGGCCGTCACGCGCGAGGCGCTGATCGTGTCGGCGCTCGCGAGCGCCGCCCGCGCCGAGGAAATCGGCCTGCCGCGCGACCGCATCGTGCTCTCCTGCAAGGTGAGCGGGGTGCAGGAGCTGATCGCGGTCTACTCCGACCTGGCCGCGCGCTGCGACTACGCGCTGCACCTG
>CAYOJP010000300.1:0-4750 GCA_964404305.1 uncultured Gammaproteobacteria bacterium
GGATCGAGCAGCGCGGTGTAGCTCGAGCTCTGGCCGCGCAGCCCCTGCGCGACGCGCACCCGGAAGCCCGCGATCGGTTCCGAGACCGGCGCCGAACCCTTGATCGACAGGAACGCGACGCCACCGGCGACCGGCACGATGCGCACCGCGAGCTGTCCGCCGATGTCGGGCATGGCGCCGCCGGAGGTGAGCGCGGTGGCCGGCAGGATCTCGGCGCGCAGCGCGGCGAAGTCGTCGCGCGGGCCGACGAGCAGTTCGATGCGGCCGGCAAACGGCTGTCCGAGCTTCGAGTCGACGGTCAGGCCGCCGAGCTGCAGGGCCTGGGCGCCCGGGGGGGCGATCAGGAGGGCGGCGAGCGCGAGGCGCACGAAGTCACGGGTGAGGCGGTGCATGGAGACTCTCCGGTCCGGAATCGGCACCCCCCTCGCGGATATCGCGACGGGCGGGTTGCAGTCCCGGCACAGTGCCGGGCTCTCGAAGTATAGTGGTCACAGCGCCCTCCGCCGGCCCGGAACGGCGCGGACGGACCGCGGATTGACGCATTTCACACAAGTTGACGGCCGCCGGCCCGCGGACTTGAGCCCGGCCGGGACCGCGGCCGCCACGCAGTGATCGTCATCACGGTCCCCTGTCCGTGGGGCCGCACGCCAGCTCGAGGAGCGACGAGATGGGGATCCTGTACGGCGAGGAAGCAGCCGACGGCTACCGCCCGTCGCGCTGGCACCGCTGGTTCCGGCCGGCGATCACGGGCAATGCGCTGAACGGCCTGGGCGAGGCGGCCGTGCGCCGCCCGACCCCGCTCTACCACCGCCAGGATCGCTGGCATCCGTGGCGGATCGTGCAGGACATGTTCTACGTCCGCGAGATCCCCGGCGGGCAGTTCGTGTACGTGCTGCTGAGCAAGCTGCTCGACGCGCGCGCCCCCGCGCCGGTCGCCGCGGCGCAGGTGCCGGGCACGCCGCAGGTGTGGAGCCGGCGCATCAAGGAGTACGGGCGCGCGGTCGGCGCCGAGAAGTGCGGCATCGTGCGCATCCGCCCGGAGTGGGTATTCGAGGGTGACAGCCTGCCCGAGCAGTACGCGATCATCCTCGCGCACCGCATGGACTACGACGCGCTGTCGCGCACCGTGCAGCGCGACTTCCTCACCGGCATCCACGAGGTCATGCGCGTCTACTACGCCGGCCATCGTCGCGCCCGCAAGCTCGCGGACTGGCTGCGCGGGCAGGGCCGGGCCGCGCGCGGATTCGGCAGCCCGATGGGCACCGCGCTCAACCTGCTGCCCGCGGCCATCGAGGCCGGCATCGCCGAGCTGGGCAAGCACGGCTCGCTCATCTGCCCGGAGATGGGCTCGCTGCTGCGGCTGTCCTACGTCGTGACCGACCTGCCCCTGGCGACCGACGCGCCGGTGGACAGCGGCGTGGACGATTTCTGCACGCGCTGCCGGCGCTGCGCCACCGAGTGCCCGCCGCAGGCGATCGCGGATATCAAGCAGCTCGTGCGCGGCGTCGAGCGCTGGTACGTCGACTTCGATCGCTGCGTGCCCTATTTCAACGAGCACCACGGCTGCGGCATCTGCCTGGCGGTGTGCCCCTGGAGCCAGCCGGGCGTCGGTCCGGGGCTGGCGCGCAAGCTGCTCGCGCGACGTGTCCGCCCGGCGCCGGCCGCAGCCGGCTCAAGCGCGGCGCGCTACAATCGTCCATGGCCGGCAACACCGCCTTCGAACGCCTCTTCGAGAAGATCCTGTGGGAGAGCCGCCTGGTCGTGGGGGTGGCGGTCGTGGCCAGCCTGGTCATGGCGCTCGCCATCTTCTACCTGGTGACGGTGGATGCCTTCTACACCGTCGTGCACATGATCGGGTACGCCTCGCCCGGGCTGACCGACGAGGCGCGCGGCGAACTGCGCGCGACGATCGTCGCGCACGTGATCGAGGTCGTCGACGGCTACCTGCTGGGAGCGGTACTGCTCATCTTCGCCCTCGGCCTGTACGAGCTGTTCATCAGTCATATCGACGCGGCCCGGCAGTCCGAGCAGTCGGCCAACGTCCTGCTCATCGCCAGCCTCGACGACCTGAAGAACCGGCTGGCGAAGGTCATCCTCATCATCCTGATCGTGAAGTTCTTCGAGCACGTGCTGAAGCTGCACTTCGACACGCCGCTGTCGCTGCTGTACCTGGCCGCGGCCATCGCGCTCATCGGCCTGGCGCTGTACCTGTCGCACCAGTCCGAGAAACACTGACGGGCCCGTCGCCCGCCCGGAGAGGCCCATGAATGCCGTCACCGACACCGCCGCGCCGGTCCTGCGCACCGATGCAGGACCGGTCGCCACGCTGACCCTGAACCGCCCGGCCGAGCTGAACGCCCTGTCGCAGGCGATGCTGACCGCACTGCAGGCCGCGCTCGACGCGGTGGGCGCCGACCCGGCCGTGCGCGTCGTGATCCTCGCCGGCGCCGGCCGTGCGTTCTGCGCCGGGCACAACCTGAAGGAGATGCGGGCGAACTACACGCTGGAATTCCAGCGGGCGCTGTTCGCCCGGTGCAGCGGCGTGATGCTGTCGATCCTGCGCCTGCGCCAGCCGGTCATCGCGCAGGTGCACGGCATCGCCACCGCGGCCGGCTGCCAGCTCGTCGCCACCTGCGATCTCGCGGTCGCCGCCGAGGACGCGCGCTTCGCGACCTCCGGCATCAACGCCGGCCTGTTCTGCTCCACGCCGGGCGTCGCGCTCTCGCGCAACCTGCCGCGCAAGCAGGCGCTCGAACTGCTCCTGACCGGCGACTTCATCGATGCCGCGCGCGCGCGCGAGCTGGGCCTCGTCAACCGCGTCGTGCCCGAACCCGGGCTCGCCGCGGCCACCCGCGCGCTCGCCGCGCAACTCGCCGGCAAGAGCGGCCATGCGCTCGCAGTGGGCAAGCAGGCCTTCTACCGCCAGCTCGAGCTGGGCGTGAGCGAGGCCTACGCGCTCGGCGGGGAAACCATGGCCTGCAACATGATGGACCGGGACGCCGCCGAGGGCATCGACGCATTCGTCGGCAAGCGCGAGCCGAACTGGGACCAGACCCCGCGCGACTGAGAGCGGCTTGTTTACCGCTCGTCAAAGGCGTGTTCACGCGGAGTTGACGCCCGGCCGGCCGGCACCCTGCTAGTCTTCGCGCCTGGCCCGCCGCCGAAGGGGAGGCGCCCATGTACCGACCCGCGCATTTCGCCGAGGACCGC
The DNA here is from genome assembly GCA_964404305.1 of uncultured Gammaproteobacteria bacterium. Lineage (GTDB taxonomy): Bacteria > Pseudomonadota > Gammaproteobacteria > JADZEE01 > JADZEE01 > CAYOJP01. Next base: position 3,211 of record CAYOJP010000300.1, read on the forward strand.
GTCGAGGTCCTGCACGCCCTGATTCACGCGCACCCGCTGGCCACGCTCGTGCACGCGGGGCCGCGGGGACTCGCCGCCGATCACCTCCCGTTCCTGATCGACCCCGAGCCGGGGCCGTACGGCACGCTGCGCGGCCACGTCGCGCGCGCGAACCCGCTGTGGCGAGCGGCCGCCGGCGCCGAGGTGCTCGTGGTGTTCCAGGGGCCGGAGGCCTACGTGACGCCGGGCTGGTACCCGAGCAAGCAGGAGACGGGCAAGGTCGTGCCGACGTGGAACTACGTGGTCGTGCATGCCCACGGCCGGCTGCGCACGATCGACAACGCGGCCTGGCTGCGTGACCTCGTGGGCGCGCTGACCGATCGCCACGAGGCCCCGCGCGCGTCGCCGTGGCAGGTGAGCGACGCGCCGGCGGATTTCGTCGCTGCGCAGTTGCAGGCGATCGTCGGGATCGAGATCCCGCTCGAGCGCCTGCAAGGCAAGTGGAAGATGAGCCAGAACCGGACGCCCGCCGACCGCGACGGCGTGCGAGCGGGTCTGGAGAGCCGCGCGGCCGGCGACGACGCCGCGGTGGCCACGCTCGTGGGACGGCTCAGCCGCTGAACGCGAAGGTGGCGGTCCGGCGCGGCCGCCGCCCGCGCCCCCGTCCGCTGTTCCTTCTGGTGCAGTCTGCGCCGGTACGGTGCGGATTTTAACCTTGTGGTTACCGTGGGTTAGATGCAACTGCCTGATGCGTAAGCAAACGCGATCCTGGCACACTTGCTGCAATGCAATAGATGACAGGTCGCTCTCCCCGAGTCCTGTCGCTCAGCCGGCGCCGCGGCCGGTGGCGAAAGGGTCGCGGCGCCTTTTTTGTTGTCCATTGACGACCTCCTCCCCGGGGCCGCCCGGCCCCGGGGTTCTTTGGCCACGGGACATGCGCATGCAGGACGATCCCGCGCGGAGCGGCGAACCGGAGTACCGCCTCCTCCTGCTGCGCAACCCGGAGCGGGCGGCACAGCCGGAGTTCGTCCTGGCCGCCGTGCCCGCCGGCAGCGGGCACGCGCGAGCCGCGGGCAGCCCCGCGTCGGGCCCCGCAGGCGTCGCAGCGCTGCGACTGGTGCCGGCGGCGCCGTCGGGTTGATGCCGCCGCGCCCCTGCCGGTGCGACCGGCGCCGGCTCACCCGGCTCGCAGCACCGGCTGGCCGAGCATCTCCGGACAGACGAGCACCACGCCGCCCGGCGTGACGTGGAAGCGTTCGGCGTCGGCGCGCGCGTCGTAGCCGATGACCATGCCCTCGGGTATGTCGCAGTTGCTGTCGATGATCGCGCGGCGGATGCTGCAGTGGCGGCCCACGACGACGTTCGGCAGCAGCACCGAGTCGTCGATCGTGGTGTAGGAATTCACGCGCACGTTGTTCGACAGCAGCGAGCGGCGCACGACCGCGCCGGAGACGATGCAGCCGGCCGACACCATCGCGTCGAGCGCCATGCCGCGGCGATCGTCGTCGTCGAACACGAACTTCGCCGGCGGCACCTGCTCCTGGAGCGTCCAGATCGGCCA
>CAYOJP010000301.1:0-1711 GCA_964404305.1 uncultured Gammaproteobacteria bacterium
GCCTTCAACCTCGGCGACGGCTCCCCAGTGAACTCCGTGAGCTCCGGCCAGCAGCTCCAGCCGGCCGTCGCGGTCGATGGCGTGGGCAACTTCGTCGTGGCGTGGTCCGACGACCAGGACGGCAACGGGTACTACGAGATCCACGCTCGCGGCTTCGACAATGCCGGGGCACCGCGATTCTCGCTCGGGAGCGCCAGCCCTGTCAACACCGTCAGCGCCGGGGAGCAGCACAAGCCGTCCATCGCCCTGGACGCCGCGGGCAACTTCGTCATCGCATGGGAGGACGACCAGGATGGCAACGGCTACTTCCAGATCCTGGCGCGGGGTTTCGACGCGGCCGGCGTCGAACGCTTCTCGCGGGGCGATGCGAATCCGGTGAACTCGGTGTCAGCTGGTCAGCAGAATAGTCCCGCTGTGGCGATGCATGACGCGGACAACGTGGTCATCGCGTGGGAGGACGACCAGGACGGCAACGGCTACTTCGAGATCCTCGCACGGGGATTCGATGGCGCAGGAGCGCAACGATTCAGTCGCGAGAGCGGAAACGGAGTGAACTCGGTGAGTGCGGGCCAGCAGCGCGATCCAGCGATCGGCATCGACGTGGCAAGCGGTGATTTCGTGGTGGCCTGGGCGGACGACCAGGATGGCAACGGGTACTACCAGGTGTTCGCTCGCGGCTTCACGGGCGCTGGGGCGCAGCGATACGCGGACCTCACCGTGAACATGGTGGGCACCGGACAGCAGCGCCGCGCCGCAGTGGCGCTCATGGGTGCTGGCGGCCCCACGATCGTGGCGTGGGATGATGAGCGGGCCGCCGCCGGGCGCAGCGAAGTGTGGGTGCGCGCCCTGACGCCCACGGGCGCGCAGGCGTTCGCCGAAGCTCGCGCGCATGGCCGGGGCACCAATGCCACGTATGCCACGGTGAAGGCATCCAACTTCAACGCGGTCCGGCAGGGGCTCTTTCATTACGGGCTCTTCGTGCACAGGCGCATCAACACCGGTTCATCCGGAGTCGCCCGCTACGTGGATGACGACCTCATCGTCTCATTGGGGGGCTTCACGAATCAAGTCGGGTCGGTGACGCAACAGGCGAACACCTTCATGCACGAGCTCGGGCACAACCTGGACCTGCAACACGGCGGCAACGACGACCGGAATTACAAGCCGAACTACAACAGCGTGATGAATTACCTCTTCCAGTTCCCCGGCGTCGACACGAACTGTGACGCGGTTGGGGACGGAACGCTGGACTACTCCGTTGGCGTGCGTGGCGTACTGGACGAGACGGACCTCGACGAGGCGAACGGCGTGTGCGACGGAACCGTCGTCGTGAACCGGGAGGGAGGCGGTCAGCAGCTGTACCCGCGAGTGGGGATGGGCGACGACGGCGGGTTTGTCGTGACGTGGCAGGACGACGTGGACCAGAACGGCTACTTCCAGGTCCTGGCGCGCGGCTTCGACGTCACGGTCGCAGGTCGCTTCTCGCTGGAGGAGCCTGACGCCGTGAATCGCGTGTCGGACGGCCAGCAACTGCGCCCCGCGGTCGCGGTCGCCCCGGGTGGGGAGTTCGTCGTTTCCTGGCAGGACGACCAGGACGAGAACGGCTACTTCGAGATCCTCGCCCGCGGGTTTACCGCCGATGGGGTACAGCGGTTCTCGCGCGAGCAGCCGACGCCGGTAAGCCGCCTCGTAAGCTTCTTGCAGGATGAGG
>CAYOJP010000301.1:1721-4740 GCA_964404305.1 uncultured Gammaproteobacteria bacterium
CGCCGCCGCGGGGCGAGACGTCGACATAGCCGCTCGGTCCGACCGTCGCGATCGACGGCTCCGGTCGGCCCGTCATCGCCTGGCAGGATGACCAGGATGGCAACGGATACTGGCAGATCCATGCGCGTGGTTTCACGGCGACCGGTGTGCCGCGGTTCAGTCTTGAGGCGGCTGCTCCCGTGAACCGGGTCGGCCGTGGACAGCAGTTGGCTCCAGTGACGGCGTCATCGAGTGCCGGCCGGTTCGTTGTCGCGTGGCAGGACGATCAGGACGGCAACGGGTACCACGAGATCCTGGCGCGCGGGTTCAACGCCAGCGGGGTACAAGTGTTCTCGCTCGAGGAACCGACGGTGGTGAACGCCGTCTCGGCGGGACAGCAGGTCCAGCCGGCCGTGGCCATGAATGCGACAGGTGCATTCGTGATCGCGTGGATGGATGACCAGGACAAGAATGGTTTCTGGGAGGTCCATGCACGCGCCTTCGACGCCAATGGGACGGAGACCTTCAGTCGCCAGGAGCCGACGGCGGTGAACAGCGTCTCAAGCGGGCAACAGATATCCCCGGCAGTCGCGATCGACGGCGCCGGAAACGTGATCGTCGTGTGGCAGGACGACCAGGACCGCAACGGCTATTGGGAGATCCTCTCCCGCGGATTCGGCGCCGCAGGGGCGCAGCGCTTCAGTCTCGAGGCAGCCTCGCCGGTGAACCCGATCTCCGCGGGACAGCAGCTGTATCCGTCAGTGGCCTGCTCCGCCAACGGCACGTTCGTGGTGGCGTGGCAGGACGACCGCGATGGGAACGGCTACTACGAGATCCTGGCGCGCGTCCTCAGCTCCGCCGGTGTCGCCCTGAACGCGGTGGCCATCGACTGGAATGGCGATGGCAACATCACGTCTGGCGTCGCCTTCGACGTCAATAATGACGGCTCCAGGACATCGGTGTCCGATCATGATGATTGGGAACGCATCCGGCTCGACTTCTAGCCACGGAGGCATCGGAACATGAACGACCACGTAGGGACCCGGGCGATCGCATGTGTGGCTAGCGCGTGCGCACTGTTGGTCATCGGCAGTGCTCGGCTGGGTGCAACGCCGCCGGCCCTGGTGCCGCAGTCCTCCGATACGTCGCGAAAGGTCATCAAGGTTGACGAGACGCCCCGTCCGGCGCGCGACGAACGACCGGGCAGCGCCAAGGCGCGTGAGGCGGAGCTCAGGAAGCCGAAGCTCGCGGAGGATGCGAGGCCAGTGACGGTCGGCCGCGAGACCATGCGCGCGCCAGGCGCTCGGGAGACGTTCGCCGCGCCGAGGGACGAACGCCCGACAGCTCCAGCCCGGAACGAGAGGCCCACCGGAAGAGCAGTCGATGAGCGGGTCCGTCCCGTCACGAGCGATCCAGAGCTGCCAGGCGCGGTCACGGACGGGGGGAAGGCGCAGGCCGTCGAGACGCGACGCGACCCGGAGCGAGCGCAGACGCTCAACGGTCAGCTGCTCGACGGCAAGGTGCGCTTGCGCGGACCTGTCCGACAGCAGCCGGGCGGCCGTTTCGTGCTCGTAGAGGCCACAACGCGCCGCACGCTCGAGTTCGAAGTGATCCTGCCGCTCCCCGAGCAGCGACTCACGACCGCTTCAGCGACGGTGACAGCGCTTGCCTCCAGGCGCGTCTTCCCCACGGGGCCCGTCGAGGGATTGGTGATACGCGATGAGAACAGGATCCTGTACGTCTATGAACGCATCCTCGACCTGCCCGCGTTCACGACATCGGAACGGCAGGGAGTCGTCGTACGGGCCGTCGAGAACGACCGACGCGGCCTGGCGACGCGAGGAGAGGGGTTCGCCGTGTATCACGTTCCGGTCGAGTTCAGCCATGGCGGACGCGCGGTCACCCTCATGCCCGGTCAGTCGGGTTCACTCGTGGTCGATGGAGTGAGCTATCGCGTCTCGTTGCTCGTGAGTCGCCTCGCCGTCCAGACGGACAATCGCATCCCGATGGAAGAGCCGAGGATCCACCTCGAATACACGATTGCCCCGCCGGGCGGTCGGTAGAGGAGTTCCCCTCGGCCGACCGCGCCACCGCGCGCAATGAGGAGGTACCGGTCGGCGGACAGGCAGTACCAGGGCGAACGGCGCCTCACCTCAAGTAACTTGCTTCTCCGCAACGAGCAAGAGCGCGAATGTGGGAAGCACGTACGAAAACGGCGACGGCTCGAGAGCGGGACGAGCATCGCATTCCCACGCGCGGCGTAACGCGTTGTGCGGAACCCCAGGAACGTGCGTCGCCGCGGTCCCGTGATCGACTTCCCGCATCGCGGGCAGTCTGTCCTCTCGTCCGCAGGCAGCATCGTTCAACGCCCCATGTGGCTGAGCGAGCGACGGTGAGTGAGGCGTGGCCCTCGCAGGCACGGCTTCCACCTAACGAGTATTAGAGAACAGCCGCCTAAACAGCTCCTCAGCCGCCAAGCGCCGCCGCCCGCCAATACTCACTGCCGCCTGTGACCCCGCAACCCTCAGATCGCCACGCGATTCGATCTACGACAGCCGGCAACGCGTCGCGCGGTTCGGAACTGCCAGCTTCGGTTCCCGCACGGGAGCAGGCACGCACTCGTTCGCACAGCTGACCTAGCCACACCGTCGCCGCCTCCGGCACAACGCGAAGAGGGCCAGCGGCGCGTCCGCCGCTGGCCCCCGTCTCTCACCTCCCGCGCCTTGCCCTACTTCCGCCGCGCCATCTTAGGCGGCTCACTCAACGCCGCCAGCAGCGCCCCACACGCCGTGATCACCGGCGGCAGCGCCGCCGCAAGCTGCGGCACCACCTCGCTGAGCGCCACCAGCAGCGCGTTCGCGGGATGCACCGTCGCCAGCGCACCCACGATCGCGATCGCCGCACCCAGCAGCGCCCGCGCCCCCTTCGGCTTGCGCGCGCGCACAGCCGTCCCGCCCGTCGAATCCTGCATCTGACCTCCTGGATGTGGTGAGTGGGAGCGTTCCTACCGGCCGTCCTTCGGCGGGCACGGGTCGTTCCC
>CAYOJP010000302.1:0-254 GCA_964404305.1 uncultured Gammaproteobacteria bacterium
CGACCATCAGCTTCAGGGCCGACAGCGCCTCGTTGTCGAGACCGATGCGATCGAGCGGCACGATGCCCTTCTGCCGGTCGAGGATGCGCAGGACGATGTTCTCGCCGTGCACGGTCGGCAGGGTCGAGACGCGGAAGTCGATCGGGCGGCCGGACAGCGACAGCGAGATGCGACCGTCCTGCGGCGCCCGGGTCTCGGCGATGTCGAGGCCGGCCATGACCTTCAGGCGTACCGCCAGCGCCGACCAGTAGTTC
>CAYOJP010000302.1:264-4720 GCA_964404305.1 uncultured Gammaproteobacteria bacterium
TCTGGCTCAGCACGCCGACGATGCGGTAGCGGAATCGCAGGAAGTTCTGCTCCGGCTCGAAGTGGATGTCGGACGCGCCGCGCTTGACCGCGTCGGAGAGCAGCGCGTTGACCAGCCGCACCATCGGCTGGCTGTACTCGGCGGCCTCGCCTTCGAAGCTCTCGTAGTCGATCTCGCCGGTTTCGATCTCGCGCAGGATGCCGTCGACCGACAGCTCGTAGCCGTAGAACTGGTCGATGGCCTTCTCGATCTCCGCCTCGCTGGCGAGGAACGGCACGACCTCGACGTCGCCGCCGAGCAGCGCGTTGATCTGGTCGAGCGCCACCACGTTGAAGGTGTCGACCATCGCCACCGTCAGGCGGTTGCGGTTCGCCTCGTAGGTGAGCGGCAGCACGTGGTAGCGGCGGGCGATGTCCTTGGGGATGAGCTTGATCGCCTCGCTGTCGACCACGACGCGCGCGAGGTCGGCCTTCTCCTGGCCCAGCGCGCCGCCGAGCACGTCGAGGATGATCGCCTCGGTGGCGAAGCCGAGGCGGACGAAGATCTTGCCGAGGTGCTCCTTGCGCTTCTTCTGCTCGGTGAGCGCGATGCGGACCTGGTCCGGGCTCACCACGCCCTTCTGGACGAGGAGCTCTCCGATCCGCGGATTTTCCTTGGTCGGGGCGTTCACGGCGCGACGGTCGCGCCGGACAGCGCCTGGATGCGATCGAGTACCTGGGCGTTGTCGAAGGTGGCGCCCTGGCGGTCGGCGATCTCGAGGGCCTGGCGGTAGTAGTCGAGCGCGGTGTCGCGCTCGCCGAGCTGGTCCAGGCTGACCGCGAGGTTGAGCGCGAAGGCGGGGTTCGCGCGCTCGCGCGTCCAGGCCTCGAAGTAGGCCTGCTCGGCCTGCGCCCAGCGCTGGCCGCGCGCGTAGTAGTTGCCGAGCACGAACCACGGGTAGGCGGCCTGCGCGCTGCCCTCGGCGAGCATCTTCAGCCGGCTCTCGCTGACGTCCGGGCCGGTGTAGCCCTGCAGCGCGAACACCGCGGCCGCGGCGACGGTGTCGCCGGGGTGGCGCCGCAGGACCTCGCGGTAGGCCTCGTAGGCGCGCGCCGAGTCCCCGCGTTGCAGGGCGAGGCCGGCCAGTCCCAGCAGCGCGTCGCGGTGGCCGGGCTGCCGGGCGAGCGTCTCGCGATACAGCGTCTCGGCGCGGCCGGTGTCGCCGCCGGTGAGGGCCGCGTACGCGGCGGACACGCCGGCATCGATGGCCGGACGGCCCGTGCCGCGCGTGATCCGGATCTCGGCGGGGGCCACGACCAGCGGCGCCGGTGCGGGCTCCGCCGCCGGCGGTTCGGCCGCTGCCGGGACCGGCCCTGCCTCCGCGAGTTCGGCTTCCACGCCCGGCGCTACCTCGGGTTCGAGCGGGGGTGGCACCGCCGCGTCCGGCACCGCCGGCGCGGGCGGGGCCGGTGCGGCGGCGGCCAGGGCCGGCAACGGATCCGAGGCGTCGGGCAGCACCGGCGCGGTCTGCTGCGGGATGATCTGCGGGACGACGAACTCGGGACTGGCCGGTCGATCGATGTCCCTGGCGACGAGCGGCGACGGCGTCACCTGGGGCGCCGGCGTGCGCAGGAACCAGTAGACGCCGCCGGCGCCAAGCAGGACCGTCAGGGCGACGGTCGCGCCGATGACGAGGTTCATCGCCCGGGCGGCGGCCGGCGCGCGGCGCGCGGCGAACACGGTCTGGGCCGAGACGGGCGTGCCGAGGCTCGCGTCCATCGCGGTCTGCTCGCCGGGCGGCAGCGCGTAGGCGGCGAAACGCGAGGTGTCGAGCGACTGCGAGCCTTCGAAGTATTCCTCCAGGGAGCCCTGAATCGCGCGCGCCGACGGCAGGGTCGATTCCTGGTCGTAGCCGGCGCCGCGCGCCGATTCCGAGGTGGTGTCGACGCCGGGCTCGGGGGGCTTGCGGCGCAGCGCCTCCCCGGCCAGCCGCAGACTGCGCTCGTCGAGGCGCATGCTGCGATCCTCGAGGCGCAGCTCACCGGAGGCGAAACGGCCGCTGGCGGCGCCGCTGACCGGCTCGAGTTCGAGCTCGCCGGTGCTGGTCAGGGGCTCCAGGTGCTCCGGGCCCAGCGGCGGCGCCGGATATTCCATGTCGATCGAGAGATCGCCGGCGGAGACGTCACCGGTCCCGCCGTGCGTCAGGCCGCCGGAGCGGGACTGCTCGCCGGAGCGCGACAGCTCGCCGGTGCGGGTGCTTTCGCCGGCGCGCGCCCCGCGCGAGGTGTCGCCGCGGGTGAACTCGCCCGAGATGTCACCGGGGACGGGCTCGGGCGCGAGCCCGGCGGCCTTGCGTTTTTCTTCCTCCGCCTTGCGCAGGGCATCCATCAGGAGGCTCATGGGGCACCCGTGCGCGCGTCATTCGGCCAGATTGTTGCTCTGGCCCGGCGTCAGGAACGGCTTGAACTGCTGCAGGTCCGCCTCGAGCGAGGCGTTCCGCACGACGGTCGGGCGCAGGAAGATGACCAGCTCGGACTTGAGGTACTCGTTGTCGCGGTTCTTGAACAGCTCGCCGACGCCGGGCAGGTTCTCGAGGAACGGAATGCCCTGCGTCTGCACGCCGATGTCGTCCTGCATCAGGCCGCCCATGATCGCGGTCTGCCCGCTGTTCACGCGCAGCAGCGACTCCAGCTCGCGGGTCTGGATGACGGGGATCGGGCTCGTCACCTCGGCGGCCGCCAGTGCCGGGTTCGGATCGTTCACGAAGCGGTCGATGCGCGAGATCGTCGGGCGCACGTTCAGCATCACGGCATCGTTCTCGGCGATGCCCGGCGTGACGCTCATCACGAAGCCCACCGGCACGGTGTGCGGCGTCGTGTCGAAGGTGGTGTTGATCACGCCCTGCGTGGAGGTCGTCTCCACGTCGATCGTGAAGTACACCTCGTTGTTCACGACCTTCAGGAGCGCGGTCTGGTTGTTCAGCACCATGATCTTGGGGCTCGACAGCACCTGGGTGTCACCGAACTCGGTCAGCGCCTTGACCGTCACGTCGAGCGAGCCGTTGCTCGTGTCCGGGTCCTTGTAGTTGAGCAGGAAGAACTGGTTGGAGCCGCTCAGGGCCGTGCCCGGCAGCAGCGCCTGCTGCAGGCTGAACCCCGCCGTGCTCGCGAGCTGGCTCCAGTCGATGCCGGCGCGGTAGCGGTCGTTCAGCACGACCTCGACGATGGTGGCCTCGATCAGCACCTGGCGCTGCGCGGCGACCTGCACCTGGTCGATGAAGGCCTGGATCTCGGCGTGCTGGTGCTTGGTCGCCAGCACGGTGACGACGCCCGACTCGGCGTTGATGATGACGTAGTTCGAGGCGGGCAGGCGCTCCTTGCTGTCGCCGCTGATCGCATCCTGCTCGCGCCCGATGATCGACATCACGTTGTAGTACAGCGATTCCCAGAAGCGGTTGTTCGAGGTGCTCTCGATCTCGGTCGTCGAGTTGTTGTTGCCGGCGCCGCCGGCACTCGAGCCGCCGCCGGTGCCGGCGACGTCGGTCGCACCGCCGGTCTGGATCTGGGTCGCGACCGTGACCGTGGTGGTCGCGTCGCGCGACATGTTGACGAAGTCGACCTTGTAGGTGCGGTAGTAAGGCGTGTCGGGCGTGATGAGCAGCGTGCCGCGCGCGACCTCGTAGCGCAGGTCCACCTGCCGCGAGAGGCGGTCGAGGATCTGGTCGAGCGTCTGGTCGACGGCGTTGAGGGTGACGTTGCCGGTCACTTCCGGGTGCACGTCCACGTTCAGCTTCGCATCGCGCGCGAGCGCGAACAGCAGTTCCTTCACGGGCACGTCGTTGACGACCACGGTATAGGTCTCGGCGACCGGCGCTGGCTCCGGCGGCGGGACGAACGGAACCTGTTCGACCACCTGGGGAATGGGTGCCGAGGGCACGGGGGCGTCGGCGGCGAGGTGGCCGGCCGAGCGCTCGGGCAGCGGCGGCACCAGGTTCGTGCAGCCGCTTGCGGCGACGCACAGGGCGGTGATGATCCAGAGCTTCGTGCTCATGGGCTCCTCGGATGGGTCGGGACGAGGCCCGGGCTCAACCTAAGATAGCACATTATCAAGCTCTTACAACGCATATTTGAGTCATGACATTCATTGTGGTCCAGCCCCGGCGCGCGCCTGTGCGCCGACCAGGGGCCGCAGCGCCGCGGCATCGATGCGCGGCGCTGCGAGTTCGAGTACATCCAGGGTAAGCATACCCTCGGGCAGTGCGGGAGCGATGGTTTCGGGGGCGAGCGGTGACGCGGTCGCCGCTGCCGCCTCCGGCCCGGCGGACGGCGGTGTTGCCGAGGCGACCGCGGCGGTCGTCGGCAGGCCCGGCGCGGGCGCTTCCGCGGGGCCGATCGCCGCGGCGGGCGGCGCAGCGTCGGGCGCACCGTCCGGCGTCGGGCCGACAGGCCACAGGAACAGCGTTGCGGCGGCGACCACC
>CAYOJP010000303.1:0-4706 GCA_964404305.1 uncultured Gammaproteobacteria bacterium
CGTCCTCATGGCCGCAATGGCTCCGGCGTGCCGTGGATCGTCACCAGGCGCCGGTAGAGCCGGTCGTAGCTGGCGACCATCACGTCGAGGCTGAAGCGCTCCTCGACCGTTCGCCGGCCGGCGGCACCGTGAGAGCGGGCAAGGGCGGGCGACTCGACGTAGCGCTGCATTGCCTGCGCCAGGCCCTGCACGTCTCCGGAATCGACGAGCAGGCCGGTCGTCTCGTGGCCGACCAGTTCGACATTGCCGCCGACCCGCGTCGCGATCACGGGCAGGGCGGTCGCCATCGCCTCCAGTATCGTGTTCGAGATGCCCTCGGCCAGGGACGGCAGCACGAACAGGTCCAGCTCCTGCATCTCCAGCGGAACGGCATCCGACGCACCGACCAGCGTCACCTGCGCGGCGCAGCCCGCCCGGGCGACGCGGTCGCGCAGCTCGCCCATGAGCGGCCCGTCGCCGACGATGCGCAGGCGCAGTTCGCCGGCGAGATCGGGGCGGGCCGCGAGCAGCTGCGCGAAGGCGTCCACGAGCAACGCCTGGTTCTTCACTTCCTGCAGGCGACCGATGGTGCCAACCGTGAACGGGCGGCGCACCGGCGGCGCTGGTGAGAAGCGCAGGCTGTCCACCCCGTTGTAAATCTGCTCGACCCGCACCGGGGCGATGCCCACGCGCTCGACGAGATAGCGCTCGAGATCGCGCGACACCGCGATGAAGCGGTGCACCAGCGCGCCGATCACCCGCCGGGCGCGCCGGTAGCGCTCGTTGACGCCGAGCAGGTCGTTCACGTCCCAGCCATGCTCGCCGTGCACGCGCACCGGTACCCCGGCGAGCCAGCCCGGCAGGTGCGCCTCCATGGTGCCGAAGTTGCGCGTGTGCAGGATCCCGGGGCGCAATCTGCGCAGCAGGCGCCACAGGCGCCACCAGATCACCGGGTCCTGGCCGCGGCGCTTGTGCAGATCGTGGTAATCGGTATTCCCGGCGGTGATGCGGGCGGCGAACGTCGGATCGAACTCCGTCAGCGACACGATGTGGTGCCGGTAGGCGCCGGCAGGCAGCCGGTTGATCAGGTTGACGATGCCGTTCTCCATGCCGCCCATCCCGAACCGGAACACGACGTGGACGACGGTGATCGGCAAGGTCATGGCGCCGGCGTCCGCTCGCCGCCCAGGCGCGGCACGACGTCGACGGCAAACGCGGTCAGCACCTGCGCTGCGGCGTCGCGACTCGTCCCGACCCGTGTGACGAGTGCCCAGGCGGCCGCGCCCTGGTCTGAACCGACCACCCGTGCACGGGCGTAGGCCAGCTTCGCCCGTACGCGTGCATTCGTGACCGTCCCGTGGGCGTCGTACCAGAACCAGACGAGGTATTCGCTGCCGTCGCCGTCCCGCAGCACGTGGCTGTCGACCGTCACCTGCTCGCCGCCGATGGCAGCCGTCGCGGTCCCGCGGGCGACCACGCGCATCTGGTTGTCGGCGTACGGACGGTTGAGGCTGTTGACGAGTTCAGCGCCCGGCCCCTGCGCGGGGTAGTACGCCAGGTCGACCACGACCTCGTCCTCCGCCCGGCCATACCGCCCGGTCAGGCGCAGCGCGGCGCCGTGCCAGCGACCACCGAGCGGATCCGGCGCCACGACCGGTCCGCTCCACCCCGACCGTCCGGCTGGCAGGTCCACGGTCGCGGGCGCATCGACATTGTAGGCACTGAGGCGTGCGAGGGCTGGTCCGGCCACCACCAGCACCCCGGCGGCGGCGATCGCGGTCCCCAGATGTCGCAGACTGGTCCGCGGCGGGGCCGCCGGCGCTGCGGCAGTTGCCGGACCCTCGCCATCGGCGTCGCTGAACCGGCCGCCGATCCAGAACAGCACCAGGATCACGATCCCGAAGAACACCCAGCCGTAGATGATGTGGTCGACGCCGACCGCGAGCTTGTGGTCGGACAGGTGCGCCAGCATGATGATGCCGTACGCGCGCATGCCGTTGGCCACGATCGGGACGATGACCGCCAGCACCATGAACGCGAGACGCCGGCTCCACGTCCGGTAGGCCCGGTAGGCGAACACCGTTCCCACGGCCAGCGTCGCGATGAGGTAGTTGATCCCGCTGCAGGCCTCGGCGACGACGAACGTGCCGCTGGGGATCTGGATGTACCGCCCCTCCAGGTAGACAGGCATGCCGCTGAGCTGCAGCAGCTTCACCGAGAAATGCGCGGTGACGTCCTGCAGGTACGGCATCAGGAACTCGCCTTCGGGCACGGCGAAATAGAGATAGAAGAGCGGAAAGCGCAGCAGGCGCAGCACGCCATCGCCGAGCACGGCCCAGACGGTCCCGATCAGCGCGCCGGTCGCGGCCAGGTGCTGCAGCACCGCGGCGCCGAGCAGATCGCCCGCGACCCAGAGCAGTGCATTGGCGGCCAGCCAGGCCATTCCCGCCACGGACGGCACGGGGGTGAGCGCGAGGAGTTCCTGCCGTCGTTCCCACGCGAGCATGAGGCTCAGCGCGGGGATCAGGAAGCAGTGGTTGAACGTGCTGGACTCGGTCCAGATGCGGACCATGTCGGCGTACGTGCCGAACTGCGCGATGGCCAGCACGCCGAGCACGACGGCCAGCCCGGCCAGGGGCGCTCGCCAGGCCTGCACGCCCGCCGACTGCACCAGGGTGAAATCCGGCCCGGTCACGTCAGCCGAGGCTCCGCGACAGCCAGGGCCCGATGAGCATGGTCAGCGGCAGTGGCAGGCGCTTCCACGTCTCGATGAACAGACGGTACTTCGGGTTGAGCGGATTGACGTCGGGCATCACGCGATCGCGCACGAGCTCGTACTCGTAGGCGAGCGGATGGGGCTCGAAACCCCAGTTGACCTTCCACTGGTGCGCCCCGGTGCCGATCTTGCTCCGGCCGAAGTCGAACGTGCCGACGCCGCGCGCGGCGGCCCGGCACAGGATCTGCCAGCACAGGTAGTCGTTGCCCGCGACGCCGCGGGCCCGCTCGGTGCCGCCCCAGTAGTAGGGACACACCGTGTCGCGGAACCAGAACAGCATCGCGCTCGACACCGGGCCGGCCGCGTCGCAGGCGCTGAAGTACTCCGTGCGCCCGGGAAACGCGGCCTCGATGGCACTGAACAGCCGGCGCGGAAACACCGGCGTGCCCAGGTTGCGCACGCTCTCGGCATACACCGGGTAGAAGGCATCGAGGGTGTCGACGCGATGCGTCAGCCCGCTCTTGATGCCCTTGCGCACGACGTTGCGCTGCTTGCTGCGCACCGCCTTCATGTTCTCGTCCTCGGTGGGGAGGACTGCCTTGGTGAAGTTCTCGTACAGCGCCTTGACCGGGCGGGCACGGCCGCTCGGGCGGGCATTGCGCAGTTCGAGCGCGCCGACACCGAGCCTGCGCGCAAGCGCGAGGGCCTCGTCCTCGAGTGCGCAGGCGATCGACTCATCCTGCGCCAGTGCACCGGCGACCGTGCAGAAGGGCAGCGACGACAGCGTGTTGCCGAACAGCAGGCTCTTGACGTGCGCGAGCGGCAGGACGCCGGCGATGGCGCCATCGCGCTCGGCGTAGAGGAACCAGGTCGGATGGCCGAGCGCGCCGCCCAGCACCTCGCGCCAGCCGCTCAGGTGGAACATGGTCGCGTCGGGGTGCGCCTCCACGAACCGGTCCCAGCGCGCACCGTCGGCCGCCTGCAGCATGCGGATCTGCATCCCCCGGCCTCCTCAGGCGGCCGCGTCGATCGCGTCGCGATAGACGTCGCGCATCGAACCCCAGGCGAAGTCGCCGAGCAGTCGTTCGAGGCGCGCCGCGGTATGGCGCTGGTTGACGTAATGACGGAAACGCGTGCGCGCGGACATCCCCTCCGGGCGCGGCTGGTCCGGATCGATTTCCCACGGGTGCAGGTAGAAGTTGGCGCTGCGCCCCTCCGCATTCACTCGCCGCAGCAGGGCGCGCGACACCGCGTAAGGCAGCAGCCGGAAGTAGCCGCCACCGGCGGCCGGCCAGTTGCGACCGCCGAAGTGCGCGGTGGCGACCGGGATCTCGGTCAGTGCCGGCGCCTGCGGCGGGCGGAACGGTACGCGCGGCGCATCCGGCATGCCGTAGTGATCGTGACTCACGGGATAGATGCTGGAGCTGTAGCGGAAGCCCGCCGCGGCGATCTCGGCAAGGGCCCACAGGGTATCGCTGCCGATCGAGAAGCTCGCCGCCCGGTAGCCCTCCACCTGCACGCCGGAGGCGTCCTCGAGGATCCTGCGGGCGCGCGAGATGTCGGCCCGGAACTCGGCCGGCGTCTGCCGGCCCACGCGGATGTGCTCGTAGCCGTGGCAGCCGAGCTCATGCCCCTGCTCGACGATCCGGCGCATCAGCGCCGGGTAGCGCTCGCCGATCCAGCCCAGCGTGAAGAACGTCGCCTTCGCGCGGCAGCGTTCGAACAGATCCAGGAGCGCGTCGGTGTTGTGCTCCACCCGGCTCGGCCAGCGCTCCCAGTCCGCGCGCGGGACGATGCCGTCGAACGCCGAGACCATGTAGTAGTCCTCGACGTCGATGGTCAGGGCGTTGCGGAACGCGGTCATGGCGCGGGCTTCACGGGCAGGGAACCGCACATGTTAGCGGCAACGGCCCGCAAACATGCAGAAACCCGCGTGACGTGCATCGCGGAACGCCCTATCGCGGCTGAAGCCGCTCCTACAGGAGTCTTGCTCCGGCGTGGGTGCGAAGCG
>CAYOJP010000304.1:0-4698 GCA_964404305.1 uncultured Gammaproteobacteria bacterium
GATCACGCTTGAGCACGAACGCCACCTCGGCCTCGGCCCTGGGCTGGATGAGCCCGCCGAGCGGCACGTCCTGCCCCTCCGCGTACGCCATGCCCGAGGTGAGCTGGCCGAAGTCGGGCTGATCGACGCCGATGAGCTCCTGCACCGCCTTGCTCGTGACGCCGATCTTCTTGCCGGCGATGCGCTCGCCGGCCGCGACCCGGCGCGCGACCATGCGCTCCTGCACCCGGTAGGCGTCCTCCACGGTCATCCCGGGCTCCCGGTCGCTCAGGGGCGCGACCGTGGTCCGGCGGACGAAGGCGTCGTAGAGCTCGTCGCCGTAGCGTTCGATGGCGGCAGGGGTCAGGGACATGGGTGGCACTTGCCTCGCGGTGCGGTGGCGGGCGGTCCGGGGCAGCCGGAGTCGTCCATGCGAGGACAGGCTAGCCCTGCGCCGGCATGCGGTCTAATACTCTTTTGCCCGACTTCCGATACCCGGGCGGTATCATTGGCCGGTCACCCTGGTCCAGCGCACGGAGTCTCCATGAAACCGGACAACATCGAGTTGCGGCACCTGCGCTACTTCGTCGCCGTGGTCGAGTGCCGCAGCTTCCGGGCGGCGGCGCTGCGGCTGCACGTCTCGCAACCGCCGCTCACGCGCCAGGTCCGCCAGCTCGAGCAGGCGCTCGGCGTGACGCTGCTGCTGCGCAAGGCGCGCGGCGTCGAGCCGACCGCCGCCGGCGCGGCCTTCTTCGCCGAGGCGAAGAACATCATCGCGCTGGCCGGGCAGGCCGCGGCGCAGGCGCACCTGACCGCGCTCGGCCAGCTCGGCCGGCTGGACGTCGGCGTGTTCGGATCGGCCATCCTGGACATCATCCCGCGCATCATCCAGCAGTTCCGGGCCCTGCACCCGAAGGTGGAGATCGTGCTCCACAACCTGGACCGCGTCGGGCAGATCCGGGGGCTGCGCGAACGGCGGCTGACGGTCGGCTTCAACCGCTTCTTCGGCGACGAGCCGGACCTGCGCTGGGAGGTGGTGCGCCGCGAGCGCATGCACGTGGCGCTGCACCGGAATCATCCGCTGGCGGGCGCGAGGAGCCTCGCGCTGGCCCGGATCGGCGACCAGCCGCTGATCCTGTACCCGCGCACCTCGCGCCCGAGCTTCATCGACCGCATGCTGCGCCTGTTCCACGACCGCGGCATCACCCCGCGGGACGTCTACGAGGTGGACGACGTCGTGACCGCCGTGGCGCTCGTCTCGAGCGGCCAGGGCGTGAGCCTCGTCACCGACTCGGCCTGCAACCTGCGCCTGCCCGGGGTCGAGTACGTGCCGCTGCGCAAGGCCGACCGGGCCGAGTTCGACCTGTGCATGATCTACCGCGAGGACGACGACTCCCCGCTGCTGAAGGCGTTCCTGGAGACGGCGCGAGCAAGCCGGCCGGGACCCGGGGGCCCCGGGATTTCAAGGGGTCGGACCCGTTGAAGTTACCCCGTGAAACTAGGGCACCAGCACCGCCGCCCCGCGCAGGCGCCCCTCCCGCAGGCGTGCCAGTGCCTCGTTCGCCCGGGCCAGCGGCAGCACGTCCACCACCGTGCGCACCGGCACGCGCGGGGCGAGCGCCAGGAACTCCTCGCCGTCGCGGCGCGTGAGGTTGGCGACCGACCGCACCACGCGTTCGCCCCAGAGGAGGGAATACGGGAAAGCCGGGATGTCGCTCATGTGGATGCCGGCGCACACCACCGTGCCGCCGGGCCGCACCGCGCGCAGCGCGGCCGGCACCAGTGCGCCGACGGGCGCGAACAGCAGTGCGGCGTCGAGCGGCTCGGGCGGCGCGGCCAGCGAATCGCCCGCCCAGACGGCGCCGAGGTCGAGCGCGAAGCGCTGCGCGTCGGCGTCGCCCGCGCGGGTGAAGGCGTAGACCTCGCGACCCTCCCAGCGCGCGACCTGCGCCACGATGTGGGCAGCGGCCCCGAAGCCGTAGATCCCCAGCCGGCGCGCGTCGCCCGCCATGCGCAGCGCGCGGTGGCCGATGAGGCCGGCGCACAGCAGCGGCGCGGCCTGCGCATCGGTGTACCCGCCGTGCACGGGGAAGCAGTAGCGCGCATCGGCCACCGCGTACTGCGCATAGCCGCCATCGATGTGGTAGCCGGTGAAGCGCGCCGACACGCACAGGTTCTCGCGCCCGGCGCGGCAGTGGGCGCAGGCGCCGCACGTGTGCCCCAGCCACGGAACGCCGACGCGCTGACCGATCGCCAGGCCGTCCACGCCCGCGCCGCGGGCTTCGACCCGGCCGACGATCTCGTGCCCGAGCACGAGCGGCAGCCTCGGCTCCTTCAGATCGCCGTCGGCGACATGCAGGTCCGTGCGACATACGCCGCAGGCGCCCACCCGCACGAGCACCTGTCCCGGGCCGGGCGCCGGGCGGGCGATCGTCGCGGGCACGAGGGGCAGGCCGTCCGCCGTCAGCAACATCGCCTGCATCCGGGCCGGCGCGCTCATGCGTGGAAGTCCCGACCGGCGCCCGCGGTATCGGCCGCCCCTCGCGCGGCCGCACCGGGATCGGCCGGCCCTGGCAGCACGGTCTGCAGCACGTCGTTGAGGTAGCGGTAGCCGGTTGCCGACGCCAGCACGCGTTCGCCCTCGCGCTCTATCCAGCCGCGCGCCGTTGCCTGCGCGAGTGCGTCGAGCACGGCTTGCGCCGGCAGGCCGGTGCATGCGACGAAGCCGGCGAGCGCGAACCCCTCGCGCAACCGCAACGCGTTCAGCAGGTACTCGAAGACGACGCGCTCTCCGCCCGCGACCGGCTCGGCGACGACCACGGCCGGCGTGCCCGCCGCGGCGAGGTAGCGGCGCGGATCGCGCAGCCGGCGGGTGCGCAGGATGCCGGCGGCGCCCGTCACCTTGCCGTGCGCGCCGGCGCCGATGCCGAGGTAGTCACCGAAGGCCCAGTAGTTGAGGTTGTGCCGGCACGCGCGCCCGGCGCGCGCCCAGGCCGACACCTCGTAACGCGCGTACCCGGCGGCGGCCAGGCGCGCATGGCCGGCCTCCTCGATGTCGATGACCGTGTCCTCGTCGGGGAGCGGCGGCGGCTCGCGGTGGAAGGCGGTGTCCGGCTCGACCGTGAGCTGGTACCAGGAGAGGTGCTCCGGCCCCAGCGCGATCGCGCCCTCGAGATCCCGCATGGCGCCCGCGACGTCGTCCTGCGGCAGCGCGTACATGAGGTCGACGTTGACGTTGTCGAAGCCCGCGCCGCGCGCGAGGTCATAGGCATGCCGCGCCTCGGCCGCGACGTGGATGCGTCCGAGGCGCGCGAGCTGCGCATCGCGCAGGCTCTGCACGCCCAGCGACAGGCGGTTCACGCCGGCCGCGCGGTAGTCGCGGAAGCGTCCGCCCTCCGCCGCGCCCGGATTGGCCTCGACGGTGATCTCGCACTCCGGCGCCAGCGGCAGACGCTCCGCGATCGCGTCCAGCACGCGCGCGAACGAGGCGCCGCCGAACAGGCTCGGCGTGCCGCCGCCGAAGAAGATGCTCGCGAGCGGGCGCGGCACGAGGTCCGCGCAGGCGAGCGCGAGATCGCGCAGCAGCGCGTCGACGTAGGCGTCTTCCGGCAGCGAGTCGCGCACGGCGTGGGAGTTGAAGTCGCAGTAGGGGCACTTGCGCACGCACCACGGCCAGTGCACGTACAGCGCGAGCGGGACGACGGCGGGATCCGGGGTGGTCATGCGGCGGACGGACACTTCACCGGGACGCTGCTGGCACCCGTGGGAGCGAACTTGTTCGCGAACTGCCGTCGCGCCAGGCACCTTCGCGGCTGAAGCCGCTCCCACAGGCACTCTGAGCCTGCACCCGTGCGAGCGAACCTGTTCGCGAACTGCCGTTCTGCGCTCACCGCGGGGAGTACCGCAGCGCCAGTCCCTCGGCGAGCATCCGCGCCGCCTGCGCGCGGTGGCTGATCGCGTTCTTCACCGCGGGCGACAGCTCGGCCGCCGCGCAGCCGTGCGTCGGCACGAAGAAGACCGGGTCATAGCCGAAGCCGTGGCTCCCGCGCGGCGCCTGCAGCAGGCGGCCGTGCCAGACGCCGTCGCAGACGATCGGCGTCGGGTCAGCCGCGTGCCTCAGGTACACCATCAGGCAGTGGAAGCGCGCGGCGCGCCCGGTCTCCGGCACGCTCGCGGTGTCGCGCAGCAGCTTGTCGAGGTTCTGCGCGTCGGTCGCACCGGCCCCGGCATAGCGCGCCGAGTGGATCCCCGGCTCCCCGCCGAGGGCATCGACCTCGATCCCGGAGTCGTCGGCGATCGCCGGCAGGCCCGTGGCCGCCGCCGCGTGCCGCGCCTTGAGGATCGCGTTCTCGACGAAGGTCAGGCCGGTTTCGGGCGGACTCTCCACGCCCAGCGCGTCCTGCGCGACGAGTTCCAGCGGCAGCCCGGCGAGCAGCTCCGCAAGTTCCCGCAGCTTGCCGCGGTTGCCGCTCGCCAGCACGACGCGCACGGCGGCGGGGCTCAGGCGCGCCCCAGGGCGCGCCGCTGCGCGTCGATCAGCCGCTCGATGCCGCTGTGCGCCAGGGCGAGCAGCGCGTCGAGTTCGTCGCGACGGAAGGCGTGCCCCTCGGCGGTGCCCTGCAGCTCGATGTAGTGGCCGCCCTCGTTCATGACCACGTTCATGTCCGTCTCGGCGGCGGAGTCCTCGGCATAGTCGAGGTCGAGCACCGGCTGGCCTTC
>CAYOJP010000305.1:0-4677 GCA_964404305.1 uncultured Gammaproteobacteria bacterium
AGGCACTACGCATCAACGTCGGAGCAAGGCTCCTGTAGGAGCGGCTTCAGCCGCGCTAGCGGTTGGTGCCAACCGCGAGGAGGGCTATCGCGGGCAAGCCCGCTCCCACAGGAACGTCCGCTCGACGGTGTGCCAAGGCTCCTGTAGGAGCGGCTTCAGCCGCGATAGCGGTTGGTGCCAACCGCGAGAAGGGCTATCGCGGGCAAGCCCGCTCCTACAGGCACTACGCATCAACGTCGGAGCAAGGCTCCTGTAGGAGCGGCTTCAGCCGCGCTAGCGGTTGGTGCCAACCGCGAGGAGGGCTATCGCGGGCAAGCCCGCTCCCACAGGAACGTCCGCTCGACGGTGTGCCAGGGCTCCTGTAGGAGCGGCTTCAGCCGCGATAGGCGCCGGCGACGGCCCGCGCTGCTACCCGTTGCTCGCCTGGGCCTCGTGTTCGCCGGCGGCGGCGCGGTCGCGCCACAGGCGCGCGGTCTTCACGGCCTGGCCGGCGGTCTGCACGACTTCCACGATGCAGGTGCCCACGCGCAGGCTGGTGCCCGGCTCGGGGATGTCCTCGAGCGCCTCGAGCACGAGGCCGTTGAGCGTCTTCGGCCCGCTGGTGGGCAGGTTCCAGTGCGTCTGGCGGTTGATCTCGCGCACGCTGGCGCCGCCGTCGACCAGGAAGCTGCCGTCCTCCTGCGGCTGGATGTCGCGGCTGAAGACCCAGGCGTCGGTGGTGAACTCGCCCACGATCTCCTCCAGCAGATCCTCCAGCGTCACCAGGCCCGCGATGTCGCCGTATTCGTTCACGACCAGGCCCATGCGCTTCCTCTGCCGCTGGAAGTTCAGGAGCTGCACCTGCAGCGGGGTGCCGATCGGCACGTAGTAGGGCTCGCCGACGATGCGCTCGAGCGCCTCGGTGTCGAACTCCTCGGCCTTGAGCAGGCGCAGCGCGTTGCGCACGTGGAGCACGCCGACGACGTTGTCGAGCGTGCCGCGCCACACCGGCACGCGGGTGTGGCGGCAGTTGACCAGGGCGTCCTCGATCTCGACCGTGGAGGCGTCCAGGTCGATGCCGGTGACGTCGGCGCGGGGCACCATGATGTCCTCGACCGTGATCTTCTCCAGGTCGAGGATGGCGAACAGCATCTGCTGGTGGCGGCGCGGGATCATCGCGCCGGCCTCCTGCACGACGGTGCGCAGTTCCTCGCGCGAGAGCGGCATCTCCGTCACGTCCTCCACGCGGATGCCCACGAGCAGCAGCAGGCCGTTGGCGATCGCGTTCGCGAACCACACGACCGGGTAGAAGAACCACAGCAGCGGCTTGAGCAGGTAGCCGGCCGGGAAGGCCACCCGCTCGGGGTAGATGGCGCCCACGGTCTTGGGCAGCACCTCGCAGAACAGGATCAGCACGACGGCCGTGACGACCGGGGCGACGGCGATGCCGTCCTCGCCCAGGACCTCCAGCGCGATCAGCGTCGCGATGGTCGCCGCGCAGGTGTTGACCAGCGTGTTGCCGATGAGGATGAGGCCGATGAGCCGGTCGGGCCGCTCGAGCAGCTTGTTGGCGCGCACCGCCCCGCCGTGGCGGCGCGCGGCGAGGTGGCGCAGCCGGTAGCGGTTGAGCGCCATCATCGCCGTCTCCGAGCCGGAGAAGAACGCCGACAGCACCATCATCGCGAGGAAGGCGATGAGCAGTGCCTGCAGGGAGATCTGTTCGAGCATGGTGGCGGCCGGCCCGGCTCAGGCGTCGCCGGCCGGGGCGGTCGGGCGCTCGGGGGTGCCGGCGGCGCGCGGCGCCACCGGCCATCGTTCGTGGGGGGAGTCCGCGCTCATACCCGCTGCAGCACCAGTTCGAGCACGACCTTGCTGCCGAAGAACGCGAGCATGAGGACGAGGAAGCCGGCCAGCGTGTAGCGCACGGCGCGGATGCCGCGCCAGCCGAACTGGCGCCGGCCCCACAGCAGCACCGCGAAGATGCACCAGGCGAGCACCGACAGCACCGTCTTGTGCACCAGGTGCTGCGCGAACAGGTCCTCGACGAACATGAACCCGGCCACGAGCGCGATCGTCAGCAGCAGCACGCCGGTGCCGATGAGCTGGAACAGCAGGTCCTCCATCGTGCGCAGCGGCGGCAGCAGGTGGATGACGAGCGTCGGGCGCCGGTCGCGCAGGCGCCGTTCGGCGAAGGCCACGGCCAGTGCCTCGATTGCCGCGACGGTCAGCACGCTGTAGGCGAGGATCGCGAACAGCACGTGCAGTTCCAGTCCGAACGGCGTCTCGCGCGGCAGGATGCGGTGCCCGGGCAGGAGCAGGTCGAGGCCGACCGCGGCGGCGGCGGCGGGCAGCATCAGCACGACCAGGACTTCCAGCGGGCGGGACACCGTGGTCACCAGCACCAGCGCGGCGACCGTCCAGGCGACGAGCGACAGCGTGTTGAACAGGCTCAGGTTCAGGCCCTGGGCCGAGATGATCCCGTGCCACAGCGCGTAGGCGTGCAGGACGAGGGCGAGAAAGCCGAGCCACAGCCCCTGCCGGCGCGCGTCCGGCGCCTCGCCCGTGACCGCCCGCAGCACCGCGGCCGTGCGCAGCGCCGCGAGCACGTACAGCAGGATGGCGGAAACGCTGACGACGCCGGTATGCATGGCCACGGGACGGGAGACGGGAACGCCCGCCGGGATATTCGCACAACGGACCGGGTGAATGAAGGACGGCCGCCACTCGCGGGGGGCATCGGGGCGGTGGCTGCCTCGGCTATAATCGACCGGCCCCCGGGTTGTCCGGGCACGCCGGAACCCCTGCCGGATCATGGGCGTAGCGGGATCATGTTCGCGAATCTGACGGAACGGCTCGGGCGGCTGGTCAAGGACCTGCGCGGCCAGGCGCGACTCACCGAGGACAACATCGGCGAGGCGCTGCGCGAAGTGCGCATCGCGCTGCTGGAGGCCGACGTCGCGCTGCCGGTGGTGCGCGAGTTCATCGAGCGCGTGCGCGTGCGCGCGGTCGGGCAGGAGGTCATCGGCACCCTGACGCCGGGGCAGGCGCTCATCCGCGTGGTGCGCGACGAGCTGACCGCGCTGATGGGCGAGGCCGCCGCGCCGCTGGAGCTCAACGTCGAGCCGCCCGCGGTGATCCTGATGGCGGGCCTGCAGGGCTCGGGCAAGACGACCACCGCCGCCAAGCTCGCGCGCTGGCTCACCGAGCGCCAGAAGAAGAAGGTCCTCCTCGCGAGCTGCGACGTCTACCGTCCGGCCGCCATCGAGCAGCTCGGGATCCTCGCGCGCGAGGTGGGCGTGGAGTTCGTGCCGGTGGCGCCGGGCGCGCAGCCGCGCGACATCGCCGAGGCCGCCCTGAAGCGCGCCCGGCAGGCGTTCGCCGACATCCTCATCCTCGACACGGCCGGGCGCCTGGCGATCGACGCCGCGATGATGGAGGAGATCCGCCAGCTCCATGCGCAGGTGCGGCCGGCCGAGACGCTGTTCGTGGTCGACGCCATGACCGGGCAGGACGCCGTCAACACCGCGCGCGCCTTCAACGAGGCGCTGGCGGTGACCGGCATCGTGCTCACCAAGGCCGATGGCGACGCCCGCGGCGGCGCGGCGCTGTCGGTGCGGCACGTCACCGGGCGGCCGGTGAAGTTCGTCGGCGTGGGCGAGAAGACGGCCGCGCTGGAGGTCTTCCACCCCGATCGCATGGCCTCGCGCATCCTGGGGATGGGCGACGTGCTGGGCCTCATCGAGGACGTCGAGCAGAAGGTCGACCGCGACCAGGCCGCCGCGCTCGCGCAGAAGCTGACCAGGGGCAAGGAGTTCGATCTCGCCGACTTCCGGGCGCAGTTGCACGAGATGCGGAAGATGGGCGGCCTGAAGGAGCTGATGGGCAAGCTGCCCGGCGTCTCCGAGCTGCCCGCCGGCGTCGCGGACCGCGTCAACGATCGCGAGCTGGTGAAGTTCGCCGCCATCATCGACTCGATGACGCCCGGCGAGCGCCGCTTCCCGGCGATCCTCAAGGCGTCGCGCAAGGTGCGCATAGCGAAGGGCTCGGGCACCGAGGTGCAGGACATCAACCGCCTGCTCAAGCAGTTCGGGCAGATGCAGAAGATGATGAAGAAGATCGGCCAGAAGGGCGGCCTGGCGAAGCTCATGCGGGGCATGAAATCGAACCTGCCGCGCGGGATGCGGTTCTGACCGCGGCCCCCACTTCCAACCGGAGGCCGCATGGCCGATGACCTGAAGGCGAACGCGCTCGAATACCACCGCCTGCCCCGGCCGGGGAAGATCGAGGTGGTCGGCACCAAGCCACTCGCCAACCCGCGCGACCTGGCGCTCGCCTACTCGCCCGGCGTCGCGGCGCCCTGCCTGGAGATCGCCGAGGATCCGGCGACCGCGTCGGAATACACCGATCGCGGCAACCTCGTCGCGGTGATCACCAACGGCACCGCCGTGCTGGGCCTGGGCGACATCGGCCCGCTCGCCGCCAAGCCTGTGATGGAGGGCAAGGCGGTCCTGTTCAAGCACTTCGCCGGCATCGACGTCTTCGACATCGAGATCAACGAGAAGGACCCGGACAAGCTGGTCGAGATCATCGCTTCCCTGGAGCCCACTTTCGGCGGCATCAACCTGGAAGACATCAAGGCGCCCGACTGCTTCTACGTCGAGCGCAAGCTGCGCGAGCGCATGAAGATCCCGGTCTTCC
>CAYOJP010000306.1:0-4677 GCA_964404305.1 uncultured Gammaproteobacteria bacterium
ACCGCGTTGGCGATGCCCTGTCCCAGGGGCCCGGTGGTGGTCTCCACGCCCGGCGTGTCGCCGCGCTCCGGGTGGCCCGGCGTGCGCGAATGCAACTGGCGGAAGCGCTTCAACTCGTCGAGCGGCAGGTCGTAGCCGGACAGGTGCAGCAGCGAGTACAGCAGCATCGAGGCGTGCCCGTTCGAGAGCACGAAGCGATCCCGATCGGCCCAGTCCGGGTTGGCGGGATTGTGCCGGAGCCAGTCGTTCCAGAGCACCTCGGCCGCGTCGGCCAGGCCGAGCGGTGCGCCCGGGTGCCCGGAGTTGGCGGCCTCGACCGCGTCCATGCTCAGGGCGCGCACGGCATTGGCGAGCGTGCGACGGGCGGGCCGCGTGGCGGCATTGCTCTCAGACATGGGTGGCGGGGTCCTGGCAGTCCGTGGGCTGCGTTGCGACAAATGCGCCGTGCCCGCCGGGCGGGCGCCGGCGGGGCCCGGCGGGCGGCCGGACCAGCGGGCTCGGCCCGCCGGGCCGGGACCTCGGCGGGGCCGCCATTTTAGCGTTCCGTCACCGGGCGGCAACCGACACCGCGCAGCGGTATCGCTCCGTGCACCCTTTTCCCGACATCACGGGCCGGCCCCCGGCCGCGAGCAACCTCCCGCCGTTCAGCCCGCCCGGCGCCACTTGATCGAGCAACCCATGCTCGGGATCTGTGCACGCGGTCCGCCCTGCCCGGCGGCGACGCCGCGCATCGCCTCGTAGAGTTCGCGGGCGGCGCCGGCCGGCGCGGGTTGCAGGCGGCTGGCGTCGAGACGCCCGCGGTACTGCAGGCCGAGATCCGCGTCGTAGCCGAAGAAGTCCGGCGTGCACACGGCACCGTACGCGCGGGCGACCGCCTGGCTCTCGTCAAACAGGTACGGGAACGGGAAGCCGAACCCGGCGGCGACGCGCTGCATCTGCTCGAACGAGTCCTCCGGGTAATCCGCCGGGTCGTTGGACATGATCGCCACCGAGCGCACGCCGAGCTCGGCCAGTGCGAGCGTCTCGCGCACGAGCCGCTCGCGGATGCTCTTCACGTACGGACAGTGATTGCAGATGAACATGACGAGCGTGCCGCGCACGCCGCGGCAGTCGGCGAGCCGCCAGCGGCGCCCGTCGATGCCCGGCAGGTCGAAATCGGGCGCCGGCGCGCCGAAATCGCAGATCGGAGTCTCGGTGAGGACCATCGCACACCCCCGGGACCGCCCGGTGCCAGCGGCGGTCGCAGCGTTTACACTGTCGTTCCGGCCTCAATGGTAAAGAGGGTGCGCCGCCGCTGCGACCCTCGACGACGAGACACCTCATGGACAGCCAGCGCCGCCATCCCCGCCGCTTCAGCCTGGAGTTCTTTCCACCCCGCACGCCCGAGGCGGTCGGTCGCCTCGCCACGACCAGCGAACGCCTGGGCCGGCTGCAGCCCGATTACTGCTCGGTGACCTTCGGCGCCGGCGGCTCGACCCGCGAGCGGACCTTCGAGACCGCAGTGGAACTGCGCAGGCGCACCGGCGCCGAGGGCGTGCCGCACGTCTCCTGCATCGGCTATCCGCTGGAGGACATCCGCGGCCTGCTCGCGCAGTACCGGGAGGCGGGGTTCGCGCACCTGGTCGCGCTGCGCGGCGACCTGCCGTCGGGCACGATGGGCTTCGGCGAGCTGCGGTACGCGGACGAGCTGGTCTCCTTCATTCGCGCCGAGACCGGGGACGCCTTCTACATCGAGGTGGCCGCCTACCCCGAGATGCACCCGCAGGCCGGCAGCTTCCAGCGCGATCTGGCGAACTTCCGGCGCAAGGTCGAGGCCGGCGCCAACGGTGCCATCACCCAGTACTTCTTCAATCCCGACGCCTACTTCCGGTTCGTCGACGCCTGCGAGAAGATGCAGCTCGACATCCCGATCACGCCCGGGATCATGCCGATCACGAGCTGCATCCAGCTGGTGCGCTTCTCGGAGGCCTGCGGCGCCGAGATCCCGCGCTGGATCCTCAACCGCCTGCGCGACTTCGGGGACGATCGGGTCTCGATCCGCGCGTTCGGCGTCGACGTCGCCACCGAACTGTGCGGCCGGCTGCTGGAGCGCGGCGCGCCCGGCCTGCACTTCTACACCAAGAACCAGGCCGAGGCCGTGGAAGCCATCTGGACCCGCCTCGACCTTGGCCGCCGCCGCGGCGTGCCGGCGGCCCGGGCGGCGGGCGGCGGCGCCTGAGCGGACCGTCCGCCCCGGGGGGCGGTCCCGCGGGTCCGCAAGCAGCGACCATGGGCGCGGACACGCGACGCAGCGAGGGTGAACGCAAGCCCGGCCTGTTGCTGGTGGATGACGACCCGCTGATCCTGGAATCGCTGGCGCTCCTGCTGGAGGACGATTTCGAGGTGCATGCGGCCTCGACCCGGACGGCTGCCCGCACCCTGCTGCGGCGCCTCGCGCCGGTCCCGGCACTCGCCCTCGTCGATCTGGGCCTGCCCCCCAGGCCGCACTCGTCCGAGGAAGGGTTCGCAGTCATCGGCGACCTGCTGGGGTTCAACCGGCAGATGAAGATCCTGGTGCTGTCCGGCCAGAGCAACCGCGCGAACATCCAGCATGCACTCGCGCTGGGGGCGGTGGATTTCGTCCCCAAGCCCTGCGACCCGGGCCTGCTGCGAGCCCGGCTGGCCCACCAGCAGATGATCCTGGAGGCGGAACGCCCGGAGTCCGGTGCGCCCGTCCTGCTCGGCGAGAGCATCGCGATCGCGACGCTGCGGGCTCTCGTCAGCCAGTTCGCGAGCACCCCGTTCCCGGTCCTCATCGAGGGCGAATCGGGTTGCGGCAAGGAACTGGTCGCGCAGTGCCTGCACCGGGAGAGCTCCCGCGCCAGCCTGCCCTTCCTGGCGGTCAACTGCGCCGCGTTCACGCCGGAACTGCTGGAGGCGCAGCTGTTCGGGCATGCCCGCGGCGCCTTCACCGGGGCGGCGGAGGCGCGCGCCGGGTTCTTCGAGGATGCCGGTGACGGGACGCTGTTTCTCGACGAGATCGGCGATTTCCCGCTCGAGCTGCAACCGAAACTGCTGCGCGTCGTCGAGAACGGCGAGTACTACCGGGTGGGCGAGACCCAGGCGCGGCGGGCGCGCGCGCGCCTGGTCGCGGCGACCAACCGCGACCTGCGGGCGGAAGTCCGCAGCGGCGGATTCAGGCAGGATCTGTACCACCGGCTGAGCGTGCTGACCGTGCATGTCCCGCCACTGCGGGCCCGCGAAGGCGACGCGCTGCGCCTGCTCGCCCACTTCCAGGCGCAGTATGCGACCTCGGTCCCGCCGTTCACGCTGGCGCCGGAGGCGGCCAACGCCCTGGCAGCGTATCGATTTCCCGGGAATGTGCGGGAATTGCGCAATATCGTGATCCGATTGGGCGCAAAATACCCCGGCGACGAAGTCACCCGGGACGCGCTGCTCGGCGAACTCGACTCCGAGGCGCCGCACAGCGGGGACGACGATGGCGCACCGACGGCCGCCAGCATCGCCCGGGAACTGCAGGCCGGCGGCTTCGACCTCGACGCGGCGCTGCAGCAATGGGAACGGCGTTACATCGATGCGGCCATGGCGCGCAGCGACGGCAACCTGAGCAAGGCGGCCCGCCTGCTGGGGTTGAGCCGCTCGACCCTCTACAGCCGGATCGAGCGCCTGCGGGCGCAGGGGCAGTGAGCATGCACTTACTCGATTATCTCCTTCTCACGGGGCGTGGGTGGACTGCGCCGGGTGGACGACCGCCAGGCGGCCAGGGCGCTTGATCGATGTATTACCGCTACTTCGGACTCGAGCAACCGCCATTCCGGATCACGCCGGACACGCGGCTGTTCTTCCCGGGCGGCAACCGCGGCGCGGTCCTGGAAGCCCTCGTCTATGCCATCGCCAACGGCGAAGGCATCGTCAAGGTCGTCGGCGAGGTCGGCAGCGGCAAGACCATGCTGTGCCGGATGCTCGAGCAGGAACTGCCTGACACCGTCGACGTGGTCTACCTCGCCAACCCGAGCCTCACCCCCGAGGACATCGTCCACGCCATCGCCTTCGAGTTGAAGCTGCCCGTCGAGCCCTCGCATTCGCGGCTCGAGGTGATGCGCAAGCTGCAGGAGTTCCTGCTCGAGAAGCATTCGGCCAACCGCCGGGTGGTCGCGTTCATCGAGGAGGCGCAGGGCATGCCGCTCGCGACGCTGGAGGAGATCCGGCTGCTGAGCAACCTCGAGACCAAGATCGACAAGCTGCTGCAGATAGTCCTGTTCGGCCAGCCGGAACTGGACGAGATCCTGTCCGCCCATGGCATCCGGCAGTTGCGCGACCGGATCACCTACAGCTTCACCCTGGAGCCGCTCGCGACCCCGGAGATCCGCGATTACGTGCTGACCCGCCTGCGCGCCAGCGGCGCGCGGGCGACCGAGGTCTTCACCCCCGGCGCCATCCGGGCGGTCGCGAAGTATTCGCATGGATTGCTGCGACGCATCAACATCCTCGCCGACAAGGCGTTGCTGGCAGCCTATGCCGACAACCGGACGCTCGTCACCGCCCGCCACGTCCGCCGGGCGGCCACGGACAGCGAGTTCGCGCCTGCGCGGCCGGCGTGGATCCCGTGGGCGGCCGGCGGCGCGGCCGTGGCCCTGGTGGTCGCCGCCGCAGCGCTGTTCCCGTGGCCTGCGGGCC
>CAYOJP010000307.1:0-4676 GCA_964404305.1 uncultured Gammaproteobacteria bacterium
GCGGCTGAAGCCGCTCCTACAGGAGCACTGGCCGGGCCTCAGTGCGAAGCTCCTGTAGGAGCGGGCTTGCCCGCGATGCTCTCCTTGGGGTCGGCGCCAAACCCTGTCGCGGCTGAAGCCGCGCCTGCAGGTGCCTTGCTCCGACGTTGGTGCGAAGCGCCTGCACGGGACACCAAGCCCCTCGCGCGCGCCTCTGCGATAATGCTCCATCCGTCGCAGGGGGGCGCCATGCTGGAGCAGATCGCGATCGTGCTCGTCGCTGCCGTGGTCCTCGTGCCGCTCAGCCAGCGGCTCGGCTTCGGCTCGGTGCTGGGCTACCTTGCCGCCGGGATGGTCACCGGCCCCTGGGTGCTCGGCGCCGTGCGGGACGTCGAGAGCATCCTGCACTTCTCCGAACTGGGCGTCATCCTGCTGTTGTTCGTGATCGGCCTGGAACTGCAGCCCTCGCGCCTGTGGGTGCTGCGCCGGCCGGTGTTCGGCCTGGGATCCGCGCAGGTGGGCGTGACGGCGCTCGTCATCGGCGGCACGCTGATGCTCCTGGGGTGGCGCTGGAACGCGGCGGCGGCGGCCGGCGTCGCGCTCGCGCTGTCGTCGACGGCCTTCGTCCTGCAGATGCTCGCCGAGCGCCGCGAGCTGGCGACCCGCCACGGCCGCGAGGCCTTCGCGATCCTGCTGTTCCAGGATCTCGCCGTGATCCCGCTGCTCGCCGCGCTGCCGCTGGCCGCGGCGCCGGACGGCGGCGGCGCGGGCGGCTTCGACGCGCTGGCTGCCCTGCGCGCCGTCGGCGCCGTCGCGCTCCTGCTCGTCCTCGGCCGCCGGGTGCTGACCGTCCTGTTCAATGCCATCGCCCGGCTCGGCAATCGCGAGATCTTCACCGCCACCGCGCTGCTGGTGGTGGTCGGCACCGCCTGGCTGATGACTGTCGCGGGCCTGTCGACATCCCTGGGGGCGTTTCTCGCCGGTGTGCTGCTCGCCGACTCCGAGTTCCGCCACGAGATCGAGGCGGATCTGTCGCCCTTCAAGGGCCTGCTGCTGGGCCTGTTCTTCGTCGCGGTCGGCATGAGCGTGAACCTCGGCCTCGTGCTCGCCGAGCCGGTCGTGCTGGGCGCCGCCGCGGTCGCGCTCGTGCTGGTGAAGTTCGGCCTCATCTGGGGCATCGGGCGGCTGGCCGGCAGCCGCGGCGACGCCCCCCGCAACCTCGCCGTGGCCCTCGCCGCGGGCGGGGAGTTCGCGTTCGTCGTCTTCGCGCTGATGCGGGAGGTGGGGCTGCTCGACGCGGCGAGCACGGAGCGGCTGGTGGTGATCGTCACGCTGAGCATGGTGCTCGCCCCGGTGCTGTTCCTCGCCGAGGATCGCTGGCGCCGCTGGTGCGCGGAGAACCCGGATGCGCCGGAGTACGACACCATCGACGAGCCGGGCAA
This sequence comes from uncultured Gammaproteobacteria bacterium, assembly GCA_964404305.1. Lineage (GTDB taxonomy): Bacteria > Pseudomonadota > Gammaproteobacteria > JADZEE01 > JADZEE01 > CAYOJP01. The sequence continues at coordinate 1,422 of CAYOJP010000307.1, forward strand.
CCCGGTCGTCGTCATCGGCTTCGGCCGGGTAGGGCAGATCGTCACCCGCATCCTGCGCATGCGCGGCATCGCCTTCACGGCGCTCGACGCGAGCGTCGAGCAGGTCGACTTCGTGCGCCGCTTCGGCAGCAAGGTGTACTACGGTGACGCGAGCCGGACCGAACTGCTGACCGCGGCCAAGGTGGCAGAGGCGAAGCTGGTCGTGCTCGCCATCGGCAACATCGAGGCGTCGCTGAAGATCGCCCAGGCGCTGCGGCGCATGTGCCCGCAGGTGCCTGTCCTCGCCCGGGCCCGCGACCGCACGCACTGCCATGCGCTCGCGGACCTGGGCGTGGACTGGTTCATCCGCGACACCTACCTGTCGAGCCTCGCGCTCGCCGAACGTACCCTCGTCGGCCTGGGGTTCGAAGCGGCCGACGCCCGGCGCAGCGTCGACACCTTCCGCGTCAAGGACAGCGAACTGCTGCAGCGCCAGCGCGCCCTGCGCCGCGACGATGCCGCCCTCATGCAGAGCGCGCGCGAGACGGCGGAGGAGCTGCGGCGGCTGTTCGACGACGATGCGGGTCCTGCCGGGGAGGCGTCGCTCGAACCGGCGGCCGGCACGCCGCGGTGATGGCGGCAGCCCGGCAAGGCCTCGCTCGCGCAGACACCCGTGCTCCCGGGCCTCGCGCAACCGGGCTGTCCTCCGGGCCGCGGATCCCGGACCCGGCGTCTTCGCCCTTCGTCCACCCCTGCGGAAGGACGCCGGGTTCCGGTCCGGGCCGCGCCGCGGCCGGACCGGAATGAGCGAACGAGCGCTTGCGGGCTCGCGCCCGCCGCCGCGAACATCCCGGGCCATTGCCTGGGCGACAACCACGTCACGGACGACCCCGCCATGACCCTCGACATCCTGCTGCTGCCCGCCGGTTCGCACGGTGACGTGCTGCCCTTCGTCGGGCTGGGCCGCGAGCTCGTGCGGCGCGGCCATCGCGTCACCTGCGCGACCAGCGCCTGGTTCCGCGAGACCTGCGAGGCGACCGGCATCGACTTCGTCGGCATCGGCACGCGCGAGGAGTTCCTCGCGCTGCTGCATCACCCCGACCTGTGGCGCGCCGATCTGCGTGCGCTGCGCTACACGATGCAGATCGCCCAGTCGGTCATGCGGATGCAGTACGAGGTCGCGGCCGGCTATGCCGGGCGGCCCGGCGCGCTGGTGCTCCACGGCATGCTGGCACTCGGTGCGCGCGTCGCCGAAGAGCACACCGGCGTGCGCACGGCCACCGTGCAGCTCGCACCGGCGGTGTTCCGCAGCGTCGAGCGCCCCCCGCGCCTGCCGGGCGTGGCGATGCCCCCGTGGTCGCCACGCTGGTGGCGGCGCCTGCAGTGGTGGCTGATGCGGCAGGTCGGCGACACGCTGTTCGGCGAGCTGCAGGCGTTTCGTGCCTCGCTGGGCCTGCCGCCGGTCCATGACATCCTTGCCAGCTGGGCCAATTCGCCGGCGCTCACGGTCGGCATGTTCCCGGCATGGTTCGCCGAGCCCGCCCGGGACTGGCCGCCGGCCGTGCGCCTGACGGGCTTCCCGCTCTACGACGCGGCCGAGGTCGCGCCGCTCGCGCGCGACGTGGAGGACTTCCTCGCCGAGTGCGCGCACGACGGCGGACCGGTCGTGTTCACCCCCGGATCGGGCAACGCGCAGGCCGGCGCCTTCCTGCGCGGGGCGATCGGCGCCTGCGAACGCGGCGGCCGGCCGGGCCTCATCCTCAGCAAGCTCACCGAGGTGCCGGCCCGGCTCCCGCCGCGCGTGCGTCACCTGCCCTGGTTGCCGTTCTCGCAGGTGTTCCCCCGCGCTTGCGCCGTCGTCCATCACGGCGGCATCGGCACGACGGCACAGGCGCTCGCCGCCGGCACCCCGCAGGTCGTCACCGCCCTGGCCTACGACCAGTTCGACAACGGCGCGCGCGTCGAGGCACTCGGCGTCGGCACGCTGTACCCGGGCGCGGCACCCGACCCGGCCCGCCTCGCCGCCCGCATCGACGCGGTGGCCGCGCTGCGGCCGCGCGCGCAGGCCATCGCCACGCGCTTCGCCGGCGCGGGCGGCATCGCGACGACCTGCGATCTGCTGGAGCGCTACGCCGGCGTTTGAGTTTCCGGCAGTCCCGTGGCAGCCTGTCGCCACCCCGACGTCCGGCGTATGGCCGCCGCTCCGCTGACATTGCGGACCGGCGACCGGAATCGATCGGGACCCGGGTCGCGCGCCGGCCGCGCTGCCCTTCACTCAGTGCACCACATCGAATCAGGGGAGACCACCGTGCCCGTCAATGTGACCTTCGAAGTGACCGTGAAGCCCGAGCACAAGGACGACATCGTCACGTTCATGCTCGAGATCCTGCCCGACACCCGTGCCTATGCCGGCTGCCAGGGGCTCGATTTCCTCGTGGACAAGGACAATCCGACCCACGTGACCGTGTGGGAGCAGTGGGAGTCCAAGCCGCACTACGAGAAGTACCTGGCGTGGCGCCAGGAGTCCGGCACGGTGAACAGGATCGGACCATGGCTCGCCGGCCCGCCGTCGATTCACTTCTACGACAGCGTCAAGAAGTATCCCTGAGCCCGGGCGATCGCCGTTTGCGGCGGGGCCGGCGCGCCGGTCCCGCCGCGGACCACCGGCGTCCCGGCGGCAGAGTGACCACAAGGGGGCTGACCATGACCGTGACCGTCGTTTTCGAGATCACCGCGCGTCCCGAGCACCGAGATGCGCTCGTGAAGTTCATGCACGAGAACCTTGGCGACACCCGAGCCTGGAAGGGCTGCCGGCACGTCGACTACCTGATCGAGCAGGATGACCCGAACCACATCGTCGTCTGGCAGCACTGGGACAGTCGTGCCCAGTACGAGGAGTACTTCAAGTGGCGCCGCGAGGGCGGCTCGGTAGCGTCGATCTCGCCCTGGGTCACAGGCCCGCCGACCGTGCGCTACTACGATAGCGCACGCGAGTGGACCTGAGCGCGGCGACGCGCACGCGATGCCGGTCGTCGTCACCTTCGAAGTCGCGGTGAAGCCGGAGCACCGCGCCGACATCCTGCGCTTCATGGACGGGATCGCCCCGGAAACCCGTGCGCACACCGGCTGTCTCGCCGTCGAGATGCTCGTCGACGTGGATGACCCGGGCCACGTGATCCTGCACCAGCGCTGGACCGCCGCCGCCGACTACGAGCGCTACCGCGACTGGCGCCGCTCCACCGGCTTCATCGACCGCATCCGCCCCTGGCTCGCCCG
>CAYOJP010000308.1:0-4655 GCA_964404305.1 uncultured Gammaproteobacteria bacterium
TCGACGATCCGGATCTTCTGCTCCGGGTCGACGCGCGCGTAGACGCGCAGGTGGCGCGCGCGTTCGGCCAGTTCGCCGGCGTCGAGCGCCGCGAGCTCGCGGCCGGTGAGGACCGGCCCGCCGGGCTCCAGCAGGCCGAGCCGCTCGGCGATCGCCCGCGCGGTGGCGGGATGATCGCCGGTGATCATGATCGGCACGATGCCGGCGGCGCGGCAGTCGGCGATGGCGCGGGGCACCTCGGCGCGGGGCGGGTCGAGCAGACCGGCGAGGCCGACCAGTTCCAGCGACTCCTCGCAGGCCGCGAGATCCGCCGGCAGCGCGTCGAAAGTGCGGCGGGCGACCGCGAGCACGCGCAGACCGGCGGCCGCCATCGTCTCGGCCTCGGCCATCACCTCGGCGATGTCGAGCGGCGCGGGGCCGGCGGGCGTGAGTTGCCACGCCACGCGCGGCAGGATGACCTCCGGCGCGCCCTTGACCCACGCGACGACCCCGGCGCCGTCTGCGTGCACGGTGGTCATGCGCCGGCGGGTGGCGTCGAAGGGCAGCTCGGCGAGCCGCGGACGCTCGCGTTCGAGCGCGAGCGGGTCGACCCCGAGAGCGGCCGCGGCCTCGCGCAGCGCGATCTCGGTCGGATCGCCGATCCACGCGCCGGCCGCGTCCGGGCGGGCGTCGTTGCACAGCGCGAGCGCCGTTGCCAGGGCCGGCCACGGCTCGCGGCCGTCGGTTGCATCCGCGCCGCCGGCACGCAGCCGCTCGACGCGCATGCGGTTCTCGGTGAGCGTGCCGGTCTTGTCGGCGCAGATCCGGGTGATCGAGCCGAGCGTCTCGACCGCCGGCAGGCGCCGGATGAGCGCGTTCTGCCGCACCATCCGCCGGGCACCGAGGGCGAGCGAGATCGTCACCACCGCCGGCAGCGCCTCCGGGATCGCGGCCACCGCCAGGCTCACCGCGGTAAGGAACATCAGCACCGGCGGCTCGCCGCGCAGGATGCCGGCGGCGAACACCACCGCGCAGATCGCCAGCACCACCCACGCGAGCCGCGTGCCGAACGCGGCCAGCCGCTTCTGCAGCGGCGTTCGCGACTCGTCCCCGCTGCCGAGCAGGCGGGCGATGCGGCCGAGCTCGGTCGCCGCGCCGGTCGCCACGACCAGGCCCGCGCCGCGCCCGCGCGTCACCACCGTGCCCTTCCAGGCCATGTTGCGACGGTCGCCGATCGGCAGAAGCGGATCGGCGAGCGGCTCCACGAGCTTGTCGAGCGGCGCGGACTCGCCGGTGAGCGCTGCTTCGGCGGTGGCGAGCTGCACGGTCTCGGTCAGGCGCAGATCGGCGGGGACGACGTTGCCGGCCTCGAGCAGCACGACGTCGCCGGGGACGAGCTGCTCGGCGGGCAGTTCGGCCAGCTTGCCGTCGCGCAGCGCCCGCGCGCCGGGCGCGGCCATCCGGCGCAGCGCCGCCATCGCACGCTCGGCCCGGTACTCCTGCACGAAGCCGATCACCGCGTTCAACGCGACGATGACCAGGATCGCGATCGTGTCCTCGATGTCGCCGACGATTCCCGAGATCACCGCGGCCGCCAGCAGCACGAGGATCATGAAGTCCGCGAACTGTCCCGCGAGCATCGCCAGCGGTCCGCGCCGCCGGCCTTCCGGCAGCCGGTTCGGGCCGATCCGGGCGAGCCGCGCCGCCGCCTCCACCGCGCCGATGCCGCCGCCGGTGTCGGAGTCCAGCGCCACCGCCGCGGTGACGACGCTGCGGGTATGCCAGGGTTCGGGGGTGCTCGTGGCCGGGACGCGTTCCATGCGCGAAGCATAGCCCGCCCGCGGGAGGCCGCCGACTGATCGGTGTCATGCACGGCCCGGACGATGGCGCTATGCTTCGCCATCCGTCCCGTTCCGCTTCCGCCCGCACCGCATGTCCACCGAAGCCAACGACCGCAACGCCGCGCTCCACGTCAAGCGCGTCGGCATCGACACCTGGCGCGAGAACGTCGCCTACCTGCACCGCGACTGCGCCTACTACCGCGCGGAGGGCTTCCAGGCGCTCGCCAAGATCGAGGTGAGCGCGGGCGGGCAGCCGATCCTCGCGGTGCTGAACGTGGTCGACGACGCGGCGGTGGTCGCGCCCGGCGAACTGGGCCTGTCCGAGCAGGCCTACGCGCAGCTCGGCGTCCCGGCCGGCGCGCCGGTGCGGGTCGCGCACGCGAGTCCGCCGGCCTCCATGGAGCTCGTGCGCCGCAAGATCTTCGGCGAGCGGCTCGCGCAGGATGACTACGACGCCATCTGCGGCGACATCGCCGCGAACCGCTACTCGAAGCTGGAACTGGCGGCGTTCCTGGTCGCGGGCGGCCAGACCGGCATGGATCGCGACGAGGTGCTCTACTTCACCCGCGCGATGCTCGCGTCCGGCGAACGCCTGACCTGGGACGAGCCGCAGGTGGTGGACAAGCACTGCATCGGCGGCGTGCCGGGCAATCGCACCTCGATGCTGGTCGTGCCGATCGTCGCCGCGCACGGCATGCTGATCCCGAAGACCTCCAGCCGCGCCATCACCTCGCCCTCGGGCACGGCCGACACGATGGAGGTGCTGGCCGAGGTCGACCTCGCGCCCGAGATGCTGCACGGCGTCGTGCGCCAGCACCGCGGCTGCATCGCCTGGGGCGGCACGGCGCGGCTCGCGCCGGTGGACGATCTTCTGATCGCGGTGGAGCGGCCGCTGCGCATGGACTCGACCGGCCAGCTGGTCGCCTCGATCCTCGCCAAGAAGCTCGCCGCCGGGTCCACGCACCTCGTGATCGACATCCCCGTCGGACCCACGGCCAAGGTGCGCAGCCACCAGCATGCGCTGGGGCTGCGCAAGCTGTTCGAGTTCGTCGGCGATCGCCTCGGCATCCATCTCGAGGTCATCGTGAGCGACGGCCGCCAGCCGATCGGTCGCGGCGTGGGGCCGGTACTCGAGGCCCGCGACGTGATGCAGGTGTTGCGCAACGACACCGATGCGCCCCTCGACCTGCGCAACAACGCGCTGCGGCTGGCCGGCCGCATCATCGAGTTCGATCCGGACGTGCGCGGCGGTTACGGCTACGCGATTGCGCGCGACATCCTCGAGTCCGGGCGGGCGGCCGCGAAGATGGAGGCAATCATCGGCGCGCAGGGCCGGCGCGCGTCGTCGCTCGTCCCCGGGCCGCTCGTGCACGAGGTGCCGGCGCCGGCCGCCGGCAGGGTGCACGCGATCGACAACTTCATCATCGCGCGAATCGCGCGACTGGCCGGTGCGCCGATGGACAAGTCCGCCGGCGTCGACCTGCTGAAGAAGGTCGGCGATCCGGTGGCCGCCGGCGAGCCCCTCTACCGCGTGCATGCGCAGTTCGCGGGCGACTTCAACTTCGCCCACCGGCTGGCGTCGGAGGACTGCGGCTACCGCATCGGGCAGGGCGAGCCGCCCGCCGTCGAAGCCGGCATCTGACGTGCGGGTCCTGGGCTATGCCGACAGCGAGGCGCAGGCGCGGGCGCTGGCGCGGGAGCTCGGCGTACCGTACGCGGGCATCGACGTGCACCGCTTCCCCGACGGCGAGTCGCGCGTGCGCGTGCCGACGGACTGCCCGGGGCGGGTCGTGGTCGTGCGCAGCCTCGACCGCCCGAACGACAAGCTGGTCGAACTGCTGCTCGCCGCCGGGGCGCTGCGCGCGCACGGGGTGCGCGAACTGACGCTGATCGCGCCCTACCTGTGCTACATGCGCCAGGATATCGAGTTCACGCCAGGCGAGGCCGTCAGCCAGCGGCTCGTGGGCGGCTGGCTCGCGCAGCTCTTCGACGCCGTCGTCACGGTCGACCCGCACCTGCACCGCGTGGCCACGCTCGGGGAGGCGCTGCCCGGCATCCGCGCGGTGAGCCTGTCGGCGGCCCCGCTGCTCGGCCGGCTCGCCGCGCAGCGGCTCGACCGCCCGCTGCTCGTGGGGCCGGACGAGGAGTCCGCGCAATGGGTCGCGCAGGCCGCCGCGGCCGGCGGCCTCGATTGCCGCGTCGGCACCAAGCGCCGGCACGGCGATCGCGAGGTGGAGATCGACCTGGCGCTCGACGGCGTCGCCGGCCGGCCGGTCGTGCTGCTCGACGACATGCTCTCCACCGGCCGCACGCTGGTCCAGGCCGCGCGCCTGCTGGCCGCCGCCGGCGCCGGGCCGATCCACGCCGCGGTGACGCATGCCCTGCACGGCGCGCAGGCGGCCGCGGCGCTCGCCGAATCGCCGATCGTCTCGGTGTGGAGCACCGACAGCGTCGCCCACGCGACCAACGCCGTCGCGCTGGCGCCGCTGCTCGCGCAGGCGCTTCGGGAGAGTAGCTGAATGGTGCTGCGGCAGGGCGTCGGGAGAATCAGGGGCCGGTGCCCCGCGCCGCTGCCGGGTGGCCGTGCCGCGACTCGCGCGAGTACGTCCCTGTATCGCTCGGTCGCGCGCATCCCTGCGCGCTCACGGTCGCGTCACGGCCACCCGGCATCGACGCCGTTGATGTCGCCGCTAACCCGCCCGGCACCGCCGCCGGCCGCGTGCGAATCGCGGCCTTCGTCGCGCACCCCTGCGTGCTCAACGGGCGTGTCGCGACGCGCCTTCAGGCGAGTGCGAACCCCGCATAGCCGCTGGCCGCGAGAGCGTCGCACTGGGT
>CAYOJP010000309.1:0-4653 GCA_964404305.1 uncultured Gammaproteobacteria bacterium
CGACGGCACGATCGCGCTCGCGCCGGCGCTGCGTACGGTGACACGTGGCAGGGCCGCGCGCAGGCGGATGTCGCGAAGTCGCTGACGTCGCGACCTTCCGCGGCTCGACGCCGGCCAGTGTCGCGGCTCAAGCCGCTCCTACAGGGTCGCTGCTTCAGCATCTGAGCGTAGCTCCTGTAGGAGCGGGCTTGCCCGCGATGCCTTTCCCCGGGGTTGGCGCCAACGCTATCGCGGCTGAAGCCGCTCCTACAGGAGTGCTGCCCAACGCCCGGAGCGGAGCTCCTGCAGGCGCGGGCTTGCCCGCGATGCGGGTATGGCACGTCGCTGTCCGCTCAGCGGACCTCGCGCGCGAGGTCGAGCAGGCGTTCGAGGATGGCCCGGTCGCCGATCTGGTTGGCGAGCAGCAGGACGAGACGGGCGTTGAGCCGGTGGCTCCCGGCCTCGTCGAGGCCCTGGTGCAGTTCGATCAACCGTTCGTAGAACCCGTCCGGGTCGTCGAGCCGGAGTTCGGTGCCAGGCGTCGCTGACGTCGTCATGGCGGTGTCTCGCGGGTGCCGGTGGCCGCGCGCTCAACCGCGGCCACAGGCGCGGTCGCGCGCGGCGCGAACCCGACCGGGGTCGAAGACCCGCCAGCGGGCGCTCACGTGCTGGTCCGGCCGCAGCAGGTAGAAAGTGCCCGGGCGCGCGTCGAAGTGCGTCGCGAGCAGGCCTTCGGTATCCGTGAGGTCCGCCGCGGCGGCCGACGGCGCGCCCGGGGGTCGCACGACGCGGATCCGCACCGGGACGTCGTCGCCCTCCAGCGCCCGCAGCGCTTCCGGCATCGGCTCGTCGCCCTGCGCGAACCACACGCCCGTGAAGTCCTCGCCCACGTGCCGCAGGAACGGACCCGTGCCGGTGGCAGCGGCTACCGGCGCGTCCACGCACGGCGCGCCCGGGCACAGCTTGCCGCCGAAGGCGTCGGCATCGGCCGTGTTGAGACGCGAGTCGCGTAGGACCGCCGGCAGCGACAGCCGGCCGCTGTTGACCAGCCGCCGGGCGAAGGCGTGCTGCCTGGCCAGTTCCAGCGTGGCGTCGCGGAACAGGCGGCTCGCGCCGCTCTTCGGGGTGATGAAGTCGGTCGAGCGCGTCGAATTGCGGATGTTCTCGTCGGCCGCGCAGACGCGCTCGGCATCGTAGCTGTCGATGAGCGCGGCCGGCGCCGCGCCGCGCAGCACCAGCGCGAGCTTCCAGGCCAGGTTGTCGGCGTCCTGGATGCCGCCGTTCGCGCCGCGGGCGCCGAACGGCGAGACCAGGTGCGCCGAGTCGCCAGCGAAGATCACGCGGTCGTGGACGAACCGCTCGAGGCGCTGGCAGCGGAAGGTGTAGATGCTCAGCCACTCGTACTCGAACTTCGCGTTCTCGCCCAGCATCGCGCGGATGCGGCGGCCGACGTTCTCCGGCTTGAGCTCGTATTCGCGGTCGATGTTCCAGCCGAGCTGGAAGTCGATGCGCCAGACGTCGTCCGGCTGCATGTGCAGCAGTGCGGAATAGTCCGGATTGAAGGGCGGATCGAACCAGTACCAGCGTTCGGCGGGGAAATCCGCCCGCATGCGGATGTCGGCGATGAGGAAGTGGTCCTGGAAGGTCTGCCCGCGGCATTCCAGCCCGAGCATGCCGCGCACCGGGCTGCGGCTGCCGTCGCAGGCGACGAGCCAGTCGCAGGTGAGTTCGTAGTCGCCGGCCGGGGTGCGCACCCGCAGGCGCGCGCCGCCGGCGTCCCGGCTCGCCGCCACCACCTCGCTCTTCCAGCGCAGATCGATGCCGGCGTGCCGCGCGGCGGCATCGACGAGGTATTCCTCGGCGTAGTACTGCTGCAGGTTGATGAAGGCAGGGTAGTGCTGGCCGCGATCCTCCAGCAGGTTGTAGCTGTAGATCGGCTCGGGATCGTCGCGGAAGAACACCTTGCCGACGTTCCAGGTCACGCCCTTGGCGAGCATGCGCTCGCCGCAGCCCAGGCGGTCGAGGATCTCCAGGCTCCGCTTGGCCCAGCAGATGGCGCGGGAGCCGACGCTCACGGTGTCGTCGTCGTCGAGCACCACCGACGGCACGCCCTTGCGGGCGAGGTCGATCGCCAGGGCGATGCCGATCGGTCCGGCGCCGACGATCACCACCGGGTGGTGCGCGCTGCCGCCCAGTTCGGGCGGCGGCACGAACGGGTAGCGCGGGTACTGGTAGCGCGTGCCCATGCTCAGTCGCCGGTTCTTTCGAGGGACTCCCACATGTCGGCGTCCCGCGCCGCGGTCCAGATGCGCGGGTCCGCGATCCCGCCGGCTTCGTCGTAGGCGCGGCTGACATCGAAGGGCAGGCAGTGATCGAAGATGACCCAGTGCCCGAACTCCGGCTTCAGCTTCGCGTAGGTGTCCCGGTAGATCGCGTTCAGGGACTTGCCCGCGGCGCGGCCCTCGCGCACGGCGGCGAACATCTTCGTCACGAACGCGCGCGTGCCGTCGAGCGAGGCCTGCACCTGCTCCGGACTGGTGAGCGCGTCGCCGCGTCCGGGCACCAGCGCGCGCGGGCCGAGCGCTTCGATGCGATCCAGCGTCGCGGGCCAGTCGCCCAGGTAGGCATCGCCGGTGTAGGGCGTGGCGCCGTACTCCACGAGGTCGCCGCTGACCAGCACCTTGTCCTGCGGCAGCCAGGCGACCGTGTCGCCATTGGTGTGTCCGCGGCCGAGCTGCAGCAGTTTCACCTCCAGCTTGCCGAGCCACAGGGTCATCTCGCCCCTGAACGTGATCGTCGGCCAGGTCAGGCCCGGGATCGTCTCGGCGGCCTGGAACAGCCGCGGGAAGCGCTCGAACTCCGACTTGTAGTCCGCCTCGCCGCGCTCGACGATGAGATCGTAGGTGTCCTGGCTGGCGATCACGTGGTCGGCCCCGTAGGCCGAGGCGCCCAGCACGCGGACCGCGTGGTAGTGCGTGAGCAGCACGTACCGGATCGGCTTGTCGGTGACGGTGCGGATGCGGGAGATGACGTCCCGCGCCATGACCGGCGTCGCCTGGGTGTCGAGCACCATGACGGCGTCGTCGCCGACGATCACGCCGGTGTTGGGATCGCCTTCGGCGGTGTACGCCCAGGCGTGGTCCGACAGTTTCGTGAAGCTGACCTTCTTCTCGGTCAGATCCGCTTGCGATGCGAAGGCCTTGGCCACGGCAGCCCCTCCAGTGGATCGGCGAAGACGTCAGATTCTGCCAAAATCGAGCACTCGCCGCTGTCACCTCCGGGGAGGACGGGTGCGGCGCTGCAGCAAGGCAGCGACGGGCGGCGTCAGGGAACGAGCGAGGCGCCCTTGACCGTGTACCTGAGGACGCTGTCCTCGCCGGTGGGTTGGACGGTGATGTAGTTGACGTTCTCGAACGGGACCACGTAGAGCGCCCCGTCCGCCTCGAGCGTCAGGACGCGGCGCTTGAGCACCTCGTCCACGATCATCGAGGTCCCGTGCGGGTTCGAGGCCTGCTGCGCGAACGAGAAGACAAGCGACGTGCCGTCGCTGAAATGCACGGCGAGACCTCGATCATGGGCCATGCTGGACCTCCCGTTGTCGGATCGTCGAAGGATACGCCACCGGCCGCCGCCCGGACACGCGGTGTCGGGTGCCGCCGGGCGCGCCCAGGCCCGGCGGCGCTGCCGGACGGATGGCACGGGGTCTGGCCCCTTAAGTTCGGCGAATCAGATCCGCCGTTGGTGGGCCACGGAGAGGCAGAGTTCAAACAGTTCGTGGCGCGAGCCGATGCCGAGCCGCTCGTACGCGCGCCGGCGGTAGGTGACGACGCTGGAGGGGGCGATTGCGAGGTCGAGGCCGATGCCTACGGAGGTGTAGCCGAGCACGATGCGGCTGCAGACGTCACGCTCCCGCGCGGTGAGACGATCGAAGGGCGGTACGGCCTGGCCAACGATGGTGTGGACGAGGCTGGGCGGGGGCACTGTGGGTCCCCGGCGGGCGCTGAGCAGGAGGTGATGGTTGGCGATGAGGCTCGTCACCAGCGGCAGGATGCGCTCGAGCAGGGCCCGGTCCTGCCCGGAGTAGGGGCCCGACGAACCCATCCGGTAGAAGTTGCAATAGACGGCCCCGTGTTCGACGCGACCGATCGTCGCGGCCTTGTCGACGAGGTCGTTGCGATCGAAGAAATGGTTCCGGTACGCCGGGTCGTAGGCCGCCGGCAGGGGCAGGGGCACGAAGCGGTCCGTCTCGTCCGGTCCCACGGGCGCCGCGAGGCGCGCGAAGTGCGGGTCGCGGGCGTGGTAGCGTCCGACGTAGTCGTCGGCAAGGCTCTGCGCCTGGGCGGGGGACATCCTGCCGTGCGTGAACAGGTGTCCCGCGCCGGCCGCCGGGGCATAGGTGAAGACCACGCAGTGATCGACGGGCACCACGAGGTTCAGCAGGGCGACCAGTTCGCGTTCGAAGTCGGCACTGCCGAGGGCCCGGCTGACGGCGGTCAGGCCATCGAGCCAGGCCTGCGAACCCGGGTCAGGCGGGACGACGGGAGGCGTGCCAGTCACCTCGGAAATCACTTGAGATTTGATTTATAATTTCAATTATAACAATATGATGCGAATCTTATCTAAGGAACTTCTGATTTACCCGGTGATCGGATCGCCAGCAATCGCGATCTGACC
>CAYOJP010000310.1:0-4641 GCA_964404305.1 uncultured Gammaproteobacteria bacterium
GGACGTCGGACAGTGCATCGTCGGACATTTCCGATACGTCGACGTCTCCAAGGATGTACTGCCCGTCCGTCGGTCGATCGAGGCAGCCGAGCACGTTGAGCAGCGTCGATTTGCCGGAGCCGGACGGGCCCATCAGCGCCACGAAGCTTCCCGGCGCGATGTCGAGCGTGATGTCCATCAGCACCGGAACGACCTGCCCGCCGCGGCGATACGATTTGGTCAGCTGCCGGATCGCGACGACCGGCTCCATGCTATTCGGGACGCCCGATCGTCACCGCGGCGCCGTCCCGCAGACCTGCGGGCGGCGCGAGCACGACGCGCTCGCCCGCCGCGAGTCCGGCCTCGACGACCACCCGGTCGCCCTCGCGCGCGCCCAGCGCGAGGGCCGCCTCGCGCGCGATGCCGTCCTCGACGCGGAAGGCACGCGGTCCGCCCGCGCCCTGGACGACGGCGTCCGCCGGCACCAGCAGGCGCGGTTCGCGATCGGCTTCGCCCAGCGCCCGCTCGAGAAATGCGACGCGGGCGCTCATGTCCGGCAGCACGCGGGGGTCGGCATCGACGAAGCGCACCTTCACCAGCACGGTCGCCTTGGTGCGATCGACGGTCGGCACGATCATGTGCACCTCGCCGCGCAGGCGCCGGTCCGGCAGGGCGTCGAGCTGGATCTCGCAGGGCTGGCCGACCCGCACGCGGGTGAGGTTCGACTCGGCGACGTCGGCCTCGACCTGCAGCGTGCCGAGATCGGCCATCGACACGACGGCGCCCTTCGACTGCACTGTGGCCGCGAACGGCGCCACGACGTCGCCGATGTCGGCCTGCTTGGAAAGGATCACGCCGTCGAAGGGCGCGCGGATGAGCGTGTACTCAAGTTGCACTTCGGCTTCGGCGAGCGCGGCCTCCTCGGCGACGGCATTGGACTCGGCGGCCGCGACCGCGGCGCGCACCGCGACCACGGCCGCCTCGGCACTGCGCAGCGCCGCCACGGCCTTGTCCCGTCGCATCACCGCCGCGTCGTACACCTCCGGGCTCTGGAACTTCTTCGCGACCATCGCCTTGGCGCGGGCCTCGACGCGCCCGGCATCGGCAACCTCCGCCTGCGCCTCGGCCACGCGTGCCTCGGACTCCGCCAGCCGCGCGCGCGCCTCGTCGATCGACGCCCGGCTCGACGCCAACCGCGCGCGGGCGCGGGCCGACGCGGCCCGCATGTCGTCGTTCTCCAGGCGCGCGACCACATCACCCCGGCGCACCACGCTGCCCTCCTCGACCTCGAGGGCTTCCAGCCGCCCGGTCGCCTTGGACGCGATATCGGCCCTGGTCTGCGGGACGACGTAGCCAGTGGCGTTGAACAACGTGACCGCCTGTGCCGGCCAGGCCGACACCACCTCGGCAACCCGCACCGGTGGCGGCGGAGCCAGGCGTCGCCAGCCACCCCCGGCAGTGAGCCAGGCGGCGGCGATCAGGCCGCCCGCGGCGAGCCACCACGCGCGGCGGCCACGCCGGCGCGCGCCTGTCCCGCCGCCGGCCGGCGGGTCCTGGCGATCGATGCGCAGTCTGGAGAGGTCGTTCATGGACGGACGCACCGCAGGGCGCCGCCCCGCATTCTACATGCGGGCACCGCGCGGATAGTGACTGCGGCCCGGCTCGCCAGTGCGTGCGCCCTCTGAATGGCGGAGCGCAATTGTCGATCACTCCGGCCGGCGGCGGTGCCGGGCGGGAGCCCGCGAACTCAGGACGCTTGCCGGTCGCGGCAGGGCGCCTTCAGGCCACGAAACCCCGGACGTGGATCTCGCCCGAGGCGAGGTCGACCGTGCCGGCGGCCCAGATCTGCAGGCCGTTGACCCAGCGATAGGCCGCGTGGGCGGTGTGCAGGGTGACGTTCTCGCGCACGTCGGCGATCGGGCTCCCGGGGCGCGGCAGGGCGACCCCGTCGGCGTAAAAGGCGATCGTCTCGCCCGTGTCCGCGGTGATCACCGCGTGCAGGTGCAACTGGACGCGGCCGTCGGCGCGCACGCCCAGGTAGTCGATGCCAGCCACGGTGCCTCGCAGGCGCGGGCCGCTGGACGCTCCCTCGAAGCCGACATCCACCCGCGCGCCTTCGGGCGGCGGGGCGACCTGCCCGGCGAACAGCGCCCCGAGCGGCACGCCGAACTCCGTGACGGTCGTGAACTTCGCGCGGTACTCGTACAGCATCTCGCCGGTCGGGAGGGTCATGCCGGTCACCGCTGCAAGGGGGTCATGTCGTAATCGACACCGACCACGACGTTGCCGATCACACGCCCGTTCTCGACCATGTCGTGGGCGACCGCGATCTGCGCGAGCGGCACGCGATCGGCGACGTTGTGCTGCAACTCGCGGTCGGCGATGAGGCGCGTTAGGTGCGCGATGGCCCGCTCGCGCAGCTCCGACGGCATCGAGTAGACGACGAAGCACAGGTAGCGCACGTTCTTCGAGATCGAGGCGAAGAACGGCACTGCGATCTCCGGCGTGTTGCTGCCGTACACGACGATCTCGCCGTGGTTGCGCAGAACCTGCAGGTCGAGATTCACGTTGCCGCCGAAGTCCACCTCCAGAATGCGGTCGACGCCCTCGCCGCCGGTCGCCTCCAGCACGCGCGCGGCGACGTCGTCGGTCTTGTAGTTCAGCACGAGATCGGCGCCGGCCTGGCGGGCGACGTAGACCTTGTCTGCGGTGCTGGCCGTCGAGATGATCTGCGTCGCGCCGAGGATGCGCGCGAGCTGGATCGCGTAGTGCCCGACCGCGCCGGCTCCGCCGGGGATGAGGACGCACTTGCCGGCCACGCCGCCATCCATCGCCAGCGCCTGGTAAGCGGTCAGCGCGGGGATCCCGAGGCAGGCGCCGATCGCCAGATCAACGCCGTCCGGCAGCGGCACCACCTGCGCCTGCGGCAGTACCACGTATTCCGCCGCCGTGCCGAACGGGCGCCCCCAAGCCGCATTCCAGGTCCACACCCGCTGCCCGATGCGGGCGTCACCGACACCCGGCCCGACCGCGTCAATCGTGCCGGCGCCGTCGCTGTGCGGAATGACGAGCGGGAACGGCGGCTCCTTGGCGCGCCGGCCGGCGCGCGTCTTCACGTCCGAGGGGTTCACGCCCGACCAGGCGATTTTTACCCGGACCTCGCCCGGACCGGGCGTGGGCGTGGGCACGTCCTCGATGCGCAGGACTTCGCGCGCCGGACCGACGCGATCGTAGACAGCGGCTTTCATCAGGCTTCTCCCTGGCCTATCGGCCATTACCTGGGCGGGGGCAGGCCCGCCCACCCGTACACGGAACTGGTCAGAGCGGCGACGAGTTCGGGGCGATCGATACCGGCGAGGTCGTCCCGCACCGGGAAACCACCCAATCCCAGGCAGTAGGCGAGCAGGCGGTAGGAAGGTCTGTAGGCCTTCAGCTCCGCCGGATCGATGACCACGGACTGCCCCGGGATCGCGCAGGTGATCTCGTCGCGATGGTAGATCGCATCGAAGGCGGACAGCCGCCAGGCGCCGCCGCGCCGCTCGGCGCGGAACAGGAACCGCGCGTGGCTCGCCAGCATGACCTCGATGCCGTGGATGGTCGATGGAATGTCGATGATGCCGCCGAGCTGCGCGATCGCGCGCTCGCCCGCCAGCGTCACCAGGATCGGCCCGAGCCGGTGGCTCGCGCGCACGCCGCGGTCGGCCATCTCCCTGGAGCGGCGCACGAACTCCGGGCCGCTCGCGTCGATCCAGCTCAGGCACACGCGCGAGTCC
Organism: uncultured Gammaproteobacteria bacterium; assembly: GCA_964404305.1. Taxonomy (GTDB): domain Bacteria; phylum Pseudomonadota; class Gammaproteobacteria; order JADZEE01; family JADZEE01; genus CAYOJP01. The sequence goes on from CAYOJP010000310.1 coordinate 3,753, forward strand.
TCGTGGAAGCAGTCCCGCATCTGCTCCCAGAGGCCCAGGTCGCGGCCGCAGCGCTCGCGCAGGACGAGCTGGGTGACGGCGGAGACGTCGGCGGCCTCGACGACGGCGGCGGGCAGGGCGGTGCTCATGCAGGATTCCTCGCTGGTTGCAGTGGGGGGGGACGCGGCGGGCGCCCTACTCGGGCTCGACGCCCAGCGCGACCAGGAACCGCGACACCATGTTGTAGGCGGCGACGACCGCGATTGCCTCGACCACCTGCCGCTCGTCAGGCAGCGCGGCGCGCACGGCGGCGAAGGTCGCGTCGCTCACCTCGACGTTGCGGGTCATCTCGACCGCCAGTTGCAGCAACGCCCGCCCGGTCGCGTCGAACAGCGCGGCATCGCCGGCGGCCTTCGGCACGTCTTCCAGCGCGGCGAGCTGTGCCTGCGTGCCTCCGGCCTGCAGGAACAGGGGGCCATGGTGGTGCAGCTCGTAGCGGGCGTTGTTCAGGATCCCGACGGCGCACATCAGCAGCTCGCGCCGGTGCGCCGGCAGGTCCAGCTGCGTGCGCACCGGCCACAGCAATGCGCCCCAGCCCCTGGCGAACACCGGGCTGTAAAGCAGCTGCCGATCCAGGTTCAGCAGCCGGCCGTTCCGGCGCGTGGCGCGGATGGACGCCGCCACCTCGGAGTCGCCGAGCTGCGCGTCGGTCAGGTAGGGAAGGCGGGGCATCGGGGCTCCTGGCAGCGGTGGGTGTGAACGTTGATCGCCGGTCTCGAAGCTGCCGGACGCCGGGCCTCGATGGAGCCGCCGGGGCCGGTGGGTGCCGCGGCGACCGTGAGCGCGCAGGGATGCGCGCGACCGAGTGATACAGGGACGTACTCGAGCGCGTCGCGGCGGTACCCGCCGG
>CAYOJP010000311.1:0-4627 GCA_964404305.1 uncultured Gammaproteobacteria bacterium
CCCAGGGGGTCGATCGACCAGTTGCCGCCCTTGATGCCGCGGTTGAAGGCGGCGTAGAGGAGGGTGTCGTCGGTCGGCGTCCAGTTGAGCTGCAGGCGCGCGGCGAAGTCGCCGTAGTCGATCTCGTCGATGCCCGGCACGCCGGCGGTCGCGATGTCGAACACCTGCGCGGGCGGGACGCCGAGCGGCACGTCGGAGTAGGTCCGCGTCATGCCGATCTCCTTGTCGTCCTGGGACCAGCGCAACCCGGCGATGAAGGTCCATTGCGGCGCGATGTCGTACTCGACCTGCCCGAACACGGACCAGTTCGTGGCGTCGATGACGGAGAGGGTTTCCATCCGCTGGGTGTCGCTGACCGGGTTGATGAAGCCCAGGATCAGCGCGCCTTCCGCGCTCTGCTCCATGTCCCAGGTCATGTCGAGGTAATACGCGCCGACCTGCCAGCGAAAACGCTCGGATCCGCCCGAGAGCCGGACTTCCTCGGACACCTGCTCGAAGTCCGCGATGGTGTTGTACGGGAAGTACCCGAAACCGCCGCCGGCGTCCTCGAGGTAGTTCTTGTCCATCTGCAGGTAGTTCGTGATCGACACGAATTCCATGCCGTTGCCGAGGTCCCACGTGAGCTGGCCCGTGGTGCTCACGGTATCGCGGTCGAACCCGCCCTCGAGCGTCGAGGCGTGCTGGTCGGTGTCGCTCAGGCCGCCCGGGGCCGGCACGCCGAATCCGGTGGCCGGATCGAAGCCGGCGAAGGCGACGGTGTAGGCGCCCGACGGCACATCGCTGTCCTCGGCGTAGCTGACCCGCAGGTCGGCGGTGAGGGACTCGGTGACGTCCATCTGCAGCGTGCCGCGGAAGGCATAGCCGTTGGCGCCGTGCGCGTCGCGGATGCCCGGGGTGATCGACTCGACGTAGCCGTCGGCCTCCTCCCAGCGCCCGGCGAAGCGTCCCCTCAGCCGCTCGGTGAGCGCACCGCCGACGGCGCCTTCGACGCTGTGCTTGTCGTACTCCGAAATCGAACTTTCCAGGTAGCCGTTGTAGTCGGTCTCCTCCGCGCCCCGGCTGATGAAGTGCAGCAGGCCGCCGGTCGTGTTGCGTCCGAACAGCGTGCCCTGCGGACCGCGCAGCACCTCGACGCGCTCCATGTCGAAAATCTGAGTGCCGATCGCGTTCATGCTGGCGACATACGCGCCATCCATGTACACGGCGACCGGTGCCTCCAGGTTGTCCTGGAAGTTGTTCTGCGACACGCCGCGCAGGCTGAAGACGGTGAACGCAGGGGTGTACGTGAACAGTTGCAGGCCCGGGACCTGCTCGGTGACGTCGGTCGTGCTGGTTACGCCGAGTTCCTTCAGCTGGTCCGCCGAGAATGCGGTCACCGAGATGCCGACATCCTGCAGCGACTGCTCGCGCTTCTGCGCGGTGACCACGACCTCTTCGAGGACCTGTGCCGTCGCCGGTGCCGCGACGAGCGCGGCGACCAGCGCGATACCGCGCATGCCCCAATCCCCGTGTTCCCTGGTCATCCTTCCCCCTGCCGCCTGGACTGCCCCGATTGGGCGGGGCTAGTCTTGGTCAAAATACCAAAGAAAGTCAACCAGGTTTCCCGCGGCAGCGGCATCGAGGGCCCAAGGCAGGCTTCCATGGCCGAGAGACAAATTGGTCATTTGTACCAAACAGGGATTTTCCGGTAGCCTTCCGGCCATGAAAGCCACCAACTTCGCCGACGTGCCGGCGACTCCGGACACCGCCGCCGGCGCCCGGCCCCGAGGCAAGGCCCGCGCGGCGGACATCGTCGCGGCTGCGCGCGCCGTCCTCACGGACGGGGGGTACGCGGGTTTCACGCTGCGCAACGTTGCCGAAGCGGCGGGCGTGCGGCTCTCGCACCTGCAGTACTACTACGCGACCAAGGGCGATCTCGTGCGCGGCCTGATCGCCGCGGTGGGCGCCGAGTACGAGCGGCATGCCGAACGCGTGTTCACGTCGGTGCCCGACACGCCGACGGCGCGGTTCATGGCCTGGATCGATTTCCTGCTGGATGACTGCTGGGATCCGCGCACGCGCCATTTCTTCATCCAGCTCTGGGGTCTGCTGGAATCGGAGGACGCCTACGCCGGCACGCTGCTGAAGGAGTTCTACGCGTTCGACATCCGCGCCGTGGCGGATCTGGTGCGGGCCCTGTCGCCGCACCTGGACGAGGCGACGATCAGTCGCCGGGCGACCATCATCGCCGGCATCGTCGAGGGCACGATGCTCATGATCGGCAGCGAGCCACCCGACTCCGGCGGCCGAGGCGGACTGCTGGCCGAGGTGCGCAGGCAGATCTTCAGGATCGCGTCGGAGGCGTGAGCCGTGTGGCCGTGATTCGTGATCGGTGACTGCCCTTCCAATCACGAATCACGGTCGCAGCCGGCAGCTGCGGAGGGATGGCGATGAGCGATGGAAAGCCCGGCTCCGATGCCGCCGATCGCGCCGGCGCGGGGCACATCACGCGGCGGGATTTCGTGGGCGGCACGCTGGCGGGCGCCGGCGCGGCGCTGCTGTCCATGGCGGCGCCTGGCGCGATCCGGTCGGCGCAGGCGCAGACGGTGGCCGCGCCGATCGCCGGCGTGGGACCGGAGTGGACGGGTCCCGGCGGGATCGGTGACTACGCCGGCGCGAACGGCAACACCCATGCCGTCATCAATGCGGCGCACGGTTTCATCCGCAACGGCGATATGGACGAAGCGATCCGCTCCGCGTCCGACTCGGACGACGAGTACGATCTCATCGTCGTCGGCGCGGGCTTCGCGGGCCTGAGCGCCGCGCTGACCTGGCAGCTCGAGCGCCCGGGCGCACGCTGCCTGGTCCTCGACAATCACGCGATCTTCGGCGGCGAGGCCAAGCAGAACGAGTTCGAGGTGGACGGCACCCACCTGTGGGCGCCGCAGGGCTCGCATGGCCAGATGTACCCCATGCATCTCGCGCGGGAGTGGGGCGAGTATCACCGCTTCTGGGATACGGTCGGTCTGCCGCAGGAGTTCCGCTGGCAGGAAGTCACCGGCACGGCCAGGAACATCAAGGTCCCATGGGATGTGTACTCACCGATGCACTTCGCCTGGGAGCAGGCGGACACCGGATACTTCTTCGAGGGCCACGGATTCACCGTCAATCCCTGGCAGAACGGCTTCCGCGAGGCGCCGCTGCCCGAGGACCTCAAGCGCGAGTATCTCGCGATGGAGCTCAACCGCGAGGCGTTTCGCCGCGCCGACTGGGCGCGCTGGCTCGACGGCATGTCCTACCGGGATCTGCTGGTCCACCAGCGCGCGGATCCCCGCATCACGACATATCTGGATCCCTACGTGGCCGCCGTCGGGCTCGGGCTGGGGTGCGACGCAATATCCGCCTACGGCGCGTACAACTTCCTGTGTCCCTACACGATCGGCCAGTTTCTCGAGCAGGGCATCGGCGACCCGTCCGATCGCAGTTACCTGCTGAGTTTTCCCGGCGGCAACGCCGGGATTGCGCGCCACATCGTGAAGACCCTCATCCCCGACGCGATCCGGGGCGATCGCTCGAGCATGCGCGACGTGCTGTTCGGACCGGTCGCCTGGGACGCCCTGGATCGACCAGGGCAGCCCGTGCGGATGCGTCTCGGCGCCACGGTCGTAGATGTGAGCCAGCAGGAAGTGCGCAAGGAGCGGGGGGCGGTGTTCGTGACCTACGCGCTGGACGGCAAGGCTCACCGCGTGCGCGGGCGGACCGTGGTGATGGCCTCCGGCCAGTGGGTGAACAAGCGGATCGTGCGCGGACTGCCGGCCGACTACCGTGAGGCGATGGAGTTCTTCCACCACGCGCCGATGCTGACCGTGAACGTGGCGGTCCGGAACTGGAAGTTCATGGAGGCCCTGGGGATCTCGGCGGCGCGGTGGTTCGAGGGTTTCGGGTGGTGGCTGGCGCTGAAGCGTCAGGTCCTCATCGACGGCCAGCCACCGATGCCCCTCGACCCGGGAAAGCCGGCGGTCCTGACGCTGTACATCCCGTTCCCCCAGCCGGGACTCCCGATCGCGCAGCAGGCCGTCGCGGCGCGGATGCAACTCTTCGGAATGAGCTTCCGGGACATCGAGACGGCGGTGCGCCAGCAGCTCACGAAGATGTTCGCGCCCCACGGATTCGACGCCGGCCGCGACATCGCCGGGATCATCACCAACCGGTGGGGGCACGCCTACGTCGCGCCGCAGCCGGGCTTCTTCTTCGGCGTCGACGGCAAGACCGCGGCGGCCGACGTGCTGCGCGAGCCGTTCGGCCGTATCGCGTTCGGGCATTCCGAACTCACCGGGATGCAGCTGTGGGTCAACGCGGCGAAGGAAGGCGAGCGGGCCGGTCGGCAAGCGCTGGCGATGACATGAAGCCCGCGCGGTTTCCCGCCGCAATCGTGAAGGCAGCCTCGGTCACCGATGTCCGCAAGGCGGTCCGGTACGCGGCCGACAGGGGGCCGCGGCTCAGCGTCAGGTGCGGCGGGCACAACTTCCCGGGTGCCACCCTGTAGAACGGTACCCTGTGCCTGGATGTGTCGGCGCCCGGGGGCGTCAGCATCGACCCCGAGCGCCGGATCGCCTCGATCGGTCCGGCGGTATCGGGCGGCGAGTTC
>CAYOJP010000312.1:0-4627 GCA_964404305.1 uncultured Gammaproteobacteria bacterium
CGCGATAGCCCTTCCCGGGGTTGGCGCCAACCCTATCGCGGCTGAAGCCGCTCCTGCAGCCGCGCTGTTCCGCCTTTGGCGGGCAGCGACGGCGGGACCCGCCTCAGCCCCCCAGCCCCGAGGCGCGCTGGCGCACCAGCCGGCCGCGGTGGTAATCGTCGAACGCCTGCTGGATCTCCTCGCGGGTGTTCATGACGAACGGGCCGTACTGCACGATCGGCTCGCCGATCGGCCTGCCGGCCACGCGGATGAGGCTCGCGCCCTCCTGGCCCGCCTCCAGTTCGAGCGCCGCGTCGCCCTCCAGCACGACCAGCGTGTGCCGGGGCAGCGCCTGCCCGTACAGCGTCGCATCGCCCTCGAACAGGTAGGCGAAGCCCTGGTGTCCGGCGGTGCCGGCGTGCGACCAGCGCGCGCCGGGCGGGAGCGTCACGTGCAGGTAGGACATGTCGGTGTTCGGATCGGACACCGGGCCCTGCACGCCGGCGTGGCTGCCGACCAGCACCCGCACCGTCGCGCCGCCCTCGTTCAGTTCGGGGATCGCGTCGCGCTGGAATTCCTGGTATGCGGGCGGGGACATCTTCTGGCTCGCCGGCAGGTTCACCCACAGCTGGAAGCCGCGCATGAGGCCCGAGATCTGCTGCGGCATTTCGGAGTGGATGATGCCGCTCGCGGCCTTCATCCACTGGATGCTGCCGGGCATCAGATCGCCGCGATTACCCATGCTGTCCTCGTGCAGCATGTGGCCGTCGAGCATGTAGGTCACCGTGACGAAGCCGCGGTGCGGATGATCCGGGAACCCGGCGATGTAGTCGTTCGGGTTGTCGCTCGCGAAGTGATCGAGCATCAGGAACGGATCGAGATAGCGCAGTTGCGGCGTGCCGATCGTGCGGTGCACCGTCACGCCGGCGCCCTCGCTCACCGCCATCCCGCGGACGATCCTCAGGGCGCTCATGCCGCGTGCTCCGCGCGGGCCGGCAGCGGGGCGGGCGCGCGGGCGAGGCCGCAGCCCTCGGCGAGCAGCCGGTACGAGCGCAGGCGGTCCTCGAAGCGGTAGCAGACGTTCACGGCGATGATCTCCTCGGCGCTGTAGTCGGCGGCGAGACGGGCGAGCGCCTCCCGGCACTGCGCGGGATCGCCCACGATCATGGTCGCGAGCGTCTCGTCCCAGTAGTCCTGGTCGGCCGGCGACAGCGTCTGGCGCAGGCGCAGGCATTCGTCGGGCGGCAGCAGCGGCACCCGGCGGTTGTGCCGGAACGCCTGCACCTTCCACCAGGTGTGCGTCGCCGCCACGTAGCGCGCTTCCTCTGCGCTCGGCGCGCACAGCACGGCGACCGCCAGTGCCGTGGCCGGCCGCGCGCGGGAGGGCGAGGGCACGAAGGCGCGCCGGTAGGCTTCGAGGATGGCGGGCGAGCGCTCGTTCGTGCCGATGAACAGCGCGAGCGCGAAGCCCGCGCCCATCCGGCCGGCGAACTCCGCGCTGCCGTCGCCCGAGCCCAGCAGCCACAGCCCGGGCACCGTGCCCGGATCGGGCTGCGCGGTCAGCGCCGCGAACGGGTGGTCCGCCGGCAGGTTGCCGTGCAGGAAGCCGGCCAGATCGTGCACCTGGGTGCCGTACAGGTCGCCGCCGTGGCTGCGATGCGGCCAGGCGAGCGCCGCGGTCGCCAGCGGCGCCGCGCCCGGCGCGCGGCCCAGGCCCAGGTCGATGCGGCCCGGGTGCAGCGTCTCCAGCATGCGGAAGGTCTCGGCCACCTTGTAGGGCGAGTAGTGCATGAGCATCACACCGCCGCTGCCCACGCGGATGCGCCGCGTCGCCTGCGCGATGTGGCCGATGAGCACCTCCGGGCAACTGCCCGCGTAGCCAGCGGTGTCGTGGTGCTCGGCGACCCAGTAGCGGTGGTAGCCGAGCGCATCGCAGGCCTGGGCGAGGCGCACGGAGCAGCGCGGCGCCTCGCGCGCGGGCCCGCCGTCGTGGATCGGCGACTGGTCGAGGACGCTCAGTACGGGCATTGCGGTCATGGGCGGCGCGGGGGGGCAGGGGTCCGGTGGGCATTCTACCGCGATCGCGCCCCGGCGCCGGTTGCCGGCCGGCCGCCGGTCGGGCAAGGTGAACGGACCGGTCCAGGGGTAGAGCGATGACGATGTCCGACGACGGTTACGGCAGCGGCCCGATCGCCGCGCGCGGCTGCGTGACGAGCCTCATGGTGGTGCGGGCCGGGGGCCCGCCGGAAGCCGTGCCCGCGATGATCGAGCGCGACCGGCTGCACATGGCCGCCCGCCCGGGACTGTACCTGAAGCTCCTGCCTGTGCTGCCCGAGCCCGCGAAGCACCAGGTGCTCACCGGTGGCGCCTACCTGTTCGACACCGTCGAGCACGCCGCGGCGTTCGATCACTGGGCGGCGCACGAGTTCGCCATCGACGGCGTGCCCTTCGTGCGCCAGCCGCTGCTCGAGTCCCGCGTGGCCAAGGTCTGGGAGGTGATCGGCGCGGAGAACTTCCGTCCCGTCGCCGGGCACCAGGTGCTGATGCGGATGGAGGAGTGGCGCCGTCCGCCGGGCCTCGACCGCGCGACGCTCGCCCGCGACTGGCCGGGCCTGCGCGACGACGCGCGCGCGGCCGGACTGTCGGCGGCCTGGCTGTTGTGGAGCGACGAGCGCGGCGAGATCGGCCTCGTCACGGCCGGCGATCGCGCCGGCACGCCGGACCCGGCCGCGCCCGACCTCGCGAGCCTGCAGGCGCTCGCCCGGGCGCGCTCGCCGGGCAGCGTCTACGAGAAGACCGGCGCCGAGCGCCTGCTCGACCGCGCGAGCTTCGTGTTCAGCGTCTGGTTCCCGATCACGGGCGGCCCGTCCGACCGCCCGCCGCTGTGGCCCAACTCGCCGCCGCTGCCCGGCCCCGCCGCCTGAGATCCCCAGGCATGGCGACCCGCAGCCGCACCCGTTCCGCGACGTCTCGCCGGCGCCCCTCCGGCCGTGCTGCCCGCACCGCGCGTCGCCCTGCCGCCGTGGCCGCCCCGGCGCTGCCCAAGGCGCAGTTCAACCAGGGACTGCTCGCCTTCCTCGACCATTCGCCCACGCCCTTCCACGCCGTGGCGACGCTGCGCGCGGCGCTCGTCGCCGCCGGCTGGCAGGCGCTCGACGAGACGCGCGCCTGGAAACTGCGCGCGGGCGGGCGCTACTTCGTCACCCGCAACGGTTCCTCGCTCGCGGCGTTCGCGCTGGGCGATGACGCACCGGCCGAAACCGGCCTGCGCATGGTCGGCGCGCACACCGACAGTCCCTGCCTGCGGCTGAAGCCACGGCCGGAGGTGCAGTCGCAGGGCTACTGGCAGGCGGGCGTGGAGGTCTACGGCGGGGCGCTGCTGAACCCCTGGTTCGATCGCGATCTCTCCCTGGCCGGCCGCGTGACGCTGCGCACGGCCTCCGGCCGGCTCGTGAGCCGGCTCGTGGACTTCCGCGATCCGATCGCCATCCTCCCGAGTCTCGCCATCCACCTCGACCGCGAGGCGAACGACAAGCGCTCGATCAACAAGCAGCTGCACCTGCCGCCCGTGCTGTGCCTGGCCGGCGGCGAGGAACTCGACCTGCGCGCGGAGGTGCTGGCGCGACTCGCGGCGCGGGAGCCCGCGCTCGCCCGGGCCACCGTGCTCGACTTCGAGCTGTCCTTCTACGACGTGCAGCCCGCGGCGCATATCGGCCTGAGGGGCGAGTTCATCGCCTCGGCCCGGCTCGACAACCTGTTGTCGTGCTGGACCGGCCTGCAGGCGCTGCTCGCCGCGCCGGTCGCCGGCAACCCGCTGCTCGTGTGCAACGACCACGAGGAGGTCGGCAGCCAGTCGGCGGCGGGGGCCAAGGGCACGTTCCTGAAGAGCATCGTCGAGCGCATCGCGGGTTCCGGCGAGTCGCTCGCGCGCGCGGCCTCCTCGTCGATCCTCGTCTCGACCGACAACGCGCACGGCATCCACCCGAACCATGCCGACCGGCACGACGGCCGCCATGGCCCGCTGCTGAACGGCGGGCCCGCGATCAAGGTGAACAGCAGCCAGTCCTACGCCTCGAACAGCGAGTCGGCCGCCGTCTTCCGGCATGCCTGCGAGCAAGCCGACGTGCCGTACCAGAGTTTCGTCGCCCGCGGCGACGTGCCCTGCGGCAGCACCATCGGCCCGATCACCGCCGCCGCGCTCGGCGTGCGCACCGTGGACGTCGGCGTGCCGACCTTCGCCATGCACTCGATCCGCGAGCTGGCCGGCGCCGACGACGGCTGGTACCTGTATCGCGCCCTCGTGGCGCTGCACGGCCTCGACACCCTGCGCGTGGAGTGATGGCGTCGCGCGGGCTCGACATCGGCGCCGTGCAGGCCATCGCCGCCGCGGCCGGCCTCGGGCTGATCGCGTTCCGAGGTCTCTCCGGCAACGTGGGCCTCACGCACGGCCTGCTGCTGGTGCCGTTCTTCATGAGCGCCGTGCCGGCGATCTCGAGCCTGGTCGGCGACGGCCTGTACCAGTGGAACAAGTGGCACGTGCGTTTCGAGCGTTACGACGCGGAGGCGCATCCACGGCTCGCGCGGCTCCTGCAGGCCTTCTGGATCGTCGCGACCGGCATCTTCACGTACTTCGTCCTCGCACTCGACC
>CAYOJP010000313.1:0-1522 GCA_964404305.1 uncultured Gammaproteobacteria bacterium
TCCCGAGCGAGCGGGAACTGGCCATCGCCCGGTTCCAGGGCCGGCATTTCGCGGGGATCGCAGCGCGCCTCGCCCGGTAGTGCGGGAGGGTATTTTCGCATATCGAAATACGGGACTGTACAGCGAATTCCCTGTGCTACGCTGATCGAATAACGAGAACGGCGCGGCCGGGCTGCGGGCCGCAAGCGCGTCGTCGGATTGCATGTTGCTGGGACACGGGGGAGGCTCGTCATGTTCACGAGGCATAAGCTGGCCGCGGTCATCGGTGTCGCGGCGCTGGGATTGACCGATCTGTCCGCGCAGGCCGCGGGCATCGAGGAAGTCGTCGTCACCGCGCGCAAGCGCGAGGAGTCCTACCAGGACGTGCCGGTCACGGTCACGGCCTTCACTGCCGAGGAGATCGAGTCCGCGGGCATCGAGCGCCCGCAGGACTTCATCGGCATGACGCCGAACGTGACGATGGTGCAGACGCAGAACCAGGGCACCTCGTTCATCACGGTGCGCGGCATCTCGCAGGCGCGCAACAGCGAGCCCTCGGTCGCGGTGCTCGTCGACGGGGTGCTGCTCGCCAATCCGTCGCAGTTCAACCAGGAGCTGTTCGACATCGAGAGCATCCAGGTACTCAAGGGCCCGCAGGGTGCGCTGTACGGCCGCAACGCCATCGGCGGCGCGATCATCGTGGAGACGAAGGAGCCGACCGACGTCCTCGAGGGCACCGTCAAGGCCGGCTACGATTCCGGCCCCGGCTACAAGGTCCAGGGCAGCCTCGGCGGCCCCGTGCCGGGCATGGACAGCCTGAAGTTCCGCGGCTCGATTTCCTACTTCGACACCGACGGCTACATCGACAACGCGTTCCTGGGCGAAGAGGCCGATCCGTTCGAGGATCTGTCCGGCCGCTTCAAGCTGCTCTGGCAGCCGCGCGAGGATCTCAAGGCCGATCTGCGCTTCTCCGGTTCGACGGTCGATACGCAGGCCCTGTACTTCAACATCACCGAGAGCGTCAACGACACGAGCCTGCCGGTCCGCGTCAACAACCCCGGCACGAACGAGCGCGACCTGTTCGGCGTATCCCTCAAGGTGGACTGGGATACCGCCATCGGCACGGTGACGTCGATCAGCGCCTGGGACAGCCTCGAGGAACTGCTCACCGGTGACCAGTTCGACTTCCTGCCGAATTCCGATTCCGTGCTCCTTCGTATCGGATTCGCTGATCAGGCGCAGCATCAATTCCTCGATGTGGAGGCCGTCAGCCAGGAAATCCGCCTGACCTCGCCCGCCGACCAGCGGCTGCGCTGGATTGCGGGCGCGTATTTCATCTGGACCGACCGGTTCATTTCGACCGGCAATGTCTGGGATTGCAGTCAGGCAGGCCCGGGCGTCCCTGGAGTGTTTTTCATCAGCGACTGCGCGGCCGGTGTTCGTGAAGTCAAGCGCACGCCGCTGCCGCTGCATGCACCGCAGGCCACCTACCTCGCCGACTCCCAGGACAACTTCGCCTGGGCCGTGTTCGGCAACATGGACT
>CAYOJP010000313.1:1622-4592 GCA_964404305.1 uncultured Gammaproteobacteria bacterium
TACCTCGCCGACTCCCAGGACAACTTCGCCTGGGCCGTGTTCGGCAACATGGACTTCGATGTCACCGACTACCTCGAGGTGTCGTTCTCGTTGCGACTCGACGTCGATACGCGCGAGAACACGACCGAGACGCCGCCGCAGTTCATCCCCGCGCCGCTCGTCGGCACGGCCTTCACGGGGCAGACGCGCGAGAACACCTGGGACGACCTGCAGCCGAAGGTCACCTTCCGCGTCAGGCCGAACGACGACCTGACCCTGTTCGGCGGCTACAGCCGCGGTTTCCGCAGCGGCGGCTTCAACCAGACGGGCGTCGGGGCCGCGGGTATCGCGGGGATCGGCGATCAGTTCGACGAGGAGACCGCGAGCACGGTCGAGGGTGGGGTGAAGGCGCAGTTCCTCGACCGGCGCATCACCGCCAATGCCAGCCTCTACCGCACGCGTGCCGAGGGGACCTACTTCTTCGTGTTCGACCCCGGCACGAGCACGCAGAACCTGGGCAACCTCGGCAAGGTGATCTACAAGGGCGCCGACATCGACCTCGCCGCGCAGATCACCGAGGGGCTGGACGGGCACGTCGGCCTCGGCATCACCGACAGCGAGATCAAGGCCTCCGCCCGGGCCGCGAGCGACATCGGCAACGAGGCCCCGCTCGTCTCCGAGTACACGCTCAACGTCGGCGCCCGCTACCGGCGCCCGCTCGGGTTCTGGCCCGGGGTGGAGGCGTTCGTGCGCACCGACTACCAGCTCATCGGCCCGACCTTCTTCTACCCGGACAACTTCACGGTCCGCGATCCGGTCCACCTGGTCGACCTGCGCTTCGGGCTGGACGGCAAGGCCTGGACCGTGACGGGCTGGTCGAAGAACCTGAACGACGAGGACTACAATGCCGAGTGGTCGCCGGGCCCGCTGTTCTTCCCGAATCCCGGTTACACCAACAACTTCGTATTCAAGGGCCAGCCGCGGGTGGTGGGCGTGGATGTCGTCTACCGCTTTTGAGCGCGGCGCAGATCGCGAGGAAATCCAGCCGATGAACCGGACCACCGAAGGCCTGCCGCTGCGGCTGCACCACAACGCCTACGTCACGCGCGACCAGGAGGCCACCCGGCGCTTCTACGAGGACATCATCGGCATGCCGCTCATCGCCACCTGGGCGGAGCAGGCCGACCTGTTCGGCAAGGTGCGCACCTACTGCCACACGTTCTACGGCATGGAGGACGGCGGCGCGCTCGCCTTCTTCCAGTTCGCGGAAGCGGAGGATGCGGAACTGTTCGGCCCGCCGATGCCGCCCTCGGCGTTCCATCACATCGCGCTCAAGTGCGACCAGGGCAAGCAGGACGCGATCCGGGCCCGGCTCACGGCGGCGGGGTACGCGCCGCCCAAGACCTATTTCATCGATCACGGCTACTGCCAGTCACTGTACGTCGAGGATCCGAACGGCCTGGTCCTGGAGTTCACCGTCGATGCGCCGCAGGTCGAGAAGATCAATGCCGACCGCCGCGCGGACGCGCACGCGGTGCTCGCGCGCTGGCTGGGCGGGGATCACTCGCCGAACAATCTCGATCACCACGACTGAGGGTGCCGGGGTGCGCCGCCGCCCTCTCCGCGTTTGCCTCGCCCGGGCACCCAGGAGCCACCGTGTACGACCGCGAGATCGAGACCCGTCCGACCGCCGAGCAGTTCCGCCGCGACCGGGAGACCTGGCGCCGGCAGGCGCGGTACCTGCTGGGGCACTCCGACTTCTACCGCGCGAAGCTCCGGGCCGCCGGGTTCCGCGACGCCGCGCAACTCGGTGAGCTGGAGGACATCGCAGGGCTGCCGTTCACGGAGAAGGACGAACTGCGCCGCAGCCAGGCCGACTCGCCGCCGTTCGGCAGCCACCTCGCCTGTGATCCCGGTGATCTGGTCAGGGTCTACTCGACCAGCGGCACGACCGGCGTGCCCTGCTACATCGGGCTGACTCCCCGCGACCTCGACATCTACGCGACCAACGTGGCGCGCGGCTACACCGCCGCGGGCTTCCGGCCCCGGCAGCGACTGGCGGTCGGCTTCAACGCCGGGCCCTTCGTCGCGGGCGCCGTCTACGCCGGGTTCGACCGCATCGGCTGCACGGTCATACCGGTCGGCACCGGGAACACGGAGCGCCTGGTGGGGGCGATGCAGCTGCTCGGCGCCACCGGCATCAGCTGCACGCCGTCTTACGGGTTGTACCTCGTCGACTGGTGCGAGCAGCACGGCATCGCGCCGGGAACCCTGGGCCTGCGCAACATGATCACCGCCGGCGAGCCGGGCGGGGGCGATCCGCTCATCCGCGCCCGCATCGAGGACGCCTTCGGCTGCCGCGTCCGCGAATCGATGGGGATCGGCGACATCACCCTGTCGGCGTGGGCCGAGGACGACGACGGACAGGGCATGCACTTCATGGCGCGCGGTTTCGCGCACGTGGAACTCATCGACCCGGTCGCGGGCACGCCGTTGCCCTGGGAGGACGGTGCCGAGGGGGAACTCGTCTACACGGCGCTCGAACGCGAGGCGATGCCGCTGCTGCGCTTCCGCAGCCGCGACCACGTGATCGTCAACATGCGACCCAACCCGACCGGCCGCACGGGGCCCCGCATCCGCTGCATCGGCCGCACCGACGACATGCTGATCGTGCGCGGGGTGAACCTGTTCCCGACCGCCATCCGGGCGATCCTGCGCGAGTTCACGCCCGAGGTGGGGGAGATGTTCGTCATCCGCCCGCGGCGCAAGGGCGTCTCGCAGGCCCCGCCACTGCCGCTCGTCGTCGAACTCGGCCAGGGCCACGCGGTGCCGGCGGACGGACTCGGCGGACGCATCGCCGCAGCGATCCGGCAACGGCTGGTCGTCTCGTGCGACGTCGGCTTCGTGCCCTACGGCTCGCTGCCGCGCGAGACCTACAAATCGAAGCTGGTCGATTACTCGCAGGCCGTCGCGGGCGAGCCGGGCTGAGCG
>CAYOJP010000314.1:0-4589 GCA_964404305.1 uncultured Gammaproteobacteria bacterium
GAGGGCGGCCTCGGCCGCCGCGGCGCGGCGGCCCGCCCCGGCTCGATGACGGTGCGTGGCGCCTGCAGGAGCGGGCTTGCCCGCGATGGCCCCGCGCTGCGATCACACCTCGTCCTGAAACGACGAAGCCCGCCGGAGGCGGGCTTCGCGGAGTGCGAGAACGGCCTTGCGTCAGTGAACGGGGGCCGCGCGGGCGTGCCGGTACTCGTTGATCATGCCGGCCATCTCGTCCTTCAGCAGCAGCTTCTGCTTCTTCAGCTTCTCGAGCTCGAATTCGTCGATCACCATCGTGCCGGAGTTGGCCTCGCTCACACGGGACTTGAGCGCACGATGCTTGTCGAACAGGCGCCTGAAGTTGGCATCCGTGGCGAGCAGCGTGTTCACGATGGTCTGGTCGTGTTCGAACATTGGCACCCCCTTCTTCCGAAGTACTGTTGGCACATGGCGGCCACCCCGGGGGTGGCGCACCGTGGGGTTTGCGGACCGCAGGCGCGGGCTGCCGGCATTGCCGGGGCCAGTCCCTGCGACCTGCGCCTCAGGTTTAACCATAGACCACGCACCCGGGTCGGACAAGGCTGCGACGACTGCCCGACACGCCTGTTTTCCTCGATAATATTTGCTGATTTATCAATTTGTTACGACGCGGCGCCTGCCGCTGCAAGGGGTGGCACGTGCAGGTGCAGGAACCAGCGCTCGGTGACCACCCGACGCGTGAACCAGCGCGTCGTCATGAGGCGCCGTGCGAGCCAGCGGCGCAGCGGTCCGGGCGCTGCCGCCGGCCCCCGGCCACGGTCGGCGCCGAACCGCGCTGCAATCGCCGCCGCGTACGGCGCCAGCGCCCGCGCCGAGCAGTCACCGCCCGCGGCCCGGACGGTCCGGGCGGCCAGCAGGGCCGATTCGACCGCCGGCCGGATGCCCTCCCCGCTCTGCGTGTAGGCCAGGCCCGCCGCGTCGCCGACGAGCAGGGCACCCTCGGCCACCAGCGGGCGCCTGGCGCTGCCATACAGGAGATAGGCGTGCCCGCTCGGGCGCGCGGGGGCATCGGCGGGCAGCGTGCCCTCGGCGACCAGGGCGGCCCGGAAGGCGTCCATCTGCGCGGCGAGGCCGGCCGGGCGCTCGCGACCCAGGCCGACGTTGAGCCAGCGGCCCTTGCGGAACACCCAGCCGTAGCCGGCCAGATCGGGGCAGAAGTACAGCCGCGGCTCGTCGGGCGCGACCGGGCAGTCGCGCAGTTGCGCCTCGCTCAGTTCGAACTCGATCTCCTGCGCCCCGACGACGGTCTCGGCCCGCCCCAGGTCGACGCCCAGCGCGCGCGCCACCGGGCAGAAGTGCCCGCCGGCGCCGACGAGCAGCGGCGCGTGCAGGCGCTCGTCGACTATCCAGGCGCCGTCCTCGCGGCGCAGGGAGGTCACCGCCGCGCCGGTGCGCACCTCCGCCCCGCAGCGTGCCAGCAGGTAGTGATCGAACTCGCAACGCCGGATGCCGTAGCTGACCGGCGCGCCCGCATGGCGGTGCGCGACGAGCGCACCGCCCAGCAGGCCGACCCGAAAGCCGTGGATCGGCTGCAGCACCCGGCCACGCGCATAGTCGTCGAGATCCAGGTCGAGCGCGGCGACGACCGCCGGGGTGATCCAGCCGGCGCAGGTCTTGTCGCGCGGAAACGTGCGCCGGTCGAGCACCGTGACCGCCAGGCCCGCGCCGCCCAGTGCGCGCGCGAGCGTGGAACCCGCCGGACCGCCGCCCACGATGATGACGTCGCGATGCTCCACGGCGCGCTCAGGCGTACAGGTGCGCGCGCGAGCGCGGCAGGTCGTTCGTGCCAGCCCGCGCGAACAGCACCTGGAACAGCTGCAGCGAGCCGGTGGTGAACGCGGCCTGCGAGCCCGCGAGGTAGAGCCGCCAGGCGCGCACGAACAGCTCATCGTACATCTCGCTCACGGCGGGCTCGGCCGCGGTAAAGCGCTCGAGCCAGTGGCCCAGCGTTTCGGCGTAGTGCAGCCGCAGGTTCTCCACGTCGAGGATCGACAGGTCGTACGGTTCGAAGATCGGCGCCATCTCGCCGGGGGTGGGCGGGTAGGCTCCGGGGAAGATGCGCCGCTCGATCCAGCCGTTCATCGGCCGCGGGCTGTTGCGGCCGATCGTGTGAATGAGCCCGGTGCCGGCGGGAGCAAGGCAGCGATCGATCACCGCGCCCAGCGCGGAGTAGTTGGCCGGGCCGACGTGCTCGAGCATGCCGACCGAGACGAACACGTCGCACTCGCCGCGGATCTCGCGGTAGTCATCCTCGATGAACTCGACCCGGCCGGCGAGCCCCTGCCGTCGCGCCTCTTCGTTGGCGTACCGCACCTGCTCGCGGGAGATGTTCCAGGCGCGTACCGTCACGCCGTGCTCGCGCGCCATGTGCAGCGCGAGCCCGCCCCAGCCACACCCGGCCTCGAACACGCGCTGGCCCGGTCGCAGGCGCAGCTTGCGGCAGACGTGCTCGAGCTTGGCGCGCTGGCCCTGCTCCAGTGTCATCGCGGGCGCGGGGAAGTAGGCGCAGGTGTACTGCATCGCCTCGGCGTCGAGCCACAGGCGGTAGAACGCGTTGCCGAGGTCGTAGTGGTGGTGGATGTTCTCGCGGGCCGCCTCCGGGGTGCCGGGGCGCGGCGGGCGGTCGCGCCACAGCCACCATAACGGCGAGCGCCGCGCGGCATTGCTGCCCGCGGCGATGCCGCGGTACAGGCGCTCGAAGTAGCCCGTGAGATCCCCCTCGACCTCGAGCCGCGCGGCGGCGTAGAGATCGCCGAAGTGCAGCAGGGGGTTGCGCATCAGGTACCACAGGGCCGCGCGGTCGGCGATGCGGACCCGCCAGCCGGGGGCTGGCGGACCGGCGGTGTAGCCGTCCCACAGCGTGATCGCGAAATCCGGTTGCGCGAGCGCCCTCACCATGGCGCGAAGCAGGACGCGATCCAGGGCGTTCGACCGGTTGCCGGTCACGCCCGAGAAGCGCCCCGTCAGGCCGCCACCGGCGTCGGGCAACCCGAGCGCGCGCTCGGCCTGCCTGTCCATGTGTCACCCTCCTCCACGGAAAATACTAGCGCAGGCCGCCCGCCGCCACTGCGCCGGATCAGGTCGGGCCGCACCGTGGCACCGGCTCGCGGCGGTCCGCACGCCTGCTATCCTTCGCAGGCGGTCGCGCCATGCCCGAAACCATCCTGTTTCTCACCGGCAAGCTGGCCGAACCCGGCCTCACGCGCCTGCTGACCGCCATGGCGCCGGCCGAGTTCCGCTGGGAAGTGCGCCAGCTCGGGCTGTCGGTCGCGGCCCTCATGACCGCCGACCTCATCCGCCGCCGGATCGGGTCGCTCGCGGGCATCGACCGCGTGCTGGTGCCCGGCCGCTGCCGGGGCGACCTCGCGGCACTGACCGCCCACCTGGGCGTGCCGGTGGAGCGCGGGCCGGAGGAACTCAAGGACCTGCCGGCGCACTTCGGCCGCGCGGTCGCGCGCCGCGACCTGTCCGCGCACGACCTGCGCATCTTCGCCGAGATCGTCGATGCGCCCGCGCTCGGGCTCCAGGCCATCGTCGAGCGCGCCGCGCGCTACGTGCGCGACGGCGCCGACGTCATCGACATCGGCTGCCTGCCCGACACGCCCTTTCCGCACCTGGTCGAAACGGTGGGCGCCCTCAAGGCCGCCGGGTACGCGGTGAGCGTCGATTCGCTGGCGCCGGACGATCTGCTCGCGGGCGGCCGTGCCGGCGCCGACTACCTCCTCAGTCTCGACGAGGAGACGCTGTGGATTGCCGACGAGGTGCCGGCGACGCCCGTTCTCATCGGCCGCCCGCCGCACGACCTCGACTCGCTCGGCCGCGCGATCGAGCGTCTGGCCGCGACGGGCCGCCCGTTCTACGCCGACCCGATCCTCGACCCGATCCACATGGGCTTCACCGAGTCGATCGTGCGCTACCGTGAGCTGCGCGCGCGCTACCCGGCGGCGCCGATCATGATGGGCACCGGCAACCTCACCGAGCTGACGCACGCGGACACCGCGGGCACGACCGCGCTGCTGCTCGGCATCTGCTCGGAGCTGGGCATCACGGCGATCCTCACGACCGAGGTCAGCCCGCATTGCCGGCGGGCGGTGCCCGAGGCCGAACTCGCCCGCCGGATCATGCACGCGACCCGCGCCGACGGCCTGCCCCCCAAGGGTGTGCACGAGGGCCTGATGGCGCTGCACGAGCGCCATCCGTTCCCCTGGAGTACGGAGGAGATCGCCGCGCTCGCGGCGCAGGTGCGTGACAGCAACTACCGCATCGCCGTCACCGCCGAGGGCGTGCACCTCTACAACCGCAACGGCCTGCACGTAGCGACCGATCCGTACGAGCTGTTCCCGCACCTGGCAGTGGACGGCGACGCCGGCCACGCGTTCTACCTCGGGATGGAACTGGCGCGCGCGCAGATCGCCTGGCAGCTCGGCAAGCGCTACACGCAGGACGAGGAGCTCGACTGGGGCGTGGCGATGAAGCGCGGCGCGCAGGACCTGTCGCGGCATGCGCCGGAGCGGACGACGCGCACGGCGCGCCGGCAGTCAGCGAGGAAGCGGCGG
>CAYOJP010000315.1:0-4541 GCA_964404305.1 uncultured Gammaproteobacteria bacterium
CGCGAGGCCGGCGCGAACAAGGTCTACTCCGCCTCGGCCGCGCCGCCGGTGAGCTACCCGAACGTATACGGCATCGACATGCCCGCCCGCGACGAGCTGGTCGGCTACAACCGCAGCATCGACGAGATCGCCGCGCTGATCGGCGCGGACTGGCTCGTCTACCAGGATCTCGAGGATCTGATCGAGGCCTGCCGGCGCGGCAATCCGGAGGTCGAACGCTTCGACACCTCCTGCTTCAACGGCGAGTACGTCACCGGCGACGTGAGCGACGGCTACCTCGACTACATCGGCGAGGCGCGCTCCGACGGTGCCAAGAGCAACCGCGACGCCGACAACGGCCTGATGGATCTCCACGACGCCGCCGAGGCCGGCCTCGGCTGAGGCGCCGCGGCGGGCCTCTCCCTCCGCCGCCGGACCGCCCCGCATCGCCATGAGCAGCGACCCGCGCAACCCCGACCGCTTCGATACCCGCGCCGTGCGCGCCGGGCAGTCGCGCACACCCGCGGGCGAGCACTCCGACCCGATCTTTCTCACTTCGAGCTTCGTGTTCGCCAACGCCGCGCAGGCGGCGGCCCGCTTCGCGGGCTCCGAGCGCGGCAACATCTACTCGCGTTTCACGAACCCGACGGTGCGCGCTTTCGAGGAGCGGCTTGCGACGCTCGAGGGCACCGAGCGCTGCCTCGCCACGGCCTCGGGCATGAGCGCGATCCTCATGACCTGCATGGGGCTGCTGCGCGCGGGCGATCACGTCGTGTGCTCCCGCAGCGTCTTCGGCACCACGGTCGGTCTGCTGGAGGGCATCCTGCCGCGCTTCGGCGTCGCCACGACGTTCGTCGACGCGACGGACTACGCGGGCTGGACGGCGGCGATGCAGCCGGCGACGCGCCTGCTGTTCGTCGAGACGCCGTCCAATCCGCTGTGCGAGGTGGTCGACATCGAGCGGCTCGCCGGGATCGCGCGCACCGGCGCAGCGCTGCTCGCGGTGGACAACTGCTTCTGCACACCCGCCCTGCAGCAGCCGGCGAAGTTCGGCGCCGACCTGGTGATCCATTCCGCGACCAAGTATCTCGATGGCCAGGGGCGCTGCGTCGGTGGCGCCGTGTGCGGCCCGGCCAGGCTGCTCGACGAGGCCCTGTTCCCGTTCCTGCGCACGGCGGGGCCGACCATGAGCCCGTTCAACGCCTGGGTGTTCCTGAAGGGGCTGGAGACGCTCGCGCTGCGCATGCGCGCCCACAGCGCTGGCGCGCTGGCGCTCGCCCGCTGGCTCACGACGCATCCGCGCGTGCGGCGCGTCTGGCATCCCGGGCTGCCGGAGCACGCCGGGCACGAGCTCGCCGCGCGCCAGCAGTCCGGGTTCGGCGGCATCGTCAGCCTGGAGATCGAGGGCGGCAAGGCCGCGGCCTGGCAGGTCATCGACGGCGTGCGCCTGTTCTCCATCACCGCCAACCTGGGCGACGCCAAGAGCACCATCACGCACCCCGCCACCACCACGCACCAGCGCCTCAGCGACGCCGCCCGCGAGGCGGCCGGCATCGTGCCGGGCCTGGTGCGCCTGTCGGTGGGGCTGGAGGACCCGCAGGACCTGCGCGCCGATCTCGAGGCCGCGCTCGGCACGCTGCGCTGAATTGCAGGGAGGAATCGTGCCGCACCTGACGTGGGGAAACTCCCGGCACCGGCGCCGGCCGGAGTGACCGGCATTGGCACTCTGCAGTTTTGAGAATCGCGGACCGGGGGCGGATCCCGGCCTGCGCGGACCCATCGATTCACCTAGGAGGACAGCACCATGTCGGCAACCGTCACCGAGATCGCGAAGGACGTGTTCCGGATCTCCAGCTTCAATCCTGCCTACGGCATGCAGTTCAACCAGTTCCTCGTCCGTGGCGAGGCGTCGTTCCTCATGCACGCGGGCTTCCGCGCGGCGTTCCCCGACACGCTGGCGGCCGTGCGCACGCTGATCGACCCGGCCACGCTCGCCTGGGTCGGCTTCAGCCATTTCGAGTCCGACGAGTGCGGCGCCCTCAACCAGTGGCTGGCGGTCGCGCCCCGCGCGCAGGCCGCGTGCAGCATGCTCGGCGCGATGGTGAACGTGGGCGACTTCGCCGAGCGTCCCCCGCGCGGCCTCGCCGACGGCGAGGTGGTCGACGCGGGCAGCCACAAGCTGCGGTTCCTGTCCACGCCACACGTGCCGCACTGCTGGGACGCGGGCCTGTTCTACGAGGAGACGACCGGCACGCTGCTGTGCTCGGACCTCATGTTCCAGCCCGGCAATCCCGCGCCGCTCGTCGAGACCGACGTGCTCGGGCCCGCGCGTGAGGCCATCCTCGGCAACCTGGAAGGCCCGATGTCGAAGGACCTGCCCTACACCTCGTACACCGACGCCACGCTGCGCCGGCTGGCGGATCTCGCGCCGGGCACGCTCGGCATCATGCACGGCTCGTCGTATCGCGGCGACGGCCGCGCCGCGCTCAATGGCCTGGCGGACGTGCTCGCCGGCGCGCTGGGCGGCCGCGGCTGAGCGCCGCGCGGCCGCGCTCGCATCCGTTCGTTTCCACCCCGCCTGATCGAACCGCACAGGAGCCTGCATCCATGATCGACCTGCACTACTGGCCCACGCCCAACGGCTGGAAGGTGACCATCATGCTGGAGGAATGCGGCCTGCCTTACCGCATCAGTCCCGTGGATATCGGCGGGGGCGATCAGTTCAAGCCGGAGTTCCTGCGCCTGTCGCCGAACAACCGCATGCCGGCCATCGTCGATCACGAGCCGCCCGGCGGCGGCGCGCCGCTCGCGCTGTTCGAGTCCGGCGCGATACTCGAGTACCTGGCGGACAAGACCGGCCGTTTCCTGCCGCGCAGCGGCGCGGCGCGCTACCACGTCCTGCAGTGGGCCTACTGGCAGATGGCGAACCTCGGCCCGATGATGGGCAACGCGAACCACTTCCGGAACTACGCGAAGAACATCGCCGACGATCCGGCGCAACTCGTGTACGGCACGAAGCGCTTCGTGGGCGAGGTCGATCGCCTGTGCGGCGTGATGGACGCGCAGCTGTCGGCCAACGAATACCTTGCCGGCGCCGAGTACAGCATCGCGGACATCCTGTCCTGGTCCTGGGCGTGCCTGCTGGAGAAGCTGCTGGGCGAGGATTTCCTCGCGCCGTTCCCGCACGTCGCGCGCTGGCTGGCACAGGTCGGCGCCCGTCCGGCCGTGCAGAAGGGCCGCTACGTCGGCAAGGAACTGGGCGAGGCCAAGCGCACCGAGGAGCAGGAGAAGGCCCGGCGCGAGCTGCTGTTCAACCAGACCAACGAGAAGGTGCGCAAGGCGCGCGAGCTGGCGGCGCGCGGGCAGGCGTAAGCGCCGGTCGGGAGGTGGCGGATCAGCGCCTGGCGATGGCGCGCCCCATCCAGGCGGCGGTCGCCTTCACGCCGCCGAAGCTGAAGAAGTGCGTCCCGACCACGTTGCACCGTGACCTGCCCAGGCGGTAGCGGGCGAGCGCGACGACCTGCTCGAGCGGATCGGTGTGGGTGACCAGCCGCACGATCCCCAGGCCCTGGTCCCGGAGCGCGCGCAACGAGGCGCTCACCCCGCAGCGTCGGGCGTAGCGCAGGAGCGCGGCCGGCTCGGTCGGCCCCGCAATGCCGACGTAGACCGGGAGATCCGGATACAGGTCGGCGAGGCTGCCGACATACTCGAGCACGCGTGACGGCGCGAAGGAGAACTGGGTGACCACGCTGGCGCCCAGACCCTGTGCGGCGGCCAGGTGCAGTTTCTCCGCCAGCGCCCCGGCCAGTGCCGCCGCCGCGATGCGCGGATGACCCTCGGGGTAGCCCGCGAGGCCCACTTCGCGCAGACCGCAGCCGGCGAGCGCGCCATCGGCGAGCAGCGCGACACTGTCGGCCCAGGGGCCTGCGACCTTCGGGTCGTCGCCGCCGACCAGGAGCACCTTGCGGATGCCGTTCGCGCGCACCGCGTGGCCCAGGAAGTCCTGCAGTTCAGAGCGCGACGCCACGCGCCGCGCCGCCACGTGCGGCACGGGCTCCAGTCCGGCGGCGTGCAGGCGTTCGAGCATCGGCAGGCTGCCGGCGAGCGTCCGGCCCGGGAGATGGTTGACGTAGACCGTCGTCCCGGCCGGCAGTGCCGACGCAAGCGCGTCAGCGTCTTCGAGCCGGTCGGCGCTGACCTCGAGCGAGCCGCCGCTCACCAGTTCGGCGACCGCGGCATCGACCGCATCGCCTGCCGTCCCCGCTCCCGGAGTTTGCATGGAGACTGCCCGCCGCCTCAGTCGCGCTTGCGCGAGATGACGTACGATTCGTCGAGGAACCACAGTCCGTCGTGCCGCTGCAGGACCTCGCGGGTCGCCTCGAGGTAGCGGCGATCCCCGAGCACCTCGCCGAGGCGCTCGTCCTCGATCTGCGCCACGTACACCGCCGCGTTCCAGGCCGCAAACAGCGTCGAGGTGCCGATGCTGTCGGCGATCTCGGTCGGCAGCGTGTGCATGTCGTAGCGGAACACCGCGCGCTGGTCGGCGTAGGCGTTGAAGTTGT
>CAYOJP010000316.1:0-4526 GCA_964404305.1 uncultured Gammaproteobacteria bacterium
TCGCGCGCGTCCTGCGCGCTCACGGTCGCCGCGCACCCGCCCGGCACCGGCGCCCAGGGCTTCCCGGCCTGAGGTGCGGCACGATTCCGCGCCGTTGTTCAGAACACCGTCGCGGCCAGCTCGCCGATCGCGGCGACGAGGTCGGCGTCGTCGGTGAGCGCCTCGGCGACGCCTGCGCGGCAGGCGCCCGCCGGACCGACGCCGCTGGCGATCAGCTTGCCGGCATTGACGAGCAGCCGCGTGCTGGCGCCCTCGTCCAGCCCCTGCCCCTTCAGGTTGCGGGTCATCGCGCCGAAGCGCACCAGCCGCTGCGCCAGCGGCTCGTCGATCCCGGCCTCGCGCGCGACGATACGGGCCTCCAGACCGGCCGCCGGGTAGCCGAACTCGAGCGCCACGAAGCGCTGGCGCGTGCTCTGCTTGAGATCCTTGAGCACGCTCTGGTAGCCCGGGTTGAACGACACGACCAGACCGAAGTCCGGCGGGGCGGGCAGCAGTTCACCGAGCTTCTCGATCGGCAGCAGGCGGCGATCGTCGCACAGCGGGTGCAGGACGACGGTCGTGTCCTTGCGCGCCTCGACGATTTCGTCGAGGTAGCACAGGCAGCCGCCGCGCACGGCGCGCGTGAGCGGGCCGTCCATCCACACCGTCTCGCCACCCTTCACGAGAAAGCGGCCGACGAGATCGGCGGCTGTGAGATCATCGTGGCAGGACACGGTGACCAGCGGGCGCTGCAGGCGCCACGCCATGTGCTCGACGAAGCGGGTCTTGCCGCAGCCGGTCGGGCCCTTCAGCAGCAGCGGCAGCCGGTTGCGCCACGCGGCCTCGAACACGGGCACCTCGTCGCCGACCGGTTCGTAGTACGGCTCGGCCTCGAAGCGGTATTCCTCGGTGGGGACGGCAGGTGCGGCGGACATGGCTCGTGGCGGCGGCGGCGCGGCCGTCACGATAGCACAGCGTTCCCGGCTCAGCCGGACGGCTGCCGCCCGCGCGCCCAGGCCTGCAGTTCCCGGATGCGGATGTACCCGCCGCTCGCCTCGGTCAGGCCTTCCGCGCGCCCGTCGTGGATGCAGGCGATCGGGCACATCGGAATGCAGAAGCCGCAGTCGATGCAGTCCTCCAGGCGAATCACGAACCGGCCGAGGTAGTCCCCCTCGACCGGCCCGATCGCATCCACCTTGCCCGGGCAGGCGTGGTCGCAGGCCCCGCAGCCGATGCAGGACTCGTCGATGTAATGGTGGCCGACCCGCCCGGCCATCAGCCCGGCTCCGCGAATACGGTCGTGAACGCAGCCGAGGCGTTCACGAACTCCTGCAGGCTCTGGTTGTAGCGGAAGTACAGATCGGCCTTGAGCGGGTCGTCGGCCACGAGCCGGAACGGCGTGCCCATGTGGCTCAGCCGGTTGAGGGACTGCTCGAGCGCCGGCCGGCCATGCCCGGCCGCGACACTCTCGATCATCGCGCGCCACGCGGCGAGCTCGGCCTCGAGCGCGAAATCGGCGCGGCCCGCGTCGCCGGCGCCGGCGACGCGCACGTCCGTGACGCTGAACTCCTCGAAGGTCACCAGCGCGCTCCAGGGCGAGCCGCCCGGGCCGTCGACCACCGTGAACGCGACCGTGCAGTCGACGTAGCCGAGCTGTTCCTGCCGCGCGCGGCTGCCGTTCATGGCGTCGGCCAGCCGCCGGAACCAGGCCAGCGACGGAAACGGCACGGCGGCTGCCGGCGCGAGCTGCGCGCTCATGCGGCCCACACCGCCTTCGCGGGGATGCGGCAGCGGGCCCGCCGGTCGAAACCGGCCCGGGCACAGCGCTGCAGGTACTCCTCCACGAACATCGACCAGACGTGCACCAGTCCCTCCATGCCCTGGTCGATCCTCTTCACCCCGCCGCCGAGCAGCACGGCGACCGGCTCGATGAAGGCGGCTTCGGTGAAGGCCGACAGGATGACCAGCTCGCCGACGTCGGCGAAGCGGTGCATTTCGGCGAGCGCCGCTTCCCGATCGGGGTGGTTGTCGAGGTAGTTCTTGAACTGCAGCACGCCATAGGACACGTGGCGTGCCTCGTCCTGCAGGCAGCGACGGAAGATTTCCTTGTCCACGTGCGTGCGGGCGATCATCTCGCCGGCGCGGAAGACCGACAGGACGAGACCCTCGCCCAGCAGGTTGAGCAGGAAGGTGCCCATGGTGTGGGTGGGCGCCTCCAGAATCGCGGCCAGCGCCCACTCGAAGCCCGGCGCCGAATGCAGCAGGCCGCCGCCGGCGAGCGCGCGCTTGCGGAACACCTCCTGGTGGCGCGCCTCGTCCATGATCTGCGTGGCGAGGAAGCTCTTCACCTCGAGGAAATCCTGCGGGATGCGATACATCCATTTCGAGGGAAAGTCGCCGGCGACGAATTCCACCTCGGTGAGGAAGGTGCTCAGCTGGCAGGTCGCCTTCTCCAGGTCCTCGGGCAGCGCCTCGAGCTCGCTCCACGGGATGTCGCGCGTGGCGTTCCACTGCCGCGCCTTCGCCTCCTCGTAGAGCGTCTCGACATTGTCGGCCCAGACCTCGTCGCGATCGAGCACGGTGTAGCTGTTCACGACCGGCATCCGCTCGCGGTAGGGTTCGCGGATCGCGCCGCGGGGCGCGAAGTTCTTCCAGTCGGCGATCTTCGGGATGATGCCGGTCGCCTTCAGGCGGTTGATGTCCTGGTACAGCAGGCCGCGCGAGGACGGCTGCGCGCGGCGCGCGCCCCAGCCGTTCGCGCGGCCGTCGAGCCAGTGCAGCGAGTACTTGCCGGAAGCGAGCCGGTCGCAACTCTCCTGGAGCAGTTCGGCCCAGATGCCGGCCCGTGCCTGGAACG
Source organism: uncultured Gammaproteobacteria bacterium (assembly GCA_964404305.1). Classification (GTDB taxonomy): domain Bacteria; phylum Pseudomonadota; class Gammaproteobacteria; order JADZEE01; family JADZEE01; genus CAYOJP01. Next base: position 2,837 of record CAYOJP010000316.1, read on the forward strand.
TCTGCTCGTACGCGGCGAGCGCGTCCTCGTGCAGCGGAACCTCGACCGGCGGCGGCTCGATGTCCGCGGCGCGCACTGGATTGAAGCTCATGGCAACCTCGCTCCCCGCCCGCTGCACGGGCTTATTGATAAAACACTCAACAAGACTAGCGGCCCTTGCCGAATGCGTCAATAATGCACCGCAGCGAGCATTGCGGCCCACAGTTCAGGACCAGGGAGCACGAATGTCCCCCGCCAGTTCCGTCCGCGCCGCCCGGCGGGCTTCCCGCCGCCGCCTGGCGCCCGACGCGCGCCGCGCGGAACTGCTCGGGGTCGCGCTGCGCGTGTTCGCCCGGCGGGGCCTCGGCCGCGCCGGGCACGCCGAGATCGCGGCCGAGGCCGGCGTGGCGGTCTCCACCGTCTTCGTCTACTTCCCTACCCGCGATGCCCTGCGGGACGCCGTCCTCGACGAGGTCGACCGCTTCCAGACCGGGCTCGCCCGCCGCGTGCACGACTCGGACCGGCCCGCGCCCGAGGTGGTGCTCGCCCACATCACGGCATTCTCCGAGGCGGTCGACGCCAGTCCCGACCATGCGCGGGTGTGGCTCGACTGGAGCACGGCGATCCGGGACGACGTCTGGCCGCGCTACCTGCGCTTCCAGGAGGGCATCGTCGGCATCATCGCGACGACCCTGCGCCGCGGCCAGCGCGAGGGGGATGTCGCCGCCGGCATCGATCCCGACGCCGAGGCGCGGCTGGTGGTGGGTTCGGCACACATGCTGGCGCAGATGAAATTCACGAACTGCCCGCCGGAGCCGCTCGCGCGCTACGTGCGGGCGCTGGTGCAGGCGGCGACCGGCATGCCGGTGACCATGGGGCCCCCAGGCGCCTGAGGACGCCGCGGTCGCCCCGCGCCGCGACCGGTCACAGTCGCCGGCGACGCCACCACGTCCACACGCCGATCATCAGCAGCGCCTGCGGGACCAGCAGGGCGAGCGACTGCGATCGCGTGAGCACCGCTTCGGGCTGCAGCGGGTACTGGTAGAGGCGACGCTGTTTGGGCCGGATCGCGGCGGGCGCCTCGCCATCGGCGAGCCAGCGGATCGCGTTCAGTACCAGGTCCTCGTTGTAGACCATGCCGAGGCCGGCGTTGCGCGCCGGATCGGAGTCGCCGAACACGACGATGCGCGCCTCCCCGCCCGGTGTCTCGCGCCGCCCGGCCAGCACGAGCGGCAGTTGCCCGTCGGGCGGGAGCGGCGCGGTCCCGGCGCCCGGCCCGGGCGCCGGAGGCAGGACGATGGCGCCCTTGCCGGCCCACACGATGCCGCGCACGTCGGCGCTGCCGGTGGCGAGCGTCCGGGCGCCGGAGAACAGTGTCATGCGGGTGCCGTCCAGGCCCGCAGTGAGCGGGTGCTGCGTATACCGGTTCACGATGGCGGCAGCGGACGGCCCCTGCGCGCTGCCGATGCGGCCCCGGGCATCGAGTACCTCGCCCGGAGGCGTGCGCACTTGCCAGGTTTCGAGCAGTGCCCGCGGCTCGGCTTCGGCGGCGGGCTCGAGCATCACCAGCGCGCGGCCGCCGCCCTGCGCGTGGCGCACGAGTGCCGCGGACTCGCCCGGCAGGAAACCCCGCTCAGGCGCGACGATGGCGACGACCGCGCAGTCGGCGGGCACGTCGGCCAGCGTCGCCAGCTCGATCACCTCGACGCGA
>CAYOJP010000317.1:0-4509 GCA_964404305.1 uncultured Gammaproteobacteria bacterium
ATCGCCGAGGAGCTGGGGGTCGAGCGCGTACTGGTGCCGGCCAATCCCGGCAACGCCTGCGCGTTCGGCCTGCTCTCGACCGACATGCAGCTCGACTACGTGCGCACCTGCGTCACCGAGCTGCAGGCGGCCGATCCGGCGCGGATCCGCGCGCTGCTCGCGGAGCTGCGCGAGGCCGGGTGCACCGACCTGCGGCGCGAGGGCGTGCCGGAGGCGCGCATCGAGGTGCGCCTCAGCGCCGACATCCGCTATCCCGGGCAGTCGTTCCAGATCGGCGTGCCGCTCGACGAGTCGACCACGCTCGCCGGTCTGGAAGCGGCCTTCCACGAGCGCTACCAGCATGTCTACGGCTACAGCCGGCGGGAGAAGGCGCCCGAGCTCGTGTACCTGCGGGCACTGGCCATCGGCCGCGTCGACAAGCCCGGTGCGGGCGTTGCCCAGCGCGGCGCTGCCGGGGACCGCGAGCGGGAGCTCGTGCGCGAGGTGCGCTTCGACGGCGAGTTCGTGCGCTGCCAGGTGCTCGACCGCAGCGGGCTCGCCGCCGCCGCAACGGTTGCCGGCCCGGCGGTCATCGAGGAATACAGCTCGACCGTGCTCGTGCCGCCGCGCTGGACGGCGAGCGTGGACGCGGCGGGCAACCTGCTGCTGCGCCGTACCGGAGGCTGACGCCCATGACCCAGAAGTACGATCCGATCACCCTGGAAGTCGTGCAGGGCGCGCTCATCACCTGCGTGCGGCAGATGCGCGCGACCGTCATCCGCACGTCCTATGCGCCGATCCTGTACGACACGCGCGACCTGTCCTGCGCGGTGCTGGGCCCGACCGGGGAACTGGTGGCGATGTCGGAAGGCGACTTCTCCGGGCACGTGTTCTCCCTGCAGCTCGGCCTCGCCCCGATCCTGGCGAAGTTCGGCGACCGCCTGCAGTCCGGCGACGTGTACATGTTCAACGATCCTTACACCGGCGGCACCCACCTGAACGACATCGCCTTCTACAAGCCGGTGTTCGCCGACGGCCGGCTCGTCTTCTTCGCCACGGTGCGCGCGCACTGGTCCGACGTCGGCGGCGCGACGCCCGGCAGCTTCTCGGGGCAGGACACGGAGATCTTCCAGGAGGGCATCCGCATCCCGCCGGTGCGCCTGGTCGATCGCGGCGAGCTCAACCGGGACCTGTGGGACCTGCTGTTCGCCAACGTTCGGCTGGCCGACGAGCAGGAGGGCAACGCCCTGGCGATGCTCGACACCGTCAACGTGGGCGAGGCGCGCATCCAGGAGCTGTGCGCGCGCTACGGCACCGCGACCATCGAGGGCTGCCGCGACGAACTGCTCGATCGCACCGAGCGCGCGTTGCGCGGAGCGATCCGGCGCCTGCCGCAGGGCGAGTACTACGTCGAGCACTACTGCGACAACACCGGCATCACGCCGGACCCGGTCGCGCTGCGCATCCGCATGAGCGCCCGGGGCGACCACCTGCTGTTCGACTTCACCGGCACCTCGGCGGAGTTCGAAGGGCCGATGAACGTCGGGCCGGCCGTGACGCAGGCGGGCGTGTTCGTGATTGCCAAGGCCTGGCTCGACCCGCACACGCCGGTCAACGGCGGCACTTTCCGGCCGCTGCAGTTTTTCCTGCCGAAGGGCACGGTGATCAACGCCAACCCGCCGCGCGCGGTGGCGGGCGTGTGGGAGCTGTACCGCAAGATCCAGTCGGCGGTGGCGGGCATCTTCAGCCAGGCGCTGCCGGAGGATGCCGGTGGCGGCGCGATGGAGACCATCAACCACGTCTACATCGCCGGCTTCGATCCGGCCACGCACCGCTACCACATCCTGTACGAGTACCCGCAGGGCGGGTTTCCCGGCACCAGCACGACGGACGGGGCGACGGGCTCGCCGTCCTACGATGGCGGCGACGTGCCGAGCATCTACCCGGCCGAGAGCTCCGAGCAGCGCCAGCCGCTGCGCATCGAGAGCACCGAGATCACGACCGACGGCGAGGGCGCGGGCTACCGGCGCAGCGGCTTCGGCATCACGCGCCGAATCCGCGTGCTCACCGACACCAGCACCCTCAACGTGATGCAGGACGCCGCCCTCATCCCGCCGTGGGGAGTCGCCGGGGCGCCAAGCGGCGGCTTCAACGCCGTCGGCGTCATCCGCGACGGGCGCGAGATCGCGCCGTCGAACCTGCCCGGCAAGGTGCGCGCCTTCCCCCTGCGCCGGGGCGATCTCGTGATCATGCGAGCCACCTCCGGCGGAGGCGTCGGCGATCCCCTCGAGCGCGAGGTGGAACGCGTGGCGCGCGACGTGGAGGACGGCTACGTCAGCCGCGCCCGCGCCCGCGACGTCTACGGTGTCGTCTTCGCCGGGCAGGCCGTGGATGCGGCGGCGACCGCGGCGCGCCGCGGGGAACTGCGTGCGCAGCGCCAGTACGCACAGGTGCGCCCCGGCGCCGAGGATCACTTCGACGGCAGCGGCTTTCGCCTGCTGCGTCTGCATCCGGCCCTCGCCCGGCGGATCGGCGCGACCGACGGTGACTTCGTCGAACTGGTGCCGGCCATCGGCCCGCCGCTGCGGGCCCGGGCACAACCCGATGCGACCGCGGCACCCGAAGCGATCGATCTCGGACCGCTCGGCTGCCTGGCCCTGCGCGTGACCGGCGCGGGGGCGATGTGGCTGCGGCCGCTGACGCCGCCGCCGGCGATCGCCGCCTACGGCATCCGGGCGTCGCCGGCGCCGGCCTGAGGGTCCCGACGCAGGCGCGGACCGGTAGACTGGGCGCGTGGCCTGCCCGGCCGCTGACCGGCCGGGACCCTGCCGAGGTTCCCATGATGCGCGCGAGCGACGACGTTCCCGATTTCCACATGTCCGCCGCCGACTTCCGCCGGCACGGCCATGCCCTCATCGACTGGATCGCCGACTACTGGAGCCGCGTCGAGACGCTGCCGGTGCTCTCGCGGTCGAGGCCCGGGGACATCCGCGCGCAGCTGCCGCCGGTGCCGCCCGCGCACGGGGAATCCTTCGACGCCATGCTGGCGGACGTGGAGCGCGTGATCCTGCCCGGCATCACGCACTGGCAGTCGCCGAACTTCTACGCTTTCTTTCCCGCCAACACCTCCGGTCCGTCGGTGCTGGGCGAACTGCTGAGCGCCGGGCTGGGCGTGCAGGGGATGCTGTGGCTGACGAGTCCGGCCTGCACCGAGCTCGAAACGCACGTGCTCGACTGGGTCGCGGAGATGCTCGACCTGCCGGCCGGGTTCCGCTCGACCGGCAACGGCGGCGGGGTGATCCAGGACTCGGCCTCCGGCGCCGTGCTGTGCGCGCTGCTCGCCGCGCGCGAGCGCGCGACGGCGGGGGTCGGCAACACGCGAGGCTCGGACCGTCGCCTGACGGCCTACTGCTCGACGCAGACCCATTCCTCGGTCGACAAGGCCGTGATGATCGCCGGCATCGGCCGCGAGAACCTGCGCCACGTCGAGGTCGACGCCGGGTATGCCATGGACGCGCAGGCGCTGGCGGAGCAGGTGGCGACCGACCGCGCCGCCGGGCGGGTGCCGTTCTTCGTCTGCGCGACGGTGGGCACCACGTCGTCGCTGGCGGTCGACCCCCTGCCGCAGATCGCCGCCGTGTGCCGGCGCGAAGGACTGTGGCTGCACGTCGACGCGGCCATGGCCGGCACCGCGGCGCTGTGCCCGGAGTACCGGTACGTGCAGGCCGGCCTCGAAGGCGCGGACAGCTACTGCTTCAACCCGCACAAGTGGATGTTCACCAACTTCGACTGTGACTGCTTCTACGTCGCCGATCGCGCCGCGCTCACCGGCGCGCTGAGCATCCTGCCCGAGTACCTGCGCAATGCTGCGACCGAGGGCGGCGCGGTCATCGACTACCGCGACTGGCAGGTGTCGCTCGGCCGGCGTTTTCGCGCGCTGAAGCTGTGGTTCGTCATCCGCCACTACGGCGTCGAGGGCCTGCGCGCGCACGTGCGCCGCCACGTGGCGCTCGCGCGCGGCTTCGCCGATCGCGTGGCGGCGGATCCGGACTTCGAACTGGCCGCGGTGCCGTGGCTCAACCTGGTCTGCTTCCGCCATCGTGGCGGGGACACCGTCAACGAACGCCTGCTGGCGGCAGTCAACGCCTCCGGTGCGCTGTACCTGACGCACACCAGGCTCGACGGGCGGCACACGCTGCGCATGTGCGTGGGGCAGACCCATACCGAGGCGCGGCACGTCACCGCGGCCTGGGAGCACATCCGCGCAGCGGCGGATTCGGCCCTGCGTGGCGAATAAGCGGCGGGTGCCGGCGAACGCTGTCGCGAGCTGCGCTCGCCCCTGCAGGAACGTTCGCTCAACGGCGTGCCGGAGCACCTGTAGGAGCGGCTTCAGCCGCGATGGTCGTCGGCACCAGCTCCGAGAAGCGGGCGCAGCTCGCGACAGTGGTCGGCGCCGTCCCGCCGGCGCGGCGCTCAGGAACTTCTGATTTACCCGGTGATCGGATCGCCAGCAATCGCGATCTGACCCCG
>CAYOJP010000318.1:0-4489 GCA_964404305.1 uncultured Gammaproteobacteria bacterium
ACACGGTCGGGTTCATCCGCGATCTGCCGCACGAACTGGTGGCCGCGTTCCGCGCCACGCTCGAGGAGACGCTGGCAGCCGATCTCCTGCTGCACGTAATCGATGCCGGCGACGAGCTGCGCGACGAGCGGCGGGAGCAGGTGCGCGCGGTGCTCGCCGACATCGGGGCGGGCGACCTGCCGGTCGTCGAGGTCTGGAACAAGATCGACCTCCTCCCCGCGGCCGTCCCGCATGTCGAGAGAGGGGAGGATGGCGCGGTGACGCGCGTGAGCATGTCCGCGGCCAGCGGCGCCGGCCTTGACCTGCTCGCCGCAACCCTCGCCGAGCGCCTGCGGGCAGGCGCGACGCTGTTGCGCCTGCGGGTGCCGGTCACCGCCGCGGGCGAGCGGGCGCGGCTGTACCGCACGGGCACCGTACTCGCCGAGTCGGTGACCGGGGAGGGCGACTGGCTGCTGGATGTGCGTCTTGACGCCCGGGCGCTCGCTCGCCTTTCGCCGGCGGTCGAGATCCTGGGTGGCGACGCCGATCGGCAGGATCCGCGCGCGGCCTGAGCAACGCGGTTGCGGCTGCGGCAGGCCGACCGGTACAATCGCGGACCCTCGATTTCCCCTGATTTCATCGGGTTGGAGCACAGTCAATGCCTTGGAACGAGCCCGGTGGCGGTCGCGATCCGTGGAGCGGCCGCGGTGGCCGCGAAGGACCCCCTGATCTGGACGAGGTCGTGCGACGCCTGCAGGCGAAGCTGAGCGGCCTGTTCGGAGGCGGGCGCGGCGCCCGTGGCGGCGGCAGCGGCGGCGGACCGGGCGCGGGCGCGTGGGCGCTGATCGTGATCGCTGGCGTCGCCTATCTCCTGTGGGACATCGCGTACATCATCCAGCCCGCGCAGCGCGGCGTCGTGCTGCGCTTCGGCGCGTACGCGGCGACGCTCGATCCGGGCTTGAATTTCCGCCTGCCACGCCCGATCGAATTCGTCGTCAAGGAGGATGTCGACCAGATCCGCGTCGTCTCGCACAAGGCCTCGATGCTGACCAAGGACGAGAACATCGTCGAGGTCGAACTCGCGGTGCAGTATCGCCTGAAGAGCGTCACCGACTACCTCTTCAATGCCCGCGCGCCGGATGCCACGGTGCGCCAGGCGACCGAGACGTCGGTGCGCGAGGTCATCGGCAGCAGCACGATGGACTTCGTGCTGAGCGGCGAGGGGCGCGCGGACATCGAGAACCGCACCTCCGAGCACGTCCAGTCCCTGCTCGACACCTATGAGGTCGGGCTGCTGGTCACCGACGTGAACATGCAGGCGGCGCGCGCGCCCGAGGAGGTCAAGAGCGCCTTCGACGACGCCATCAAGGCGCGCGAGGACGAGCAGCGCCTGATCAACGAGGCCGAGGCCTACCGCAACGAGATCCTGCCCAAGGCGCGAGGCACGGCGGCGCGGATGCTCGAGGAGGCCAACGCGTACAAGGAGCAGGTCGTCGCGCAGGCCCAGGGCGAGACCCAGCGCTTCGAGAAACTGCGCGTCGAGTTCGAGAAGGCGCCGGGCGTCACGCGTGAGCGCCTGTACCTCGAGACCATGGAGGAAGTCCTCTCGGCCAGCCCGAAGGTGCTGATGCCCGGGAAGGGGTCCCAGAACAACCTCATGTATCTGCCGCTCGATCGCCTGCTCGAACGCTCCGGCAGGCCGGGCGAACCGGCGGCCGCCCCGGTGACGCTGCCCGAGCCCGCGCCGTCGATGGCGGTGCCCGATGACATGCGCGACCGCGGCGCGTACCGGGCACGGGAGAGCCGTTGATGCGTATCCAGGGCATAGCATTCATCGCCGTACTGGTCGGTGTCCTCGGCTCGATGTCGGTGTTCACCGTCGACGAGCGCGAGAAGGTCATCCTGTTCCGGCTCGGCGAGATCATCCGCTCGGATTTCGGGCCGGGCATCCACTTCAAGGTGCCGTTCCTGCACAACGTGCGCAAGTTCGACAGCCGGCTTCTGAACCTCGACGCCGAGCCGGAGCGCTTCCTCACGAGCGAGAAGAAGGACGTCATCGTCGATTCCTTCGTGCGCTGGCGCATCGCCGACGTCGAGCAGTTCTTCAAGTCCACTCGCGGCGACGAGCGGCAGGCGGGCCTGCTGCTGTACCAGAAGGTGAACGCGGCCCTGCGCAACGAGTTCGGCAGGCGCACCGTGAAGGACGTCGTCTCGGGCGAGCGCGGCGCGATCATGGCATCGGTCACCAATTCGGCGGGCGAGCAGGTGCGCGAACTGGGCATGGAGATCGTCGACGTGCGGGTAAGCCGCATCGACCTGCCTGCGGAGGTGAGCAACTCGGTCTACCTGCGCATGCGCGCCGAGCGCGAGCGCGTGGCCCGTGATTTCCGGTCCCGTGGCGCGGAGGCGGCCGAACGCATCCGCGCGACCGCCGATCGCGAGCGCACGGTCCTGCTGGCCAACGCCTACCGCGATGCCGAGGGCGCGCGCGGCGAGGGAGACGCAGTCGCCGCGGACACGTATGCGAAGGCTTTCGGCACCAACGAGGAGTTCTACTCGCTGTACCGCAGCCTGAGCGCCTACCGCAGCGCTTTCCGCGCCCAGGGCAACGTGCTGCTGCTCGAACCGGGTTCGAATTTCTTCAAGTACTTCGATGATCCGCAGCCCCGCTGACGCGCGCGCCGCGGCGAGCGCCGGCTGAACGGCCGGCGATGCTGCACGACCTGCTGGTCGCGCTCGGGCTGCTGCTCGTCGTGGAAGGCATCGCGCCGTTCCTGAACCCCGGCGCGCTGCGCCGGGCGCTGCTGCTGGCCGCGCAGATGGACGATGCGCGCCTGCGGGTGCTGGGTCTGGGCGCGATGATCGCGGGCGTGTGCCTGCTGTACGCCGTCAACTAGGGGCGCGACGTCGCGCTGCGCATCCTGCATGAGCCTGACCGATCGCTGGTTGCTGCCCGACGGGATCGACGAGGTCCTGCCGCCCGCGGCCGCGCGCATCGAGGCCCTGCGCCGGCAGGTACTCGACCTCCTCGCCGGCTGGGGCTACGAACTGGTGATGCCGCCGCTCATCGAGTACCTCGACTCGCTTCTGACCGGGCTCGGCGAGGACCTGGAACTGCAGACCTTCAAGCTCACCGACCAGATGAGCGGGCGCCTGCTGGGCGTGCGCGCCGACATGACGCCGCAGGTCGCGCGCATAGACGCGCACCGCCTGCAGCGCGAGGTTCCCGTGCGACTGTGCTACCTCGGCACGGTGCTGCACACCCGGCAGAGCGGCTTCGACGGGTCGCGCAATCCCCTGCAGCTCGGCGCCGAGTTGTACGGGCACGCGGGCATCGAAAGCGACGCCGAGGTGCTGGCGGTGCTGGTGGAGATCCTGCGCATGGTGGGCGCCGGCCGTGTCGTCGTGAGCCTCGGGCACGCCGGCGTGTTCCGTGCGCTGGTGGCGGCGGCGGACCTCGATGCCGGGCGGCGGGACGAACTGCTCGCGCTGCTGAATCGCAAGGCTGCGGCGGACGTCGCCGCCGCGCTGGCCGGCTGGGGGGTGCAGGAGCCGGCGCGCGGCATGCTGGCGGCGCTGGTCGAACTCGATGGCGACGCCACGGTGCTCGGGCAGGCGCGGTCGCGTTTCGCGCCCGCAGGTGCGGCGGCACTCGCGCCGCTCGCGGACCTGCAGCGGCTGTCGGCGCTCCTGCACGCCCGCGCACCGGACGTCGAACTGCACTTCGATCTTGCCGAGATGCGGGGCTACAACTACCACACCGGGGTGATGTTCGAGGCCTTCGTGCCTGGCGTCGGGCGGGCGGTGGCCTCGGGCGGGCGCTACGATGACGTCGGCCGCGTGTTCGGGCGGGCACGGCCGGCGACCGGGTTCAGCGCGGACCTGAAGGTCCTGGCGCGGCTCGCGCCGGCGGCAGGGGCCGGGCGCGGGGCGATCTATGCGCCGGCGGCCGGGGCCGACGATGCCGATCTCATCGCCGAGATCTCGCGCCTGCGCGCCGCCGGCGAGCGGGTGATCTCGGGACTGCCGGGTGCGGAGGCGCCGGCGTCCGCACTCGGCTGCGACCGCCAGCTGAGCCGCCGCGACGGCCGCTGGGCCGTCGTCGGGCTATAACGGAACTCGACGGGCGCGGTCGCGCCGGAGAACGGACGCATGAGCAGGAACGTCGTCGTAATCGGCACGCAGTGGGGAGACGAGGGCAAGGGCAAGATCGTCGACCTGCTCACCGATCGGGTCCGTGCCGTCGTCCGCTTCCAGGGCGGCCACAATGCCGGTCACACCGTCGTCATCGAGGGCCGCAAGACCGTCCTGCATCTCATTCCCTCCGGCATCCTGCGCGCGGGCGCCGAATGCCTGATCGGCAACGGCGTCGTCGTCTCGCCGGCGGCGATGCTCGAGGAGATCGAGACGCTGGAGAAGAGCGGCATTCCGGCCCGGGAGCGCCTGCGCGTGAGCGAGGCCTGCCCGCTGATCCTGCCCTACCACGTGGCGCTCGATCAGGCGCGCGAGC
>CAYOJP010000319.1:0-4476 GCA_964404305.1 uncultured Gammaproteobacteria bacterium
GCAACGACGAGGCCGCGCAGAAGTTCAAGGCGGCCACGGGCATCGCGGTGTACAAGTTCGACGTTGGTGACTTCGCGGCCTGCCAGGCCGCGGTGGCGCAGATCGCGACCGACCTGGGGCCGGTCGAGATCCTGATCAACAACGCCGGCATCACCCGTGACGGCACCTTGCACCGGATGACGTACGAGCAGTGGAACGCGGTCATCCAGACCAATCTCAGTTCGTGCTTCAACATGTGCCGGGCCGTGATCGAGGGCATGCGCGAGCGCAAGTTCGGCCGCATCGTGAACATCGGTTCGATCAACGGGCAGGCCGGCCAGTACGGACAGGTCAACTACGCGGCGGCGAAATCGGGCATCCACGGTTTCACCAAGGCGCTGGCGCAGGAAGGCGCCTCGGCCGGCATCACCGTGAACGCCATCGCGCCGGGCTACATCGACACCGACATGGTGCGCGCGGTACCGGAGAAGGTGCTCGAGAAGATCGTCGCCAAGATCCCCGTCGGCCGGCTCGGCAAGGCATCGGAGATCGCGCGCGGCGTGCTGTTCCTGGTGGCGGACGAGGGTGGCTTCGTCACCGGCTCGACGCTCAGCATCAACGGCGGGCAGCACATGTATTGAGTTCATGATCCGTGAGCCGTGAGCGGCTGCGGCGGGCGTCCGTCGCCGGTCACGCGCCACGGCTCGCGGATCACGGATCACGAAAAGAATGCCCGACACCCCCGCCACCGACCCGCCGCGCCGCAAGACACCCGGCCTGAAGCTGCGCGGGGCCGACAAGCTGCGCGCGATACCGGTACAGGTGGAGGCCGGCCGGGCGCGGCAGCCCAAGCCGCCGTGGATACGCGTGCGGTTGCCGGCTCCCGGTGCGATAGAGCGCGTGAAGGACATGCTGCGGGGCAACCGCCTGCACACCGTGTGCGAGGAGGCCGCCTGCCCCAACCTCCCGGAATGCTTCGGCGGCGGCACGGCGACGTTCATGATCATGGGCGACATCTGCACGCGCCGCTGCGCCTTCTGCGACGTCGCCCACGGGATGCCGCTCGCGCTCGATCCCGAGGAACCCGCCAATCTCGCCGATGCGGTCGTGCGCATGGGGCTGCGCTACGTCGTGATCACGTCTGTCGATCGCGATGACCTGAGGGACGGCGGCGCAGCCCACTTCGCCGCGTGCATCGGCACCGTCCGCGCGGCCGCCGCGGGCACCCGGATCGAGGTCCTGGTGCCCGACTTCCGCGGCCGCATGGAGGTCGCGCTCGAGCGGCTCGCCGCCGCGCCGCCCGACGTCTTCAACCACAACCTGGAAACCGTGCCGCGCCTGTACCGCGATGTCCGGCCGGGCGCCGACTACGCCTGGTCGCTCGAATTGCTGCGGCGCTTCGGCGAGCGCTGCCCGGGGGTGCCGACCAAGTCCGGGCTGATGCTGGGGCTGGGCGAATCCTCCGCGGAGGTCGAGGCGGTAATGGCGGACCTGCGTGCCCACGGCGTCGCCATGCTGACGCTGGGCCAGTACCTGCAGCCCGGCCCCCACCATCATCCGGTGGTGCGATACGTTCATCCCGACGAGTTCGAGCGTCTGCGCGTCGTGGGCGACGAACTGGGATTCACGCACGTGGCGAGCGGGCCGATGGTGAGGTCGTCCTACCATGCCGACCGCCAGGCCGAGATCGTCCTCGGCTGATCCCGGGCGGCCTTGACAGTCAGGCCGGGCAAGGGCTAATTTGCACTGTTTGCTGCGACGCAACAAGAAGCGTTGCCCCGCCTTCTGCAGGAGTGCCCATGGAAGCCGAGACGTCCGAGGACGCGCAGCCCCGCCCGAACGAGGTGGCGCAGGCGATCGCCGAGATCAGTTCCCGCAGCCAGCGGCTGGTCGATCAGTTCATGAAGAAGCAGGCCGAGCAGCATGCGGGCCTGGTGAACGATCCCCTGGGCGTGGGCCAGTCGTTCCTGGAGCTGGGGACGCGCATCCTGGCGCAGCCCGAGATCCTCGTGAAGGCCCAGATGGATGCGTGGCAGAGCTACGTCGACCTGTGGCACCACACCACCCGGCGCATGCTCGGCATGGACTCCGAGCCGCCGGTGCTGCCGCCGGACGGCGATCGCCGCTTCCGCCACGATTCCTGGGAAGAGCACCCGGTCTTCGACTTCATCAAGCAGTCCTACCTCGTCGCCGCGCGCACCGTTCAGGCGACCGTGAACGAGGTGCAGGGGCTCGACGATCGGACCGCGAAGAAGATCGACTTCTACACCCGCCAGTTCGTCGATGCGATGGCGCCCACCAACTTCGTGATGACCAATCCCGAGGTGCTGCAGGAGACGGTGCGTTCCGGCGGCAAGAACCTGCTCAAGGGCCTCGACAACCTGCTCAAGGATCTCGAGGCGGGCGAGGGCAACCTGCGCATCAGCATGACCGACACGACGGCGTTCGAACTGGGGCGCAACGTCGCGACCACGCCCGGCAAGGTCGTCTTCCAGACCGACCTCATGCAGCTCATCCAGTATGAGCCCGCCACGGCGCAGGTGTACCGGCGACCCCTGCTGATCATGCCGCCCTGGATCAACAAGTACTACATACTCGACCTGCAGCCGAAGAACTCGTTCATCAAGTGGGTGGTGGAACAGGGCTACACGGTCTTCGTGGTGTCGTGGGTCAATCCGGACGAGCGGCATCGCGACAAGGGCTTCGAGGACTACATGCTCGAGGGGCCGCTCGCCGCGCTCGACGCGATCGAGACGGCCACGGGCGAACGCGAGGTCAACGTGATCGGCTACTGCATCGGCGGCACGCTGCTCGCGGCGACGCTGTCGTGGATGAAGGTCAAGGGCGACGCGCGCTTCACCTCCTCGACGTTCTTCACCGCGATGATCGACTTCGCCGAGCCGGGCGAGCTCGGGGTGTTCATCGACGAGCAGCAGCTCTCGGGCCTGGAGGCGCAGATGAGCGAGAACGGCTACCTCGAGGGCAAGAGCATGGCAACGACGTTCAACATGCTCCGCGCCAACGATCTCATCTGGTCGTTCGTGGTCAACAACTACCTGCTCGGCAAGGAGCCGTTTCCCTTCGACCTGCTGTACTGGAACTCGGATTCCACGCGCATGCCGGCGAAGATGCACAGCTTCTACCTGCGCAAGATGTACCTGGAGAACTGCTTCAAGGATCCGGGCGGCGTCACCCTTGCCGGGGTGCCGATCGACGTGCGCACGATCGACACGCCGACCTACTTCCTGTCCGCGCGCGAGGACCACATCGCGCCGTGGAAGTCGACCTACGCCGGCGCCCGGCTGTTCCGGGGACCCGTGCGGTTCACGGTCGGCATGTCCGGTCACATCGCCGGTGTGGTCAATCCGCCGGCGTCGAAGAAGTACGGTTACTGGACGCGCGACGGGGTGGGCGAGTCTGATCCCGACGCCTGGCTGGCGGGAACCGTCGAGCACAAGGGCTCGTGGTGGCCGGACTGGGAGCACTGGCTGCGCGGTCATTCCGGCGAGCAGGTTCCGGCGCGTGTGCCGGGCGATCGCGGGCTGCCGGTCATCGAACCGGCGCCGGGCTCCTACGCGCGGGCGAAGGCCACCTGATCCGGACGTGGGAGACGAGGGACCTGGTGGTGGGAACCCGCGTTCCGGGACGCCGCCGCCGGGACTGGGCTGACTGCCGCAGCGCCGCCATTTCAAGGGGTCTGACCCCTTTTGATGGCGCGGTGCACAACCGGGGAGATGAATGATGAGTGCAGATCGTGACGTTGTGGTTCTGAGCGCGGTGCGGACGGCGGTGGGTGATTTCGGCGGCGCCCTGAAGGACGTGCCCATCACGGATCTCGCCGCGAACATCGCGCGCGCGGCGGTGGAGCGGTCAGGCGCGGCTCCGGCGGACGTGCAGAGCTGCGTGTTCGGCAGCGTGATTGGCGCCGACGGTCCCTCGATGTACCTCGCGCGCGTCGCCGCCCTGGGTGCCGGGCTGCCGGTGGAGTCGACGGCGATGCAGGTGAGCCGGCGCTGCGGCAGCGGCTTGCAGGCGATCATCTCGGCGGCACAGTCGATCCGTCTCGGCGACATCGACACGGCGGTCGCTGGCGGGGCCGAAACGATGAGCCGGGCGCCCTACATCCTGCCCGGCATGCGCTGGGGACAGCGGATGAACGACGGCGCCGTCGTCGACGCGATGGTGTCGGCACTGCACGATCCGATCCACGGCTGCCACATGGGCATCACCGCCGAGAACCTCGCCGAGAAGTACCAAATCTCCCGCGAGGCGCAGGACGAACTCGCCGTCGAGAGCCACCGGCGAGCCGCCGCGGCGGCCGCGGACGGGCGCTTCAAGGATCAGATCGTCCCGGTGGAGCTGAAGACGCGCAAGGGCGTCGCGGTGTTCGATACCGACGAGCACGTCCGCGCAGAGGCGACCGTTGCCGACATGGGCAAGCTCAAGCCGGTATTCAAGAAGGACGGCACCGTCACCGCCGCGAACTCGAGCTCGATC
>CAYOJP010000320.1:0-4465 GCA_964404305.1 uncultured Gammaproteobacteria bacterium
CGATGCGCGCGGCGATCTGCGCGGCGAGTTCGGTCTCGGGGAGGCTGACGGCCGTGGCCGGCGCGCGCTGCTCCTGCGGCAGCGCGACGCGGTCGAGCGTCTGCGTGCGCGGGTGTCCGGTGCCCTGGGCGCCGGCGGCGCAGGCGAGGCTCCACGCCAGCGCCGTGGCAAGGGCGCGCGCCAATGACCGGCGCGGAACCGGGGGCAGGGTCGGGGCTGTCATGGGTGGTTTCGCCAGCGCCAGCGCCAGCGGCTGCCGGCCGGCGGGCCATGGAATCTTACCGCGTCGCCGCAAAGCCGGTCTCGGCGCGTGCTGCCCGGTGTCGTGCGACGTGTCGCAGTCGACGGCTGCCGATTTGCTCGGGCCGGTGGCACTCTCCATAATCGGATCAACGATTTGGCCCGCCATTCCGGAGTGGGACCCGCCACTGCCCGACGGACTGGCCAGCGCGGCTGCCGACGTCATGAGCCATCGATCGAACTCTCGCACCGGCCCGGGTGCCCGCTCCCGGCTGCGGTGCCTGCTGTGGCTGGCCCTGCTCGCGTCCGCCCGGGCCGGCGCGGCCCCGGGCGACATCCTGTTCCAGGACGCCTTCGACAACCTCGCCAGCTGGACGGTCACCTCGTCCGGCGGCGACGCCGGCACCAGCACGCAGACCGCCAGCTCGCCGACGCGGTCGATGTACCTGCGCAACGGGATCGTCACGGTGACCAGTGTCGTCATCGACGCGGCCAGGCCGGGCGCGACGTTGACGTTCTGGGTGCGTCGCGGCGACAACTCGTTCAGCGACAAGCCACCGAACGACGACAACCTGGTCGTGGAGTTCCTGGACAACTCCGGCGCCTGGCAGTTGCTCGACACGTTCCGGGGCCAGGGCACCGGCGGCGAGATATTCACCCGTTCGCACTCGCTGCCGGGCTCGGCGCTGCACGCGGGACTGCGCCTGCGCGCCCGCACGACGGCCGGCGCGGCGGGCGGCGGCGGTCGCGACTACTGGCACGTCGATGACGTCGTGCTGACCGAGAACGGCGCGCCGACGCCGTTCGTGCTCAACGGCTGCGAGGATTTCGAGAACGGGTTCGGCAACTGGAACGTGACGGGCACGGGGGGCTCGGCCGGAACGAGCACCGCCACGGCCGGTTCGCCCACCCGCTCGCTGTACACGCGCTGGGGGCCCGTCTACGTCACCAGCCGTCCGCTCGACCTGTCCGCCGTCGTGGCCCCGACCGTCAGGGTCGAGGTCTGGGTGCGGCGCGGGGACGACAGTTTCAGCGAGGACCCCGACGGCGGCGACAGCCTGCAGGTGCAGTACCTGGACAGCTCGAACGCCTGGGTGATCCTGGAGGCGTTTCCGGGCGGCGGGCCCAACGGGGAGACGCTCACCCGGACCTACTTCCTCGGGGCGGCCGCCATGCACGCCGGCTTCCGGCTGCGCTTCCGCCAGACGAGCGGCAGCGGCGCGGACACCGACTACTGGCACGTCGACGATGTCTGCATCGGCGACACGGCCGCGCCGCCGCGCGCCGAGTGGCGTTTCGATCAGGCGGCCTGGTCGCTGCCCGGAGACGTCCTCGACTCGTCCCCGTTCGTCAATCACGGCACGGCCGTCAACACCCAGCCGGTCGCGGGTCGCGTGTGCAACGCGGCCGACCTGAGCGCGAATTCGGCGACCGACTACCTCGCAGGCAGCGGCGCCGCCATGCACGGGGCCACCGACTTCACGATCGCGTTCTGGGCGCGCACGTCGAGCACCGCGAACCAGACCGCCGTGTCAGTGGCGAACGCGACCCGCGCCGACGAGCTGCAGTTCCAGCTGCAGTCGAGCGGCGGCTCGGTCCGGCTGCGCATGCGCAATGCCAACATCGGCTCCTACCCGGTGCCCGGCACCGCGGACGGCAACTGGCATCATTTCGCCTGGACACGGGCCGGGACCAGCCATTGCCTCTACCGGGACGGCGCGCTGGTGCTGTGCCGCTCGTCCGGGTCCACCAGCGCGGTGAGCGCCAGCGCGGGCGGGTTGATCATCGGGCAGGACCAGGACAGCGTGGGGGGCGGGTTCAGCGCGACCGAGGACTGGGAGGGCGAGCTCGACGAGTACCTGATTTTCGATCGCGTGCTCACGCTGGCGGAGGTCCAGGCGATCCGCACCAATCACCTGAACGGACTCGGCTGGGACGGGGCCCCGCGCGCCTGCCCCAGCCAGCTCACCCACTTCGCGATCACGGCGGCCGCCGTCGGCAGCACCTGCACCGCGCACGAGGTCACCATCGCGGCCCTCGACGCCGCCGATGCGGTGGTGACGACCTATGCCGGCACCGTGGCGCTGTCGACCTCGAACGGCGGTACCGGGCGCGGCGACTGGTCGAAGCTGGACGGCGGCGGGCTGCCGAGCACCGATCCGGCGCAGGGCGCGCTGACGCCGGGCGCCGGCGATTCGGGCGCCGCCACCCTCGTGTTCGTGCCGGGCGTCGGGGCCGGACAGGACGGCGGCAGCGTCAAGCTGTTCCTTGCCAACCAGCACGCCGAGACCCTGCGGGTCTCGGTGTCCGATCCGGCGGTGCCGGCGGCGGACTCGACCTCGGATCCGATCGTCTTCGCCGACAATGCGTTCGTGCTGGCGATCACCGATCCCGGGGGCGCCAACGCCATCGCCGGGCGCCCGCACCCGTTGCGCGTCGACATGGTGCGCAGGGATCCGGTCACCGGCAGCTGCGGCGTCGCGACGAACTACAACGTGCCGGAGGTCTCGGCGTGGATCACGCGTGACGGCCTGGACCCCGGCGGCGCGGCGCCCGCGCTCGTCACCGCCAGCGAAACGGAGACTCTGCCGGACCTCGAGCCGGGCACGGCCAACCTGACGGTGCCGTTCGTGGCCGGAACGGCCAACGTCGCGCTGGCCACCACCGATGTCGGCAAGCTGGCCATCAATCTGCTCGACGACTCGGCCGCCTTCGCGGCCGGTTCGATCTCGGGCGCGTCGTCGACGATCACGGTGCGGCCGTTCGCCATCGCCTTCACGAACGTCAACGCCGGCGGCACGCCGAACCCGGGGACGACCACGCCGGCCGCGGCAGCATTCACCGCGGCGGGCAGCGACTTCGCCGCGACGCTCGGGGCCTATCGCTGGAGCGCCGGCGACGATGCGAACGACGACGGCGTGCCCGATGGCGGGGCGAACGTCACCGACAACGGCCTGACCGCGGCGTTCGCCGCCGACACGGTGATCGCGCGCTCGGCGGTCGCGCCGGACGCGGCGCAGCTCGCAGCGGGCAACGGCGAACTCGGGCCGCTGGCCAATGCCGGCGTGCCCGCCGCCGCCTGGAGCGGCGGGCAGGCACTGGCGCCGGCGCTGCGCTACTCGGAGGTGGGCAGTATCGCCTTCTCGACCGCTGTCACCGCCTACCTCGGCACCGCCGGCGCCGATATCACCGGCTCGAGCGCCTACGACGGCAGCAGCGGCGCCATCGGCCGCTTCCGGGCGCATCATTTCGAGATCTACGATGCGCTCGTGGACGCCGAGCCTGTGCCCGAGGCGGCCTGCGCGGCGCAGTTCAGCTACGTCGATCAACCGATTGCGTTCGCCAATCCGCCGACCGTGACGCTGCGGGCCCGCGGCGCCGACGACGATCTGCTGCACAACTATCACGACTTCACCGGCGTGGGCGGCGCGAACTGGTGGCGGCTGGATCTCGCCACCGGCGTGAACGAGGTGTCGAGCGATGCCGCGGCGGTCCCGCCCATCGTGCTCACCGACTCGATCGTGCATGCGCCGGCGACGGGCAGCGGCGTCAACGGCGAGGTTCAACTCACCCTGTCCGGCACGCTGACCTACGCCGATCGCGATGCCGCGCCCTACGGGCCGATCGCGCCGTTCGATGCCACGCCGCGCCTGGACGTCACCGCCATCGATGCGGACGGGGCGGCCGGGCTGAAGAGCTTCAACCCCATGACGCTCGCGCAGCCCGAGCTGCGCTGGGGACGCATGGCCGTGGAGAACGGCTACGGCTCGGAACTGCTGCCCGTGACAGCGCCGCTGCGGACCGAGTACTGGGACGGCACCAGCTTCGTGACGGCTGCCGACGACGCCTGCACGGTCGTCGCGCTCGCGTCCGATCTCGACCTGGCCAACCCGGAGACGGCGGGCGGCGCGGCGCAGCCCGGCACGGCCACGATGACGCTCGGCGCCGGCACGACCGCGATTGCCTCCGGCGACGCGCACTTCGCCGCCGGCGCGGCGGGACTGACCTTCGCCGCGCCCGGCACCGGCAACACCGGCTACGTGGACCTCACCGTGAAGCTGGGCACGGCGCTGCCGTGGCTGCGCTACGACTGGGAGAACGCCGACGGTGCCGGAGACGGCCCGCACGACGGCGATCCGTCGGGGCGCGTCACCTTCGGCATCAGCGCCGGTCGCGCGCCGGTGATCTACACGCGCGAACCCTGGAACTGAGGGACGCCCCGGGC
>CAYOJP010000321.1:0-4427 GCA_964404305.1 uncultured Gammaproteobacteria bacterium
GCGAGGCGACCGCCCGCCGCGATCCCGGCGGGCGGCGGGGGCATGGGGGGGAGCACTGCATGGCAAGGAACGTTTCGACGCGGCGGCGCGCCGCCTGCGCGGCAGGCTGCGGCCTGGCCCTCACGGCGGCGGCAGTCGCCGCGCAACCGCTCGAGGAGATCGTCGTCACTGCGCAGAAGCGCGAGGAGCGCCTGCAGGACGTGCCGATCTCGGTGGTTGCCATCGGCGGCGAGCAGATCCAGGCCCTGTCGCTCGACAACCTGGAGGATCTCACCGCCTATACGCCCAACGTCACCATCACCAAGGCCGCGACGGGCGACCAGCTCTTCATCCGCGGCATCGGCTCCGGCTTCAACCCCGGCTTCGAGCAGTCGGTCGGCACCTTCATCGACGGCGTCTACCACGGCCGCGGCTTCCAGTCCCGCGCCGGCTTCCTCGACGTGGAGCGCGTGGAGGTCCTGCGCGGGCCGCAGAGCACGTTCTTCGGCAACAACACCATCGCCGGCGCGCTCAACATCACGACGCGCAGGCCCGGCCCGGAGTGGTCCGGCGACGCGCGGATCTTCTTCGAACCCGAGCTCGGCGAGCGCCAGGGCGAGGTCGCGATCGGCGGCCCACTGGCGGACACTTTCGGTGCGCGCGTGGCCGTGCGCATCGGCGCGATGGACGGCTGGCTGCGCAACACCTTCCAGAACCGCGACGAGCCGAACGAGGACGAGCGCATTGCCCGCGGCACGTTCACCTGGAACCCGAATGACGCGTTCGACGCGACGTTCAAGGTCGAGACGGGCAGCTTCGAATCCAAGGGCCGCGCCACTCAGCTCACCGGTTGCCCGCCGACCGCGGTGGCGCTCAGCCCGGCGTCGACCTGCGCGGCCGTGCTCGGCCTGAACCGCTTCGGGCTCCTCCCGGGCGGCTTCGAGGCCGACCTCGACGACACCAAGAGCGAGGGTGGCTTCCTGTTCCCGCCGGTGTCCGCCGCGCTGGCGAACCGCTTCGGCCGCCAGGCCGAGGACCTGAAGACCAAGAACTACACCCTGACGCTGAACTACGACCTCGCCGGACACACGCTCACCTCCGTCTCGGCGCTGTCGGGCTATGATCAGAACCGCAGCCGCGAACTGGACTTCACCGCGCTCGCCGTGATCCACGAGGGCACGGACGAGGAATTCGACCAGTGGAGCCAGGAACTGCGCATCGCCTCGCCGACCGGCGGCACGCTCGAATACCTTGCCGGCTTCTACTGGCAGCAGTCCGACCTCGCGATCGACGAGGAGGCCGAGTTCCTGCTGCCGCCGATCACGATCCCGCCGTTCGGCCCGCTGCCCCCGATCCTGTTCCCCGCGACCTCGGCCGCGGCCGTGTCCGACCACGAGCAGGACGAGGAGACCTGGGCCCTGTTCGCCTCGGTGACGTGGAACGCGATGGAACGGCTGCGCCTGACCTTCGGGCTGCGCTACGCGGAGGTGGACAAGGAGATCGAGCGCACGCAGATCTTCGCGCCGATCGGCAACCCGGCCGTGAGCCTGGCCCCGGCTACCGTGCCGGTATTCGCGGCCGTGTTCGGCTGGGTGCCGCACGCGATCACCGACTCGCGCACCGATGACGACTTCACCCCGTCGTTCAACGCCGAGTTCGACGTCACCGACAACGTGCTCGCGTACTTCTCGTTCGCGCAGGGCTTCAAGGCCGGCGGGTTCGACCAGCAGAACCGGCAGGGCCCCCGCAATCCGAACGGCGGCGATTTCGAGCCCGAGGAGGTCGATGCCTACGAGGGCGGCCTGAAGACGACCTGGCTCGACGGCCGGGCGGTCGTCAACGTCGCGGTGTTCCGCGACGAGTACGAGAGCCTGCAGGTCGTCGGCTTCGACGGCACGGTCAACTTCCTCGTCGACAACGCCGCGGCCGCCACCACCCAGGGCGTGGAACTCGACCTGCGCTGGGCGCTGACCGACTTCCTGCGCCTGGGCCTGGCAATGTCCTTCCTCGACGCGACCTACGACGAGTTCGCGAACGCGCAATGCACGATCGCCCAGCAGGCCAGCGCCAATCGCGCCGCAATCGCCGCCGGGCTCTCGCGTCCGGGCGTGAACGTCCCCTGCTCGCAGGATCTGACCGACGCCGATCTGCAGTATGCCCCCGAGTGGTCGGGCAACTTCAACCTCACGTACACGCAGCCGCTGCCGCATGCGCTGCTGTTCACCGGCGCGCTGGACCTGCAGTTCAGCGACGACTTCCAGACCCGCTCGGACAACGACCCGAACCTGGTGCAGGACTCGTACGCGAAGGTCAACCTGCGCCTCGCCCTCGGCGGCGAGGACGGCAGCTGGGACATCGCCATGATCGGGCGCAACCTCAACGACGAATTGACCAGCCACAGCGGCGACGACGTGCCGCTGTCCGCCGGCAGCTATTTCCGCTTCACCGATCGACCGCGGCAGATCGGATTCCAGGCGCGGTACAGCTGGTAGCGCGAATGCCAGGCAGCGCGGACATGCCGATTGCTCCGGGTCGCGGCGGCGCCGGGTGGCTCCGCCGCGACTCGCTCGAGTACATCCCTGTATCGCTCGGTCGCGCGCGTCCTGCGCGCTCACGGTCGCGTCCGAGCTACCCGGCATCGCCGCCAGCCTCATCCGCCGCCGACCGCCGCGAATTCTCCCCGCCATTAAACTCCTCGTCCGTGTCGGCTACCATGCGGGGATGACCGACACCGCCGCGCCCGCGTCCGCGTCCGTCGCGAGTCTCGCCGAGGAACTGATCGCCCTGCTCGCGCTGGAGCGCCTGGAGGACAACCTGTTCCGCGGCTCGAGCCGCGACATCGGCACCACGCGCGTGTTCGGAGGCCAGGTCCTCGGGCAGGCCATCCAGGCGGCGCAATACACCGTCGAGGGCCGCGCGGTGCACTCGCTGCACGCGTACTTCCTGCGCGAGGGCGACCATGACGCGCCGATCGTCTACACCGTCGACCGCAACCGCGACGGCGGCAGCTTCTCGGCCCGGCGCGTGGTGGCCATCCAGCACGGCCAGCCGATCTTCACGCTGTCGGCCTCCTTCCAGCGGGAGGAGGATGGCCTCGAGCACCAGGCGACCATGCCCGACGTGCCGGACCCGGAACGGCTGCAGGACGGCTCGGTGCACGCCATGCTCGTGAAGGGCGAGATCCCCGAAAAGCTGCAGCGCGTGCTCCGCAGGGTAGCCGGCCCGTTCGAGTTCCGGCCCGTCGGGCCGCTGGCCGGCATCGACGCGCAGGCCGAGGCCGCCGGCACGCCCGCCTCGCGCCTGTGGCTGCGCATTCCCGCGCCACTGCCCGACGACCCGACGCTGCACCGGACACTGCTCGCCTACGTCTCCGACTACGGGCTGCTCACCACGGCCCTCGGCCCGCACCCGATCAGCTTCATGGACGCGAACCTGCAACTGGCCAGCATCGATCACGCGCTGTGGTTCCACCGCCCGTTCCGGATGGACGACTGGCTGCTCTACGTGACCGACAGTCCCTCGGCGAGCGGGGCGCGGGCGCTCGCGCGGGGCGCGGTCTACCGCCGGGATGGCACGCTGGTGGCCTCGACCGCGCAGGAAGGCCTGATGCGGGTGAAGAGCCGATGAGCGCAGCCGTCGACCTGGAGACGTGGACGGCCTTCACCGACACGCTGGCCGATGCCTCGGGGCGGGTGATCCTGCCGAGCTTCCGCCGGCCGCTCGCCGTGGACAGCAAGGCCGGGGGACGTTCGTTCGATCCGGTCACCGAGGCGGACCGCGCCGCGGAACGGTGCCTGCGCGCGCTCATCGCGGAGCACTTCCCGGACCACGGTATCGTCGGCGAGGAATACGGCGAGGGCGGCGGCGGCGCGCGCCTGCGCTGGATACTCGATCCGATCGACGGCACCCGCGCCTTCATCTCCGGCATGCCCCTGTGGGGCACGCTGATCGGGCTGTGCGAAGGCGACGAGCCGGTGCTCGGCTGCGTCGACCAGCCCTACCTGGGCGAGCGCTACACGGGGAGCGCCGCCGGCGCCTGGCTGCGCGGACGGGACGGGACCCGTTCGCGACTCGCCACCCGCGCCTGCCCGTCGCTGGCCGAGGCGACGCTCTACTCGACCGATCCGGCGATGTTCCGCACGCCGGCGGAGCGGGACGCGCAGGCCCGGGTGGCGGCCCGGGCGCGCCTCGCGCGCTGGGGCGGTGACTGCTACGCCTACTGCATGCTGGCCGCCGGCCACATCGACCTCGTCGTCGAGGCCGATCTCAGGATCTACGACGTCGCCGCCCTGGTGCCGATCATCGAGAGCGCCGGCGGCGTGATCACGGCGTGGGACGGCCGGCGCGATTTCCGCACCGGCCGGATCGTGGCCGCGGGCGACAGGCGCGTCCATGCCGAGGCTGTCGCGATCCTCGGCGGCACCGGCTGACGCCTGAAGGCATCGCGG
>CAYOJP010000322.1:0-4422 GCA_964404305.1 uncultured Gammaproteobacteria bacterium
GGGGAGAGCGCGATGGACGTGGTGAACGAGGTGCTGGAGCGCTACAGCGCGGGCGCGCAGGACGTGCAGCCCGCGCTGTGCTGCCCCGTGCAGTACGACCGGCGCCTGCTCGAGGCGCTGCCGCAGGAGATCCTGGAGCGCGACTACGGCTGCGGTGATCCGAGCCGCTACGTGCGCGAGGGCGACACGGTGCTCGACCTGGGCAGCGGCGGCGGGAAGATCTGCTACCTCGCCGCACAGCTCGTCGGGCCGTGCGGGCGGGTGATCGGCGTCGACATGAACCGCGACATGCTCGCGCTCGCGCGCCGGCACCAGGACGCGGTCGCCGCGCGCATCGGCGGCGATCGGGTCGAGTTCCGGCGCGGCCGCATCGAGGATCTCGCGCTCGACCTCGACGCGCTCGACGCCGAGCTCGCCCGCGCACCGGTGCATGATGCCGACGGCTGGGCGCGGCTCGCGCACTGGCAGGCGACCCAGCGTCGCGAGCGTCCGCTCGTTGCCGATGCCAGCGTCGATCTCGTGGTCTCCAACTGCGTGCTCAACCTGGTGACCGATGCCGACAAGCGACAACTGCTGCGCGAGATCTTCCGGGTATTGCGGCCCGGCGGCCGCGTCGCGATCTCCGACATCGTCGCCGACGAGCCCGTGCCGCCGGCCCTGAAGTCCGATCCGGTGCTGTGGACCGGCTGCATTTCCGGTGCCTTCCAGGAGCTGGCATTCGTCGCCGCATTCAGGGAGGCGGGCTTCCTCGGCATCGCCATCGACCAGTGGGGGGCGGAGCCCTGGCGGACGGTCGCCGGCATCGAGTTCCGGGCGGTGACCCTGACCGCGGTGAAGGGCGAGAGCGGCCCCCGGAGCGACGCCGGCCACGCGGTCATCTACCGCGGACCCTTCGCGGAGGTGGCCGACGACGAAGGTCGCGTGTACCCCCGCGGTGAGCGTATGGCGGTGTCCGATCGCACCTACCGCCTGCTGACCACGGGGCCGTACGCCGGCCAGTTCGTAGGCATCGAGCCCGCGGTCGCCCGGGTGTCGGATGCCTGCTGCATCCCGCCCGGCACGCGCCGGGCGCCGGCCGACTCCAAGGGCGCCCGGCACGGGGATGCCCCGGCGGCGACTGCGTGCTGCGCCGCGGTCGAGAGTTCCCGCGGTTGAGCACCCGCTGGTGCAGCCCTCTACCTGACCCGGGCCCGGTCCGGGAATCGAGGTGGAGATACCTGGCAGCATGCGTCTCCGGAGCACCGGTGTCCCCCCTGCCGTTGCCATCCCTGCCGGCCGCTCCGCATAATCGGCTCGCGACCCGGGGGGCAATCGCGCCTGCTCGACGGTCCCGTCCACCATGGAGGAAGTGACGTGAACCGGTTCATTCCTGGCCTGGCGCTCGCCGCCGGCCTGGCCTTCGGGCCTGCGGCGCCGGCGCTCGACAGCTTCGCGTTCGAGGTCGGCACCGGCGACGACGACGCCACGCGCTTCGGCGCGGCCTTCGGCTGGGACTGGGGCGCGAAGTGGTTCGCCGACGGCGATTGGTACCTGGGCGGGTTCTGGGAGCTGGGCGGCAGCTACTGGGATGCCGACGCCGGCCGGACCGGCAACGATTCTATGGGCGAGGTCGGCGCCGCGGCCGTGTTCCGCTACCAGACCCACCAGCCGATGGGCAGCTTCTCCCCGTTCCTGGAGCTGGGGCTGGGCCTCCACGGGTTCACCGAGACCGAACTCGAAGACAAGGACTTCGACATCGCCTTCAGCTTCGCCGAGAGCATCGGTGGCGGCGTGCGCTTCGGCGCCAACTCGGCCTGGGAGCTGGGCTACCGCTTCCAGCACCTCTCGAACGCCGGCCTCGGCGACCACAACCCCGGCATCAACTTCCACCTGTTCCGGGTCGGCTACCACTTTTGAAGCAGCGGCCGGCGCCGGCAGGCGGGGGCCGAGCTGCGGATACTGTGCGTGCTACAGCGCCTGCACGGCGTCTTCCGGGAAGCTCGCCCGCACCGCGCTGCCGATCCCCAGGCGGGCCTGCGCGAGCATCGCGGGACTGACCAGCGCCTGCACCGGTTCTCCCGCGTCGACTGTAACCAGGATGTCGCTCCCGCTCTCGACCAGTGCCACCACGCGGCCCGCGACACAGTTGCGCAGCCCGGTGTCGCGTCCGTCGGCCGACAACGTCACCCGTGCGGGGTCGATCGCGACACGATCCGCCGCGCGCATCTGCCCACCGACGTGGAGCCGAAGGCGCCCGGTGTCGAAGACGCGCAGCGCGGGGTCGAGCCGGCCTGCGTAGACGTTCGCGAGCGCGGCCGCGCCGAGCTGCCCGTCGACGATGCCGAGCACCCGGCCGGCCAGCGCCCGCGCGCGCAGTGCGTCGTGCGTGCTGAAGATCACCGTCTGGGTCCGTGCTTCGCCGATGCGCGCGATGAGCGCGGCAATCTCGGCGGCGACCCCGGCATCGAGATGCGTGAAGGGCTCGTCGAGGACGAGGACCTCGGGCTCGAATACCAGCACGCGCGCGAGCGCGACCTTCTGCGCCTCGCCCCCGGACAGCTCGCGCGCCGGGCGGGCCGCCAGGCGCGCCAGGCCGAGCGAGGCGAGCGCCGCCTCGACGCGGGTCGCGCGTTCCGCTCGCGACATCCTGCGCAGGCGCAGGCCGATCTCCACGTTGGCACTCACGCTGCCGCGCAGGAGGTAGGGGGCCTGCGGCAGCAGTCCGACCCGGCGACGCAGGGCCGCAAGGCGCGCGGCGGTCACCGGCTCGCCCATGAACCGCAGGGTCCCCCCCTGCGGCAGCGCCTGCAGCGCGAGCAGTCGCAGCAGCGTGCTCTTGCCTGCGCCGTTCGCGCCGACGACGGCGGTGACCGTGCCTGCCTCGATCGCGAGTTGTCCTATCCGCACGACCGGCGGTCCGTCGTACCCGACGGCGACGCCGTCCAGCGCCCAGGCCGTGCCGTTCGCACTCATCGCCGGCGCCCCTGGAGCGCGCCGAACGCGCCGTTGACGGCGAGCGCCACCGCGAGGAGCAGCATGCCCAGAGCGAGCGCCAGCTCGAACTCGCCCTTGCTGGTCTCGAGCGCGATGGCCGTCGTCATCGTGCGCGTGTAGCCGTCGATATTGCCGCCCAGCATCATCGCCACGCCGACCTCGCCGATCGCGCGACCGAAGGCCAGCACGATTGCCGCGAGGAGCGCCACGCGCGCCTCGGAGACGAACAGGAGCGCCTGCTGGCGCGCGTCCGCGCCGAGCAGGCGGCAGGTTGTCGCGAGCCGTGGATCGGTGGTCTCGATCGCCGTGATGACGAGGTTCCAGACGATCGGCAGCACCAGCACCGCCTGTCCGATCACCATCGCCGCGGGGGTGTACAGCAGCGCGAGGTCGCCGAGCGGGCCGCGCCGCGACAGCAGGCCGTAGAGCAGCAGGCCGACGACGACGGTCGGGACCGCCATCGACGCATCGAGCGTGTGCCGCAGCAGGCGGCGGCCGGGGAAGCGCCACAGGGCGGTGGCGATGCCGAGCGGAATGCCCGGGATCGCCGCGAGCACGACGGCGGCGAGCGACACCGCGAGCGAGGTCGCGACGATGCGCCAGACCTGCGGATCGAAACCGGCGATGAGGGCCAGCGCGGTGGCGCCGGCGGAGAAGAAATAGTCCATGGCGGCGGCGAAGATCGCACGCCGGCCCCCGGCAGGGAAGGCCGCGCGTCAGTCGTTGCCGGCGTCCGGGAAGAACAGTTGCTCGCCGTCGATGCGGAAGGCGGCGATGAGGGCCTGCCCCTCGGGCCCGGCGAGGAACCCGGCGTAGGCGCGGGCGAGGGCGCCCTGCACGTGCGGGTGGCGCTGCGGATTGACCAGCAGGACGTGATACGGGTTGTGGAGCACCGGATCGCCGGCGTGCAGCAGTCGCAGATCGAGACGCCCGCGCAGCGCCAGCCAGGTGCCGCGATCGACGAGGGTGTAGCCCTGCTTGTCGGCCGCGATCTGCAGCACGGGGGCCATGCCCTGGCCGGTCGCCAGGTACCAGCGCCCGGAGGGTGCGACGCCGGCCGCCCGCCATAGCGCCAGTTCCTTCACGTGCGTGCCCGACTGGTCGCCGCGCGAGACGAAAGGCTGCGCGCGCGCGGCGATCAGCTTGAACGCCCGCGCGGCGTCCGCGGCGCCGCCGATGCCGGCCGGATCCGCGGGCGGGCCGACGATCACGAAGTCGTTGTGCATCACCGCGCGGCGGTCGCTGCCGGCGCCCTCGGCGAGGAAGGCGGCCTCCGCCTCGGGGTCGTGCGCGAGCACCACGTCGACATCACCGTTGCGCGCGAGTTCGAGCGCCTTGCCGCTGCCGACCGCGATCACGTCGACCTTCACGCCGTGCGCGCGCTCGAACGCCGGGTGGAGCGCGGCGAGCAGGCCGGAGTTCTCCGTGCTGGTGGTGGTGGCGAGCCGC
>CAYOJP010000323.1:0-4390 GCA_964404305.1 uncultured Gammaproteobacteria bacterium
GGAATGCCGTCGCACCCGTCGTCGTGGCGCCCGGCCGGCACCACTTCAACCTCCTAGACGAACTGCTGGACGGCGGTCCGGTGCTGGACCTTGCGCTCGCCGTGGCCGGTTGAATGGCAGAGCGGAATCGTTCCGCACCTGGCATTGGAAAACACTGGACCCCGGTGCCGGCCGCAGTGATCGACATTTCCGCTCTTCCATGTAGCGACGGGCGTCGATGCGTGCCACCCCTGCCGCCAGCCGTGGCGGAGGGGTGGGCGATGCGAACATGGGCCCCGGTAGACTTGCCTGCGGCGGACCACTCAGCCCGTCTTGTCCGGCTTGGGCTGACCGGAATTCCTCCTTCCAGGCATTGAAGCGGACCTCGATGCGGGCGACCCGCGGCAGGCTCATCGCGCGGCCTCCCGGCCGTACCGGCTCAGAGCAACGCCACGACGTCTTCCTCGATGCTCTCCGGCGTCGCCGTCGGCGCGTAGCGCCGCACGACCCGTCCGCCGCGGTCGACCAGGAACTTGGTGAAGTTCCACTTGATGGCCTCGGTGCCGAGCAGGCCGGGGGCGGCCTTCTTCAGGAAGGCGTAGAGCGGATGCGCGGCGTCGCCGTTGACCTCGATCCTGGCGAACAGCGGAAACGTGACGTCCCAGGTCGTCCGGCAGTAGTCCCTGATCGCGGCCTCGTCCCCGGGTTCCTGTTGGCCGAACTGGTTGCACGGGAAGCCGAGCACCGCAAAGCCCTTCGCGGCATGCCTGCGGTGCAGGGCCTCGAGGCCCGCATACTGCGGCGTGAAGCCGCACCTGCTCGCGACGTTGACGACGAGCAGCGCCTGGCCGGTCCAGGCGGCGAGCGGCTGCTCGATGCCGTCGATGCTGCGGGCACTGAAGTCGTAGACGGTCGGCATGGCGGGTTCCTCCACGTGCAGGGCGCGAGCCTGGGACGCCGCGCCTGGCGAGCCTGCAAGCCTATATAGAAGCGCGGAAATGTCGAACGCTCCGCCCCGTAGGCGTGCCCGGTGGCTCCGCCGCGACGCGCTCGAGTACGTCCCTGCAGCTCTGGGTCGCGCGCGCCCTGCGCGCTCACGGTTGCCGCGGAACCACCCGGCACCGCCACCCCCGGCGTCTCACCGCCGAGTGCAGCGCATTTCTGCTCCGGTATATAGCCCGATTGCCGGCTGCGGCCAACGACGCGTCCCGGTCGGGTATCCTGCGGCCATGCACCCGCGCCGTATTCCTCGTGCTGCTCCGGCGCGACGGTCCTGCCGCGGCGCGCGACCAGCGCCGCCGCTCCCGGGCCTGCCGCCCCGGCCTGGCGCTTCCCGCCGTGGCGAGCGGCGAGCCTGTCGAACTGGTGACGGCCGCCGGGCGCGTGTCGGTGTATCAGGCCGCGCCGCCGGCCTGGCGCCATCCCGACCAACGCAATCTGCGGAGACACCCATCGATGAAAGCCCTGCTCATCACCCCCGACACCCGCACGATCGAGGCGATCGACGTCGCCGGCCGCGACGACATCGTCCGGCTGATCGGGCACGAGACGATCGAGTCCGATGCCGTCGGCAAGAACGGCGACCGGCTGTTCTTCGACGAGGAATGCTTCCTGCGCGGCGGTGGCGTGCGCTTCCAGATCGACACCGTCATTCCGATCTCCGGGCGGGCGGTGCTCGTCGGCACGACGAACGATGGCGCGGTGCTGGTCGACGTCGTCACGGATGCGGACAGCTTGCGCGGGCGCATCAGGTATCTGTGAGACGCACTCCACCTGCAATGCCGGTGCGACCCGACGCCGGACCGCTACGCCGGGCGCGCAATGACAGCCCTGCCGCACCGATGGTTGCAGCCTGCTGATGGCCAGACTGCGTCCGGCCGCACCCGTCGATCTCGAAGCCGTCAACGGCGTGATCGAGCGTGCGATCATGACGTGGACGCTGCCCGAGCGGGTGAAGCGTCTCGCGCTGCCCGGCCACCGCTACACCGCCCTCGACCTGGAGCACCTGACCCTCGTGGTCTTGGAGGCCGACGCGGGCGGCATCATCGGCGTGGCCGCCTGGGAGCCGGCGGATCGGCGTGCTGCGCCGGCCGGCCGCCCTGCCCTGCTCCTGCATGGGATCTACGTGGACCCGGCCCGGCAGCGCGCGGGCGCGGGGTCGGTGCTGCTGGAGGCAGCCGCGGCGGCGGCGCGTGCGCAGGGCTGCGACGGGCTGCTCGTGAAAGCGCAGGCCGATGCCGAAGGGTTCTTCCGCGCACGCGGGCTGGCCCCGCTCGCGATCGAGCACCCGGAGCGCGATTACGCGCGCCGGTACTGGCTGGAGATCGGCGCGCATGATCGCTCCGCGGAGTGATCGGCGCTGACCCGCCGGTGCCGGCGTCATTCGGCTCAGTCACTCGCGACCGCCGTCGCACCCGGGATCTCCCAGGCGAGCAGCACGTTACCCGGCAACCCGACGTTGAGCATCTGGAAGCCGCTCATGATGTAGAGCATGTTGCCCACGATCACCGGGCCGCCATTGGCGATCGAGCCGCCAGCGCCGGGCAGGCCGTTCACTCCCTCGTACTTCTTCGCGGTCTCGAGCACCACGAGTTCCCTGCCGGTGGCGGTGGCGTAGCCGCGCAGCGTGCCGTCCTGCAGGCCGACGAAGACGACCTGGCCGGCGACGGTGGGCGGCGAGTAGACGGCGTTGCCGCACGGCGGCGTCGGCAGGCCGCCGCAGCGGGCGGCGATCCTGTCCACGCGCCATGCGGGTTTGCCGCTGACGAGGTCGACCGCCGTCAGCGAGCCATCGGAGCTGAGGTCGGAGTTCATGTCCACGACCGGGGCGTAGGCGTTGCGGCCGTCGGAGGCGATACCGAACTCGATGCCGCCGGCCTCGCCGCCGCGGCCCACGCGCACGTTCCACAGCACCTTGCCGTTCGCGTCGGGGTCGAGCGCGTAGAGCATGCCGTCCTTGCTGCCGGCGACGACGACGTCCCTGCCATCCACGCGCATGACGAGGATAGGCGGTGCGCCGATGTCGCGGTCGCCGTGGCCCTGCGGATTCTCCGGCGAGCAGTTCTTGCGCTCCGGGTCCCACCACGCCTCGCAGGCGAGGTGGTAGATGTCCTGCCGGCCCATCTGCTCGGGCGCGAGGCTCCTGACCCACCGCTTCGCCCCGGTCTTGATGTCGAGCGCCATCACCGCGTCGGATTCCTCCACGCGCGGCTCGGTGAACTGGTTGCCGTTGCCGACGTAGACCACGCCGCGCCGCTCATCGACGCTTATGCCGGACCATACCGGCACGCCGGCCGGACCGAAGCGCGCGACGCCCATGTCGTTGTCGCCGAGGTACTCGGCGTAGCGGTCGATGGTCCAGGTCTTCCAGTTCACCGCGCCGGTGGCGGCGTCGAGCGCCGCCACGCTGCCGCGGAACAGGCAGCAGGGGATGTCCATCTTCATCACCAGCACTTCCTCGAGGCTGGAGACCGGCACGTAGACCTGCCCGCCGTGCAGCGTCACGTTGCCGGTGATGCGCGACCCCGGACCCCAGTCCACGCGGGTGCGCCACACGAGACGCCCGGTGCCGGCGTCGAGCGCATAGGCGTTCGCCATGAGATCACCGAACACGACGATCGTCCCGTCGGTTGCCATGTTCGAGCGCACGCGCCCCTCGGCGCGGAACGTCCACAGTGCGCAGCCGCGCGCGGCGTCGAGCGCGTACACCCAGTGGTTGAGGTTGCCGACGAACAGCCGGCCGCCGTGCACGGCGATCGAATTGCCGCCGCCGGAGAAGGTCGACTGCACCGGGAACGCGACCGCCCACTTGAGCTTCATGCCGGCGACGTCGGTCGCGCCGAACGGCACGTTCGCGAGGTGGCGGTTGAAGCGGTTGTCGTTCGACCAGCCGGGCCAGTCGGCCGCACCGGTCGCGGGCACGGGCGGCGCGTCGCAGGGCGTCACACCCGCTTCGCGGGCCTTCGGGGCGGCGTCGGCGCCGGCCAGCAGGCGCGCCAGGGCCTGGCGCTCGGCGCGGTTCAGGCCGTTGGCGTGCTCCTGCATCGTGCCGTGCCACAGGGCGGCCTCGATCTCCTCGACCGTGAGGTTGCGCAACTGCTCGCGCGTCGGCGCGAGGAAGCCGAGGTTGTGGCACATGCCGCAGCGGGCGCCGTACAGGGCCTCGGCGTCGGGGGCGCCGGCGGTGGCGGGCAGGAGGGTGGCGAGCGACAGCAGGCCCGCGCCGAGGCGCGCGGATACGAGGCGGTTCGGGTTCATCGGCGGCTCGTCGGCAGGTTCGGTCGCGCCTGTATACCACAGGCGAGCCGCCAGCCGGCGCCGGTCCCGCGCGCGGTCCGGCCCGGGTGACCGCTAAACAGGAGAGCGGAAATGCGCTGCACTCGACGGTGAAAAGCTGAGGGCGCCGGTGCCG
>CAYOJP010000324.1:0-4364 GCA_964404305.1 uncultured Gammaproteobacteria bacterium
ATGGCGTCAACACCCGCCACGGGCTGCCGCTCGCGCTCGGCCACGAGGTGAGCGGACGCGTGGCGGCGGCCGGCGACGCCGCGCGCGAATGGCTGGGGCGGGCCGTGATCGTGCCAGCGGTCATTCCCTGCGGGCAGTGCGATGCCTGCCGGCGCGGCCGTCCGGCCATCTGCCCGCACCAGAAGATGCCCGGCAACGATCTGCACGGGGGCTTCGCGACGCACCTGTGCGTGCCCTCCCATGGCCTGTGCCCGGTCGACGAGGGCCGGCTCGCCGCCGCTGGTCTCGCGCTGGCCGACCTGTCGGTGATCGCCGACGCCGTCACCACCCCCTACCAGGCCGTGCACCGCAGCGGACTGGCGGCCGGCGATCTCGCGATCGTCGTCGGCACCGGCGGCGTCGGCGGCTATACCGTGCAGGTCGCCGCGGCGGCGGGGGCGACCGTGATCGCCATCGACGTCGACGATGCGAAGCTCGAAGCGATTCGCGCGCACGGGGCGGCGCTCGCCCTGAACGCGCGCGCCCACGACGCCCGCGCGCTGAAGAATGCGATCGGCGACTTCGCCGCCGCGCGCGGCCTGCGCCGCACCGAGTGGATCATCTTCGAGTGCTCCGGTAACGCCGCCGGGCAGACCACTGCCTGGGCCCTGCTCGTGCCCGGCGCCACGCTCAGCGTGGTCGGCTACACGATGGATCGGATCGAGGTGCGGCTGTCGAACCTGATGGCCTTCGATGCACGCGCGATCGGCAACTGGGGCTGCCCGCCGGAGCTGTACCCGGCCGCCCTCGAACTCGTGCTCGACGGCCGCATCGCGCTCGCGCCGTTCATCGAGCGCCAGCCACTGGAGCGCATCAACGAAGTCTTCGACGACGTGCACGCGGGGCGCCTGCGCCGGCGCGCGGTGCTCGTCCCCACAGCCGCAAGGAGATCGCCATGAGCGCCATGCCCGCCACCCGTCCCGTTCCCGCGCACCTCGTCGACCACACGCTGACCGGCGAGCCCGTCGTGCCCGGCGTGCTGTACGAGAAGCGCCCGGCCCGCACACCGGACGGCAAGGCGGTTCCCGGCCTGTACCACGCGTGGATCACCCTCGACAATCCGAAGCAGCACAACTCCTACACGACGCAGATGGTGAAGGGCACCATCCTCGCCTTCCGCGCCGCCTCGGTCGCGCGCGACGTGGTCTGCGTGGTGTTCACCGGCAGCGGCGACAAGGCCTTCTGCACCGGCGGCAACACGAAGGAGTACGCCGAGTACTACGCCGGCAATCCGCAGGAGTACCGCCAGTACATGCGGCTGTTCAACGACATGGTCTCGGCCATCCTCGGCTGCGACAAGCCGGTCATCTGCCGCGTGAACGGCATGCGCATCGGCGGCGGGCAGGAGATCGGCATGGCCTGCGACATCTCGATCGCGCAGGACCTGGCCCGCTTCGGCCAGGCCGGGCCCAAGCACGGCTCCGCGCCGATCGGCGGGGCGACCGACTTCCTGCCGCTCATGCTCGGCTGCGAACGGGCCATGCTCTCCGGCACGCTGTGCGAGCCGTGGTCGGCGCACAAGGCCTACCGGCTCGGCATCATCGCCGACATCGTGCCGGCCCTGAAGGTGGACGGTGCGTTCGTGCCCAACCCGCTGGTCGAGACGGCCCGCATGCTCGACGAGTACGGCCGCCTCGTGCATGGCGAGCCCAGGACGGGCGCCGATGCGGCCGCGGGCAAGGCTCTGCTCGCGCGCGGCACCGTGGATCTCTCCCTGCTCGACGCGAAGGTCGAGGAGTACTGCACGAAGCTGCTGCTGACCTTCCCGGACTGCACGACCAGGACCTTCGAGGAACTGCGCAAGCCGAAGCTTGCCGCCTGGAACGCGAACAAGGAGAACGCGCGCGCCTGGCTGGCGCTGAACATGATGACCGAGGCGCGGGCGGGCTTTCGCGCCTTCAACGAGCCTGCCGACGGCGACCGCGAGATCGACTTCGTGGCGCTGCGCCAGGCACTCGCGCGCGGCGAGCCGTGGACCGACGAACTCACCGAGAGCCTGCTGCCGCGCAACCGCAGGGGCGGCCCGTGAGCGAGGCGCCGATCGTCGTCGGGCTCGATCGCGGCGGGCGCCTGCTGCGGCTGACCCTCGCGCGGCCGAAGGCCAACATCGTCGATGCGCACATGCTCGGGGCGCTGGACGCCGCGCTCGCCGCGCATCTCGACGATCCGGCGCTCGCGGCCGTGCTGCTGGCGGCTCAGGGTCCGCACTTCAGCTTCGGCGCCTCGGTGGAGGAACACCTGCCCGCCGGGTGCGCCGCCATGCTCGCCTCCCTGCACGGACTGCTCAAGCGCCTGCTCGCCTGCCCGGTGCCGGTGCTCGTCGCCGTCCAGGGCCAGTGCCTCGGCGGCGGCCTGGAGGTGGTCCTGGCCGGCTGCCGGATCTTCGCGCACCCCGACGCCCGTCTCGGCCAGCCCGAGATCAGGCTCGGGGTCTTCGCCCCGGCGGCCTCGGCGCTGCTGCCCCCGCGCGTCGGGCAGGCGCACGCCGAGGACCTGCTCTGGTCGGGGCGGGCCGTCACCGGCACGCAGGCCTTCGACATGGGGCTGGTGGACGCGCTCGCGGCCGATCCGGTCGCGGCGGCGGAGGCGTGGTTCGACGAGCACCTCGCGCCCCACAGCACCGCGGCGCTGCGGCATGCGGTGCGCGCGGTGCGAGGCCCGTACGCGCACGCGGCCTGCGCCCGGCTGGACGAGGTCGAGCGCCTGTACCTCGACGGACTCATGCACACCGCCGACGCGGTCGAGGGCCTGCAGGCGTTCCTGCAGAAGCGCCCGGCCGTGTGGCAGCATCGCTGAACCTTGCCGCAACGGCATCCGCAACGTGAGGGAAACGCCATGGCACTCATGATCACAGAGCTGTGCACCGCCTGCGACGCCTGCGAACCGGTCTGTCCGAACGGAGCGATCAGCCGCGCGGAGCCGATCTACGTCATCGACGCCCTGAAGTGCAGCGAGTGCGTGGGCGCGGAGGACGAGCCCCAGTGCCGCCTCGTGTGCCCTAATCCGGGCGAAATCATCGTCTCTCACCCGGATTTCCGGGAGTCGCGCGACGAACTGCTCGCCAAGTACGCGAGCCTGCATTGACGGCCGTGTCCACGCCGTTCGATCTCGGCGGGCGCTGCGCGCTCGTCACGGGTGGCGCCCGCGGTATCGGCCGCGCGATCGGCGTGACGCTCGCCGCCCGCGGCGCGCGCGTGCACGCGTTCGATCGCGAGGCCGGTGAGGTCGACGGCATTCCGGTGCACGCGGTGGACATCGGCGACGGCGCGGCGGTGGCCGCCGCCGTCGCGGCGCTGCCCGAGCCGCCACTGCTGCTGGTGAACAACGCCGGCATCACGCGCGACCGCACGCTCGTGAAGATGTCCGACGCCGAGTGGCTCGATGTCCTGCAGGTGAACCTCACCGGGGCCTTCAACCTCATCCGCGCCTGCGCGCCGGCGATGATCGCGGCCGGCTACGGCCGCATCGTCAACGTCACCTCGATCAACGGCCTGCGCGGCAAGTTCGGGCAGGCCAACTACACCGCCGCCAAGGCCGGTCTCATCGGCCTGACCAAGACGGCGGCGCGCGAACTTGGGCCGAAGGGCATCACGGTCAACGCGATCGCGCCGGGCATGGTGCTGACGGAGATGGCGCTCGCCGCGCCGGCGGAGATGCGCGAGCGGGCGGCCGCGGAGGCCGTGCTCGGCCGGCTCGCCACGCCGGACGACATCGGCAACGCCGCGCTGTTCCTGCTGTCGGACGGCGCGCGCTGCGTGACTGGCGAGGTGCTGCGCGTGGACGCGGGACAATATTTGTGACTGGTGACTGGTGATCCATGAATCGTGATCCGTGATCCGGCGGGAGACATCGCGCGGTCTCTCCGATCGCGGATCGCGCTGTCCCGGCTGTCACGGCGATGGACACCCAGGGCTCCAGTTCAGAGTCCGAGTTCGCCCAGTCCGGGGTGATCGTCCGGACGCCGGCCGAGGGGCCACTGGAACCGGCGGTCGGCGGGGGCAATACGCAGGTCGTTGATACCGGCGATGTGCCGCAAAGGTTTTCGTGTCGGGCTCCTGTTTCCGTAGTGTGGTGCAGAACGAGCGGGCAGGCAGGGGGATACCCCCTGCCTGCCGGGCTCATCCGGCCTTGGCGATCGTCGACAGCGACACCACCGGGAAGTCGATGCCGACGCGCGTCCGGGAATTCGCCGGCAAAGCGCCGCTGTGCATCGCGATCGAGCCGCGCCTGCGCACCAACCGGGTCGACGTGGCGATCGACGCCCATGGCGTTCTTCGCGGCGCATTGAGATCGAGCGGCGAGGGTCCGGCCGGTCGCGGAGTACA
>CAYOJP010000325.1:0-4360 GCA_964404305.1 uncultured Gammaproteobacteria bacterium
CGTGCCGCGCGAGCGCCGCGCGATCTCCGCGGCGCCCTCGTCGTCGATCGCGACGTTGAGGATGCGCGCCGCGCGCGCCACGATGCGGGTGAGATCCGCGTGGCCGTAGAACTCCAGGCGCTGCACGATGCCGAAGCGATCGCGCAGCGGCGAGGTCAGCAGGCCGGCGCGCGTGGTCGCGCCCACCAGCGTGAACGGCGGCAGGTCGAGCTTGATCGAGCGCGCCGCCGGCCCCTCGCCGATCATGATGTCGAGCTGGAAGTCCTCCATCGCCGGGTAGAGCACCTCCTCCACGACCGGCGAGAGGCGGTGGATCTCGTCGATGAACAGCACGTCGTGCGGCTCGAGGTTGGTCAGCAGGGCCGCCAGGTCGCCGGCGCGCTCCAGCACCGGGCCGGAGGTCTGGCGCAGCCCCACGCCCATCTCGTTCGCGACGATGTGCGCGAGCGTGGTCTTGCCCAGGCCCGGGGGGCCGAAGATGAGCACGTGATCGAGCGACTGGCGGCGGTTGCGCGCGGCGTCGATGAAGATCTGCATCTGTTCGCGCAGGGCCGGCTGGCCGACGAACTCGGCCAGGCGCCGCGGCCGGATCAGCGTCTCGATGCCGGCTTCCTCGGGGCTCGCGCCGCCCGCGAGCGTCGGGTTCGGCGTCATGCGCGCGGCTCAGCCACGGGCGAGAGCGCGCAGCGCGGCGCGGATGAGCGCCTCGCTCGTCTGGCCGGCGGTGTCCAGGGCGTTGACGTAGCGGGACGCCTCGGCCGGCTTGTAGCCGAGCGCGACGAGCCCGGCGATGGCGTCGGCGATCGGATCGGCCAGCGCCGGCACGGCCGCCCGGCTGATGCCGTCGCCAGCCGTCTCGATGCGCCCGCGCATCTCGACGATCAGGCGCTCGGCGGTCTTCTTGCCGATGCCGGGTACCCGCGTCAGGCGCGCGGTGTCGCCGCCGTCGATACAGGCGGCGAACTCGTCGGCGTCGATGCCCGACAGGATCGCCAGCGCGATGCGCGCGCCGACGCCGTTCACCTTGATGAGATCGCGGAACAGGCGACGCTCCCGCTCGCTCCAGAATCCGTACAGCGAGTGGGCATCCTCGCGCACCGCGAGGTGGGTGTGCAGCATGACCTCGGCCTCCACCGCCGGCAGGCGGTAGAAGGTCGACATGGGCGCCTCGAGCTCGTAACCGACGCCGCCCACGTCCACGACCAGGAACGGGGGGCGCTTCTCGACGATGCGGCCGCGCAGGCGTCCGATCATCGCCGCCGCCCCGGGCGCAGGCCCGCCGGCACGCGCGCGATAGCAGCCGCGGTACTGCGGGTGTGGCCGTGGCACAGCGCGCAGGCGAGCGCGTCGGCCTCGTCGCCGGCCGGCAGCGCCGGCAGGCCGAGCAGCACGCGCACCATGTGCGCGACCTGCGCCTTCTCGGCGCCGCCGCGACCGGCGATGGCCTGCTTGATCTGCGAGGGCGTGAACTCGTGCACCGGCAGTCCGCGCGCCGCGCCCGCCACGAGCGCCGCGCCGCGCGCCTGGCCGAGCTTCAACGCCGAGTCCGCGTTGCGGTTCATGAACACCATCTCGATCGCCATTTCCCCCGGACCGAATTCGTCGATGATCGCGCAGATCCCGTCATGGATGCGACGCAACCGCTCGGCGAGCGTGCCGTCGCCCGTGCGGATGCACCCGCTCGCCACGAGCACGGAGCGGCGGCCGTCGCAGTCGATGACGCCGTAGCCGGTGATGCGCGAACCCGGGTCGATGCCGAGGATCCGGGCGCAGGGGCTCATCCGCCGCCGTCCGGGACCACCCGGCCGTATCGCCGGTCACGCACGCGGCCGTTTTGCAGTGCGGCATGACGCCGGCCGAAGCGTGCCCGCGGGCTGTGCACAATCATAAACTTCGCAAAGAAAGTCCCTGATCGGCCGCGATTTTAGCATGAGGAATACCGGCCCAAGAAACGCCTCATATGCCGAACCGGCCATGGTTGAGGAAGTGACCCGCGGCCTGTGCGACACGGGCCGAGACCAGCAGGCCGAAGTGACTCACGGGCAGCACCAGCCTGTCGGCGCAGCCCGGCATGGCGGTTTCGGCCACCGCGACGGTGCCGTCGTTCGGGCGCGGGATGCCGGGGATGACCATGCCCAGGCCGAGCCGCAGGGTGCCGGCAATCGCCCCGGTCTGCCAGGCCGGGGGAAAGTCGGGGGCGCCGCCCAGCAGTCCCTGGTCGAGCGCGCGGCCGAGGAGCGGGCGGCCCCAGCCCCGGACGGACAGCCAGGCCGCGGCACTCGAGCCGGTGTGCGGCGTCCCGAGCGTGACGACCCGGCCGGGGGGCAGGTCGGCCTGCGCGAGCGCATGGCGCACGACGAGCCCGCCCAGGCTGTGGGCCACGAAGTGAACCGGGCCCGCACCGGCCGCGTAGGCTGCGAGCGCGCGGCCGTTCTCGAGCGGCCGCTCGCGCAGGGTCGGGTAGCGGAAGATCCGGACCCGGAAGCCGGCCCGCGCGAGCCGGTGGGCGAGCAGGCGCTGGTCCCAGCCGTTCATGTACAGGCCGTGCACCAGCACCACGCTGGCGCGGGCGGGCGCGGGCATCGTGCTCAGGCGTCGTTGTCGCCGGCCACGACCCGGCGGCGCTGCGCGGCGAAGTCGAGCAGGCGCCGGATCGGCTGGCGCGCGCGCCGGCCGAGCTCCGGATCGACATGGATCTCGTTGCCGCCGGTTTCCAGCGTGTGCAGCAGGGACTCGAGCGAATTCATCGCCATCCACGGGCAGTGCGCGCAGCTCTTGCAGGTGGCCGAACGTCCCGCGGTCGGGGCCTCGATGAGGTCCTTGTCCGGCGCGGCCTGCCGCATCTTGTAGAAGATGCCCTTGTCGGTCGCGACGATGAAGCGCGGCGCGTCGAGGCGGCGCACCGCGTCGATGAGCCCGGTCGTCGAACCGACCACGTCGGCCTGCGCGATCACCGCGCGCGGCGACTCCGGATGCACCAGCACCTTGGCCTCCGGATGGAGCTCCCGCAGCTCGCGCAGTTCCTCGCCCTTGAACTCCTCGTGCACGATGCATGCGCCGTCCCACAGCAGCATGTCGGCGCCGGTCTCGCGGCGCAGGTAGTCGCCCAGGTAGCGGTCCGGCGCCCACAGGATCTTCTCGCCGCGCGCGGCGAGGTGGCGGATGAGCTCGACCGCGATGCCGGAGGTCGCCACCCAGTCCGCGCGCGCCTTCACCGCGGCGCTCGTGTTCGCATAGACGACCACGGTGCGGTCGGGATGCGCGTCGCAGAACGCGCCGAACCGATCGGCCGGACAGCCCAGGTCGAGGGAGCAGGTGGCCTCCAGCGTCGGCATCAGGACGCGCTTCTCGGGATTGAGGATCTTCGCCGTCTCGCCCATGAAGCGCACGCCCGCGACCACCAGCGTGCGGGCCGGGTGGGCGTTGCCGAAGCGGGCCATCTCCAGGGAGTCGGACACGCAGCCACCGCTGTCGTCGGCGAGCGACTGCAGCTCCGCGTCGGTGTAATAGTGGGCGACGAGCACCGCGTCCCGCGCCTGGAGCAGTTCGCGGATCCGGATCCGCAGCCGCGCGCGGGCGTCGCGGGCGCTGGCGGCGGCGAGGTCGACGGCGGTCGTGGCCATGGGGAGCTCCTGGCGGATGGTTCAGCGGAAGAATTCGACCGTGCCCGGCGCGCGGACCCGGTACAGCCGTGCCGGCCGGTGGTTGCCGTCGCGCGTGCGGCCGCCGGTCTCCTCGAGACAGCCCAGCCCCTGCAGCCGCTTGCGGAAATTGCGCTTGTCGAGCACCCGGCCGAGGATGGCCTCGTACACCGCCTGCAACCGGCCCAGCGTGAACTCGGGGGGCAGGAACTGCAGCGCGATGGTCGAGTAACCGAGCTTCGCGGCCAGGCGGCGGCCCGCGAGATCGACGATGCGGCCGTGGTCGAAGGCGAGCGCGGGCAGCGCATCGCGC
Organism: uncultured Gammaproteobacteria bacterium; assembly: GCA_964404305.1. GTDB lineage: Bacteria > Pseudomonadota > Gammaproteobacteria > JADZEE01 > JADZEE01 > CAYOJP01. The sequence goes on from CAYOJP010000325.1 coordinate 3,955, forward strand.
GCGAACCAGCCCACCTCACCGGCGTCGTCGCCCGCAACCGCCTGCAGGCGGTCCGCCGGTGCCAGGCCCAGGTAGGCGACCGAGATCACGCGCTCGCGCGGATCGCGGGCGGGCTCGCCGAACGTGCCGAGCTGTTCCAGGTACAGGTCCCGCAGGCCGGTCTCCTCGGCCAGTTCGCGGGCCGCGCAGGCATCGAGGGGCTCGTCGATCCCCACGAATCCGCCCGGCAGTGCCCAGCGGCCCGCGAACGGCGGCTGGGCCCGGCGCACGAGCAGCAGTTCCAGGCGTGCCTGGCGGATGGTGAACAGCACCACGTCCGTGGTTACCGCCGGGTGCGGATGTTCATAGGTGTACGACATAGCTTAGTGTCATGCCGACACTATATAGGTGTCAACTGCACACTAAC
>CAYOJP010000326.1:0-4355 GCA_964404305.1 uncultured Gammaproteobacteria bacterium
TGGTGCCGACCTCGGGGAGGGCTATCGCGGGCAAGCCCGCTCCTACAGGCACTACGCATCAACGTCGGAGCAAGGCTCCTGTAGGAGCGGCTTCAGCCGCGGTAGCGGTTGGCGCCAACCCCGGGGAAAGCATCGCGGGCAAGCCCGCTCCTGCAGGAACCCCGCACCAACGTCGGAGCAACGCTCCTGTAGGAGCGGCTTCAGCCGCGATTATGGTCCGCGCGGATCCCGGGGAGGGGCTCCCCGAACGCTCAGATGTTCTGCGCCTGCAGATCGGCGATGAAATGCTCCAGCAACGCCAGGGCATAGTCACCGAGCCGGGCGATGTGGCTCGGTTGCTCGAGGCCGCTGCGGCCGTCGGACCAGACCGTCTCGCCGACGAAGGACCCGCCCCCGCCAGGCAGGGCGATCTTCTGCTTCAGCTTCACCGACACCGCGTAGGGATAGTTGTTGAAGTAGTCGCCGGTGTGGTCGTGCACGGTGAACGCGACTTCCAGCAACGCGGCATCGGCACGGGCCACGGCCTGGGCGGTGTCGATCACCTCGATGCCGGCGGCGCGCAGCCGCGTCTCGATGGCGGCCTGCAGCGACACCGCCTCGAAGCCGAGCGAGCGGAAGTCCGGATCGACGCCGCGGACGTGCACGGCCACCGTCTTGACGCCGCGCAGGGTCTGGAAGGAGAACGGCACCGTCTCCTCGGCCAGCACGGGCAGGGGGGCGGCGAACGGGCCGCACAGCGCGGCGGTGCAGGCGAGGCGCAGGAACCAGTTCTTCATCGTCGATGCTCCGGACACGGCGGGCATGCGGGGTCGGACCAGTGTACACGGACGCGGTTCCGCGCGGGATGAGCGCAGGCGGGTCGCCGGCGATCGAGGTCCGCGACCTCGGCAAGCGCTACGGCACGGTCGCGGCCGTGGACGGCATCAGTTTCTCGGTCGCGCCCGGCATCACCTGCGGGTTGCTGGGGGCCAACGGCGCCGGCAAGACGACCACCATCGCGATGCTGCTGGGCCTGGTGACGCCGGACGCCGGCAGCGTGCGGCTGCTGGGGCAGGACCTGGGTCTCGCGAGGCACGCGGTGCTGGGGCGGGTGAACTTCTCCTCTCCCTACGTCGACCTGCCCATGCGCCTGACGGTGCGGGAGAACCTCGCGGTGTACGCTGTACGGGGTCGCGCGGCCGGGCGACCGCGTCGGGCGCCTCGCGGCGGAACTCGATCTCGGCGGCTTTCTCGACCGCGCCTACGGCTCGCTGTCGGCCGGGCAGAAGACCCGCGTCGCGCTCGCCAAGGCGCTCGTCAACGAGCCCGAACTCGTGCTGCTCGACGAGCCGACCGCCTCGCTCGACCCGGACGTGGCCGATCGCATGCGCGCCTGGCTGATGGACTACCGGGCGCGCACGGGCGCCACGATCCTGCTCGCCTCGCACAACATGACCGAGGTCGAGCGCATCTGCGACGACGTGATCCTGCTGCGCGCGGGCCGGGTGGTGGCGACCGGGTCGCCGGCGGCGCTCATCGCCCGCTACGGCCGCACGACCATGGAGGAGGTGTTCCTGGACATCGCGCGCGACGCCGGGTCTCCGGCCGCCGCCGGGGTGGCCCGGTGACGGCCGTGACGGCCTCGCTCGTGCGCATCGGCGCGATGATCCGCCGCTATCTCTACCTGATGCGCAGCTCCTGGCCGCGGCTCATCGATCTCGCCTACTGGCCGACGGTGCAGATGATCATGTGGGGGCTGATCACGCAGTTCTTCACCCAGCACAGCAGCTGGGTCGCGCAGGCGACCGGCGTGCTGCTGTCCGCGGTGCTGCTGTGGGACATCCTGTTCCGCGCGCAGCTCGGCGTGTCCACGAGCTTCATGGAGGAGCTCTACGCGCGCAACCTCGCGCAGCTGTTCGCGAGCCCGCTGCGGCCCTGGGAGCTGGCGACGGCGCTGACGGCTATGAGCGTCGTGCGCGCGACGCTCGGGGTCGGCGCGGCGGCGCTGCTGGCGATCCCCCTGTACCACTACAACATCTTCGCGATGGGCCTGCCGCTGCTGGGGTTCTACAGCTGCCTGCTGGTGTTCGGCTGGGCCATCGGCCTGGCGATGTGCGGAGCGCTGCTGCGCTGGGGGCTCGGGGTGGAGGGCCTCGCGTGGGCGTCGATCTTCGCGCTCGCGCCGGTGAGCGGCATCTACTACCCCATCGCGACGCTGCCGGACTGGCTGGAGCCGCTGGCGTGGAGCCTGCCCTCGAGCCACGTGTTCGAGGGCATGCGGACGGTGCTCATCGAGGGCCGCTTCGACGCCGGCATGTGGTGGCGCGGCGCGCTGCTCGCGCTCGCCTGGCTCGGTGGCGGCGTCGCGATATTCACCTGGTCGTTCCGCATCGCGCGCGTGCGCGGCCTGCTGCTGCGGGTGGGCGAATAGCATGGCCCGCGCCGCTGCCACGGCCACCCGCCGGGCCGCCACGCGGCTGTCCCGCCTCGCTGCCGTCGTCAACCGCTACGGGCCGGGGCTGGCGACGCGGAAGGTCGCCCTGATCGCGGGTCTCGCCGCGCTGCCGCTGCGTTCCCCGCGGGCGCTGCGGCGCCTGCACGATCTGCTCGCGTTCCTGCGCGCGTTTCCCGACGATCGGCAGGTGCATGCGGCAGCGGAAGCAGCGCTGGCGGGCGTCGGCGCGCGCGTGGCGGCCCTGCCGCGCGCGGCGCGGGCGGCGCTGCAGGACAGCGGCATCGCCGGCACGGTGGTGCGCTACCCCTACAACCATGCCAACGCGGCGTTCCTCGCGGTCGCGCACGGCGAGCGCGTCGAGATCGACTGGCGTGCCTGGGAGGAGCCGGGCTGGCTGGACGCACTGCTCGCCAACGTGGTCGAACTCGCCGAGCAGCAGGGTTTCGAGGATGCCGATCACACGCGCGCCTGGATCGATCGCGCGCGCGCCGGCAGCGGCGCGACCGCCTTCGCCTGGGTGCTGCGCCAGTGCGGCCAGCCCGGGCTGCCGGCGCGCGTGTGGGCCCAGCACTACGACGCCGCAGAGGTGCCCGTCACCTGGGAACTCGCGGACTCGGCCGCCGCCACCACGCACAACCGGCTGCGCGTGCCGCGCGTGGTGTTTCGCGAACGCCTGCGGCGCGCCCCGGACGACCCGGTGGCGGCGATCGCGCGCCCGCTGCGCGGGATCCGCCACCTGTCGCGCGCGCAGGGGCGGCGTCTGCTCGCGGTGGCACAGCAGGCGCTGCTCGTGCGGCACCGGGAGGTCTATCACTTCCAGCACGGCGATCCTGCCGCGGTCTACCTGGCCGACGCGGGTCACGGCACGGCGGTGGCGATCGTCGGCGTGCGCGGCGAGCACCGGCTGCCGGTGGAGGCGAACTTCGGCCACATGATCTTCGCCAACGGCGTGCCTTTCGGGTATGGCGGCGTCTCGCCGCTGTTCCACCAGGCCAACACCGGCGTCAGCGTGTTCGAGGAATTCCGCGGCGCCGAGGCCGCGGCACTGTATGCGCAGGTCCTGCGCGCGGCGCGGACGCTGTTCGGCTGCACGCGCTTCGTGGTGAACCCCTACCAGTTCGGCGCCGACAACGACGACGCGCTCGCGAGCGGCGCGTTCTGGTTCTACTGGCGGCTCGGGTTCCGGCCGGTGCGTCCCGATCTGCTCGCGCTGGCGCAGTCGGAAGCCGCGAAGATCGCCGCCCGCCGCGGCTACCGCACCCCGCTCGCGCGGCTGCGACGCCTCGCCGCCGACGACATCCACCTTGACCTGCCGGGCGCCCGGCCCGAGGCGTTCTTCCCCGAGCAGTGGCTGCGGGTGCTCGGGGAAGCCGTCACCGACCATCTCGCCACGCACGGCAACGTGCCGCGCCACCGCGCGATGGTCGCGATGCACGCACACGTCGCGGCACGCCTGGGCGTGCGCGACCGCCGCCACTGGCCGGCCGCCGAGCGCGACAGCTTCGCGCGGCTGGCGCCGCTGCTCGCGCTGGTGCCCGACCTGGGCGACTGGTCCCGCGCCGAGCGGCGCGCGCTCGTGCGGCTGATGCGCGCCAAGGGCGCGACCACCGAGCTGGCATATGCGCGACTGCTCCGCGCGCACGAGCGGCTGCGCGCGACGCTCGCCGACGTGTGCCGGGCGCGCGCGTGACGGACGTGCCGTCGTCGCCGGCCTCGGGGGAGGGCCATCGCGGGCAAGCCCGCTCCTACAGGAACGTTCGCTCCAATGCTGGAGCAGTGCTCCTGTAGGAGCGGCTTCAGCCGCGATAGCGTTGGTGCCAACCCCGGGGAGGGCCATCGCGGGCAAGCCCGCTCCTACAGGAACTCCGCACCTGGCGTTGGGCAGCACTCCTGTAGGAGCGGCTTCAGCCGCGATAGCGTT
>CAYOJP010000327.1:0-4345 GCA_964404305.1 uncultured Gammaproteobacteria bacterium
TGTGATCCTGCTCCAGGGCGACCACCGCGACAAGGTGCTGGCCTGGCTCACGGAAGTAACCCTGGTCACCGCTAAGTTCCATCTGGGTGGCTACCAGCTCGGCGGCTTTCCACCCGGCTGGGCGGAGTGGAACGACCGCTATCGCGACACCGTGCGCCGTTTCTGGCGCGGCGATCCGGGCCTCACCGGCGAGCTCGCCTCGCGCATCACCGGCTCCTCCGACATCTTCGGTCGCAGCGGCCGCCGGCCGTGGGCGACCATCAACTTCGTCACCGCCCACGACGGCTACACCCTGCGCGACCTCGTCAGCTACGAGCACAAGCACAACGAGGCGAACCTGGAGGACAACCGCGACGGGCATTCGGCAAACTTCAGCGCCAATCACGGCGTGGAGGGTCCGACCGACGATCCGGCGATCCGCGCCCTGCGCCTGCGGCAGATGCGCAACCTGATAGCGACGCTGCTATTGTCGCAGGGCACGCCGATGCTGCTGGCCGGCGACGAGACCGGCCGCAGCCAGGGCGGCAACAACAACGCCTACTGCCAGGACAACGAGGTGTCCTGGCTCGACTGGGGCGACATCGACGCCGAGGGCGCGGCGCTGGGCGCCTTCGTCCGCCGCCTGATCGCGCTGCGCCAGGAGCATACGGTGTTCCGCCGCAACCGCTACTTCCGCGGCGAGACGATTCCGGGCACGGACCTGCAGGACATCCTGTGGCTGCGGCCGGACGGGCGGCCGATGACGCCCGAGGACTGGCGGATGCCGCATGCGCGTTTGCTGTCCTGCCTCATCAGTGGCGCGGCCGGGACGCATCACCATACCGCACGTGGCGAGCCGCGACCGGATGACACGTTCGTACTGATCATGAACGCGCACAGCGAGACGATCGGGTGCACGCTGCCGCCGGTGCCCGGAACCGGGCGGTGGGAGGTCGTGCTCGACACGGCGACCGAGGACGGCCTGGCGCCGGGTCGCGGCCATGCAGGTGGTGCCCTCTACCCCGCCGTCGCCCGCTCGCTGTCGCTGCTGGTGCGCCGCGGCCCGGACGGCAGGGGCGTCTGAGCGTCATGCCGGCCTCCGATGAGCTGATCGACGCCCTTGCGCGGGCGTACGGCATCGGCACCGAGTACTGGGACATATGGGGCAACCGGCATCCGACCTCGTCGGCCGTCGCCCGGACGTTGCTCGGCGTTATGCATGTCGCAATCGAGAACGACGCGGCCGCCCTTGCCGCGCTGCATGCTCGCGAGGAGCTGCCTTGGCGCCGGACGCTGCCACCCGCGGTCGTGATCCGGGCCGATGCGCCCCTCGTCGTGCCGGTGGTGCTGCCGGCCTGCGACGCGGTGGGCATGCTCGCGTGGAGCCTGCACCCCGAGGACGGCGCAGGTATCCACGGCAGCGTGGAGATAGGGCATCTGCACCGCGAGGGCGAGCGGATCGTGGACGGTGCGCTGCACATCCGGTTCCGGTTCATCGTGCCGCACGATCCCGGTGACGGCTATCACACGCTGGACGTGAGCGCCGGTGCCACCCGCGCCCGCACCCGGTTCATCCGCGCCCCCGCCACGTGCCACGTCCCGGCCGCACTCGACGGCGGCGGGCGGGTCTGGGGCCTGGCGGCGCAGTTGTACGCCGTGCGCAGCGAGCGCAACTGGGGCATCGGCGATTTCGGCGACTTGCGGGCGCTGGTCGACCTGGCCGCGGCGGCGGGTGCCGGGATCGTCGGGCTCAATCCGCTGCACGCGCTGTTTCCCGGGCACCCGGAACGGGCGAGTCCCTACGGTCCATCGACGCGCCTGCAGCTCGATATCCTGTACATCGACGTCGAAGCGGTGCCGGGCTACGCCACCTGCGGCGCGCTCGGAGAGGCCCTTGCAAGCGACGACTGGAGCGCACGGCTCGCTGCCGCACGGGCGGCGGACCTCGTCGACTACCCGGCCGTCGCACGACTGAAACTCGATGCACTGAACCTGCTCTGGGACGATTTCCGGGCGCGTGGCGCGGACGACCCCGACATGCGCGACTTCCGGGCCTGGCAGCGCGAGCGTGGCGAGCCCCTGCGCTGGCATGCCCTCCACGACGCGCTGCACGAAGCGGTGCGATGTTCCTCGCCCGCCGCGGCCTCCTGGCACGACTGGCCGGCGCAGTACGGCTCGCCGGAAACGCCCGCGGTCGCGGCGTTCGCCGGGACCCACGCGGAGCGCATCGACTTTCACGCCTGGCTGCAGTGGCTGGCCGATGTCCAGCTGGAAGCGTCCGCCGGGCTTGCCCGCGCGCGTGGACTCGCGATCGGTCTGTACCAGGACCTGTCCGTCAGCATCGATGGCGGTGGCGCGGAAGCCTGGGCCTGGCAGCAGTTATATGGTCGCGGTGCCAGCGTCGGGGCACCGCCGGACGACTTCAACCTCCACGGGCAGGACTGGGGCCTGCCGCCCATGCTTCCCGGGGAACTCGTCGAGGCCGCCTACCTGCCGTACATCGAGACACTGCGCGCGTGCATGCGGCACGCCGGGGCGCTGCGCATCGATCACGTCATGGGACTGCTGCGCCTGTTCTGGGTCCCGACCGGCTGCGACGCCGTCCAGGGCGCCTACGTGCACTATCCGCTCGACGACCTCCTCGGTATCCTGGCGCTCGAGAGCCGTCGTAACCGCTGCCTGGTCATCGGCGAGGACCTCGGCACAGTCCCGGACGAGGTGCGCTCGGCGCTCGCGCCACTCGGCGTGCTCTCGTACCGGATCGGCTGGTTCGAGAAGGACTGGCAGGAGGGCACCTTCCTGCCGCCCGACCGGATCGAGCGACAGGCGCTGGTCTCGGCCACGACTCACGACCTGCCGACCGTCGCCGGATGGTGGCTGGGCGTCGATTTCGCCGAGCGCGACGCGCTCGGACTGTTTCCCACCCCGGAGCTGCGCGAACGCCTGCTTGCCGAGCGCGAGCGCGACCGGCACGCGCTGCTGCGCGCGCTGGCGCACGCGGGGCTGCTGCCGGAGGGCGCCGACGACCCGGCGGCCTGCAGCCGGCCGCTCACGCCGGACCTGCTGCTGGCCATTCACGCGCGTCTCGCCCGCGCGCCGAGCGCGGTGATGCTCGTGCAACTCGAGGATGTCGTCGGCCAGGTCGGGCAGGTCAACGTGCCGGGCACGGTCGACGAACGGCCCAACTGGCGCCACCGCTTGCCGCTCACCCTGTCCGCTCTCGCCCGCGATCCGCACTTCGTCGCCCTGGCCGGCGCGATGCGCGCCGAACGTTCGCTGCCGGTGGGCCCGTGACCGTACGCCACGACCGGCCGCTGCTCACCGCGCACGACGTGTTCCTCATGCGTGAGGGCACGCATTGCCGCCTGTACGAGCGTCTCGGCGCCCATCCCGGCGAGGTCGACGGTGTCGCCGGCACGCACTTCGGCTTGTGGGCGCCGAATGCCGCCCAGGTAGCGGTGATCGGCGACTTCAACGGCTGGGATCCGCGCACGTCACCGCTGGCGGTGCGCTGGGATGGCTCGGGCGTCTGGGAGGGATTCGTGCCGGGCGCCGGCGCCGGGGGACGCTACAAGTACCACATCGTCTCCCGTCGCGATGGCTACCGCATCGACAAGGCCGACCCTTTCGCGTTTGCGGCCGAGGAGCCGCCGCGCACCGCGTCGATCATCTGGGATGCGCGGCATGCATGGAACGACGCCGGGTGGATGGCGCGCCGCGCCGACGCCAATGCGCTCGCGGCCCCGATGTCCATTTACGAGGTGCACGCCGGCTCCTGGCGCCGCCCCGATGGGCACCGCCTGCCCGGATACCGGGCGCTGGCGCACGAACTGGCGGACTACTGCCGGCAGATGGGCTTCTCGCACGTGGAACTGATGCCGCTCATGGAGCATCCGTTCTACGGGTCGTGGGGCTATCAGTGCACGGGGTTCTTCGCCCCCACCGCGCGCTACGGCCCGCCCGAGGACTTCATGTACCTGGTCGATCACCTGCACCGCAGCGGCATCGGCGTGATACTCGACTGGGTGCCATCGCATTTCCCCGACGACCCCCACGGCCTGGCGTATTTCGACGGCACCCACCTGTACGAGCACGCCGATCCGCGCCAGGGCTACCACCCGGAGTGGCACAGCGCCATCTTCAACTCCGGCCGCAATGAGGTGCGCGCGTTCCTGCTCTCGAGCGCGATGTGCTGGCTGGATCGGTTCCACGTCGACGGGCTGCGGGTCGACGCCGTCGCGTCGATGCTCTACCTCGACTATGCCCGGCGCGAGGGCGAGTTGATCCCCAACCGCCACGGCGGCCGGGAGAACCAGGAGGCGATCGAGTTCCTTCGACTCCTCAACCAGGCGGCCTACCGCGATCA
>CAYOJP010000328.1:0-3080 GCA_964404305.1 uncultured Gammaproteobacteria bacterium
AGCCCTCCCCGGGGTTGGCATCAACCGCCATCGCGGCTGAAGCCGCTCCTACAGGAACACTGCCCCGACGCCAGTGCGTAGCTCCTGCAGGAGCGGGCTTGCCCGCGATGGCGGTTCCCCGGGGTTGACGCCGATCAATAGCTGTAGCGCGCTCCGCCCGCGCGCGGGGGGCGCATGCCTATAATCGGCGCACCACGCATCACGCCCTCGTGCGGAGAGCCGTCATGTCCGACAACCGCGTCAATCGCGATCTGTACAACGACTGCATGAAGGCGCTCGAGGACAAGGAGTTCTTCGAGCGGGAGGAGCGCATCGCGCTCGCCAAGGTCACCGGGGCGTGGTCCTACAACCAGCCCGTCGACGCCGCGCACCTGGAGCGCGCGAGCGCGGCAATCGCCCGCTGGAAGTCGGCCCGGCCCTGAGCCTGTAGTACCCTGCCCGGACAGGTCCGCGGCGCCGTCCGCCGCGCGGGCGGGGACGCAATGGGTACGCACCCGGCGGCACGGCCGCTGTTCCACGGCTGGTACGTCGTCGCGGCGAGCTTCGCCGTGCTGTTCGTCGTGTTCGGCGTCGGCTATTCCTTCGGCGCCTTCTTCGATGCGCTCGCGCGCGAGTTCGACGCCGACCGCGCCTCGGTGTCGTTCGTCTTCTCCCTGGGCCTGTCGCTGTCGTTCGTCGTCGGCGCGTTCGGCGGCCGCGCCGCCGATCGCCTCGGTCCGCGGCGCGTCGTGCTGGCCGGCATGGCCGCGCTCGCCGGCGGCCTGTGGCTGGCGGCCGGCGCGCGGTCGCTGCTGCTGGTCCAGGCCGGCTTCGCGATCGGCATGGGCGCCGGCATCGGCCTTACCTACGTTCCGGCGGTCAGTACCGTGCAGCGCTGGTTCGTGCGCGCACGGGGCCTGGCCACCGGGTTCGCGGTCACGGGCATCGGCGTCGGCACGCTGGTGGTGCCGTTCCTGGCGGCGTGGCTCATCGACCTGGCCGGCTGGCGCGTGGCGCTGGCCGTGCTCGCGGGCGGCGGCGGACTGCTCGGCGCGGGCGCGGCGGTTGCGCTCGTCGCCGATCCCGCCAGCCGCGGGCTGCTGCCCGATGGCGAAACGGCCACGCCGGGCACGGTGACGATGCCGCCCGTCGGTCCGACGCTGCGGCAGGCCGCGGTCACGCGGCCCTTCGTGCTGCTGTATGCCGCGCAGGCGCTCGCCTGCGTCGGCATCTTCGTGCCGATCGCGCACCTCGTGCCGTGGGCGCTCGACGCGGGCCTGGGGCGTGGCGCGGGCGTGCTCGCGGTGGGCCTGGTGGGTGTGGGCAGCACGCTCGGGCGGTTCGTGCTGGGCGGGCTGGCCGATCGCGCCGGCCGGCGGTTGACCCTCGCGCTGCTGTTCGCGGGCCTCTCCGGCAGCTACCCGCTGTGGATCGTCGCGGACGGGCCCTGGATGCTCGGGGCCTTCGCGCTGATCTTCGGCACCTGCTACGGCGGCTACGTCGCGCTGATCCCCGCATTCATCGCCGATTACTTCGCCGGTCGCGATCTGGGCGCGATCATCGGCGTGCAGTACACGGCGGTCGGCATCGGCAGCCTGGTCGGGCCGGTGCTCGCCGGGCTGGTGTTCGACCGCACCGGCAGCTACGTGCCGACCTTCGTCGCCTGCATCGCCCTGCTGCTCGCCGGCGCCGCCCTGCTGTGGCGGCTGCCCGAGCCGCGCGCGCTCAGGCGCGGGGGATGAACCGCAGCGCGACGCCGTTGTTGCACCAGCGCTCGCCGGTCGGCGGCGGACCGTCGTCGAACACGTGGCCCTGGTGCCCGCCGCACTTGATGCAGTGGTACTCGGTGCGGGGCCAGATGAGCGAGTAGTCGTTCCTGGTCCCGAGGTGGCCGGGGATGCTCGTGAAGAAGCTCGGCCAGCCCGTGCCGCTGTCGAACTTCATCGCCGACGTGAACAGGGGCAGCGAGCAGGCGGCGCAGACGTACACGCCGGGGCGCTTCTCCTCGTTCAGCGGGCTCGAGAACGGCCGCTCGGTGTCCTCCTCGAACAGCACCGCGTAGTGGGGACCGCCCAGGCGCTTGCGCCACTCCTCCTTGGCGATTTCCAGGGCCGGGGCCGGCTCCGCCACCTGTGCCCCGTCCGCCAGCAGTTCCCGCCAGCCAGCCTGCAGGGCGGCGATGTCCGCGGCCCGGGCAGTTCCGGCGGCGGCCGGTTTCCAGCGGGCCGCCAGCAGACCCCCCAGGGCCGTTCCGGACGCCAGTGCCAGTAAAGATCGTCGTCGCATGGCCGATGACTCCTCGTGGGTGCTGCATAGATTGGCACCGACGCGCGAAAGTTCGCGGCGCGGGGGTTACTGACCCCCGTTCAAGGAACCCGCGTGCGGGCCGATATGGACGCCGGGGAGCCGGGCTTCCCGCGTCCTCCCGCCAACCGACTGACGAACGCCATGACGGTAGAACCATGAATCTGATCGCCGGTGCGCTCATCGTTCTGGGTTGTGTCCTGGGCGGCTTCATCCTTTCGGGCGGGCAGTTGCTGGCGCTGTGGCACCCGACCGAGCTGCTGGTCATCGGCGGCGCCGCCTTCGGCGCCTTCGTGATCAGCAACCCCATGAAAGTCATCAAGAAGGTCCTGGGCGGCATGGGCACCCTGCTGAAGGGATCCAAGTACAACAAGACGCTCTACCTCGACGGCCTGGCGCTGATGTACGACCTGCTGACCAAGGCCCGCAAGGACGGCCTGATGGCGCTCGAAAGCCACGTCGAGGAACCGAAGAAGAGCGACATCTTCAAGAAGTATCCGCGCATCACCGCCGACCACCACGTGGTCGACTTCATCTGCGACTACCTGCGCCTGATGGTGAGCGGCAACATGAACCCGATCGAGCTCGAGAATCTGATGGACATCGAACTCGAGACCCACCACGAGGAGGGCCACGCGCCGGTGAGCGCGGTGACCCGCGTGTCGGACGGCCTGCCCGGGTTCGGCATCGTGGCGGCGGTGCTCGGCATCGTCATCACCATGGCCTCGCTGACGGAAGGGCCGGAGGTGATCGGCCACAAGGTCGCCACGGCGCTCGTCGGCACCTTCCTCGGCATC
>CAYOJP010000328.1:3090-4340 GCA_964404305.1 uncultured Gammaproteobacteria bacterium
GCGTACGGCTACGGCTCGCAGCTCGGCATCCTGCTCCCCTACGGCTTCGTCGGTCCGAAGGCCACGTTCCTCGAGCACGTGGCCAAGGACGAGTCGCAGTTCGTGAAGTGCCTGAAGACCTGCCTGGTCGCGTCCCTGCAGGGTTACGCTCCGCAGGTGGCGGTCGAGTTCGGGCGCAAGGCGATCTTCTCCACCGAGCGGCCGAGCTTCCGCGAACTGGAGAACCGCGTGAAGGGCAAGAAGTGACCGCCGCCACGCGGCGGCCGGGCGCGGCGAGCCATCGGGCGAGCCCGGCCGCGGCCCGCTAGCGAAACCTCAACGACCGGGCAGCAAGCATGGTGCGCGACAACGCCCAGCCGATCATCATCAAGAAGATCAAGAAGGGCGGCCACGGCCACCACGGCGGGGCCTGGAAGGTTGCATTCGCGGACTTCGTGACCGCGATGATGGCGTTCTTCCTGCTGCTGTGGCTGCTCGGCTCGACGACCGAGGAACAGAAGCGCGGTATCTCCGACTACTTCGAGAACCCGGCCGGGCCGCCCGCCAACGGCGGCGCGAGCACCGCCGTCATCGACATGGGCGGCGGCATGGACGCGCCCACGGGCGGCGGCGACGATCCTTCCCTCAATCCCCCGGAGGGGCCCGGCGGCGACGAGCGCGGCGGCAAGGCCACCCTCGACGACCTCGCGCTCGACGAGGCCGAGATCGAGGCGCAGGCGAAGGCGCTCGAGCTCGAGCAGCTCGAGGACCTGAAGGAACGGCTCTCCGAGATGATGGAGAAGAGCGAGGAACTGGCGCAGTTCAAGGATCAGATCCTCCTCGACATCACGAGCGAGGGCCTGCGGATCCAGATCGTCGACGAGGAGAACCGGCCGATGTTCGACGTCGGCAGCGCGTCCCTGAAGGACTACACGCAGGAGATCCTGCGCGAGGTCGGCAAGGCGATCGGCACCATGCCGAACAAGATCAGCCTGAGCGGCCACACCGACCGGCGGCCCTACACCCGCCGCGACGGCTACTCCAACTGGGAGCTGTCGGCGGATCGCGCGAATGCCGCGCGGCGCGAGCTGGTCGCTGCCGGCCTGCCGGAGGACAAGGTCGGCCGCGTGGTGGGCCTCGCCTCCTCGGTGCTGTTCGAGCCGAAGGATCCGCTCAGCCCGATCAACCGCCGGATCTCCATCATCGTCATGAACAAGGCGACCGAGGAGAGCATCGAGGACGGGGAATCGGCGCAGTCCGGCGTCTCCGCC
>CAYOJP010000329.1:0-4330 GCA_964404305.1 uncultured Gammaproteobacteria bacterium
CCGCAGCGACCCGCTCGAGTACGTCCATGTATCGCTCGATCGCGCGCGTCCTGCGCGTTCACGGTCGCCGCGGACCCGCCCGGTGCCAGCGCCGGCCGGAGTGATCCAGATTTGCGTGCTGCCGTTCGGTCCCGTCGCGTTTCGCGCCCCGCCCGACAACCGCCCGATCGGGCGGTTGTCGGGCCGCGGCCCGCGTCCCTACCCTGCAGGCCTGTCCCGGCCCATCGACCGCAGTGGAGGGTGCCCTCATGAACGACCTGTCGACGCCAGCCGCCCGCCCGGCTCCCCTCAAGCCGTACATGGCGCTCGCCCTGCAGCCGCAGATGCGCGGCGCGCACCAGCGCGCCGACATCATGCTCAACATCGAGCACATCGCCGAGCTGATGCACGCCGCGGTGTGGCTCTGCGGCATCGACCTGCCGGTCCGCCTGATGGCGTTGCCCGAGGGCGCGCTGCAGGGATTCACCGACGAGATCTTCGACTGGGATCACGAGGAGTACGTCGACAAGCTGGCGATTGACCTGCCGGGGCCGGAGTCGCGGGCGCTGGGCGACCTCGCCAGGCACTTCAAGGCCTATGTCATCGCCCAGGCCAAGGTGACCCATCCGCAGTTTCCCCGGCGCTTCTTCAACTGCGGCTTCATCCTCGGGCCTGACGGGACGATCGTGCACAGGCACTACAAGCTGCAGGTGTTCGCGCGCGAGCACTCGACCGTGCCGCACGACGTGTGGGACCGCTGGGTCGAGCTCCACGGCACCGGCCTCGACGCGTTCTTCCCGGTCGCGCAGACCGACATCGGCAACATCGGCATCAACATCTGCATGGAGGGCTCGTTCCCCGAGACCGCGCGCGGCCTGGCCATGAACGGCGCCGAGATCATCTACCGCCCGAGCTACCCTGAACCGTACGTGGCCAACGGCATCTGGGAGGTCCAGAACCGCGCCCGGGCGATCGACAACACGTGCTTCGTAATCGCGCCGAATCCCGGTTCCTACCTGACGCTGCCCGACGGCCGGTATCCGATCGATGCCTTCGGCGGCAATTCGATGCTGGTCGATTACCAGGGCCGGGTGATCTCCAATCACCGCGCCGGCGGCAATTCGTCCTGGGCGGGCGGTGTTCTCGACGTGGAGGCGCTGCGCGAGTACCGCGCGGACTCGCTGTGGGGCAACTGGCTGAAGGACCTGCGGACCGAGCAGTACCGGCTCATCTACGACGCCCCCGTCTACCCGAAGAACGTGTACCTGGAGCACGGCCCGGTAAAGCACGCCGGCAAGGATGCCCTGTTCCGGGCCTCCGCGCGCCGGTTGCAGGAGCGCGGGATCTGGCGCGGCCCGGCCGTCGCCGGCGAAGAGGTGCGCGAGCCGACCTGAGCGCGCTCCCGCCCGGGGGCGCAGCGACGGTCCATCCGCGAGGCGCCCGGTGCCACGGCGACCGGCGTACACTGGCCGGCGTCCGGTCGCCGCCGCGAGGTGCCGCCATGCCGACGCCGTCCTGCATTCCAGTCACCGAGACCCTGGCGCTCGCGGTCTCGCGCATCCACCGCTGCCCGACGCTCGCGGCGCTGCGGCAGACGTTCCTCGACGTGGCGCCGGCGCTCGTCGATGCCGACGCCTATGGCCTGTACCTCCTCGATCCGCGCCGGCAGGCCGAAGCGGTCTACGCGCTGCGGGCCGACCGCGGCTTTCTCGACGCCTACGAGGAGCTGCGCGCGAGCGACCCGTGCTTCCGCGCCGTGGTCGATCGCCGCCGCTTCACCCACACGCGCGAGGTCATCGACGAGGGGGAATGGGTCCGCCACCCGTTGTGCCGGCTCATGTCGCGCTGGGGTCTGCGCTACTCGATCGAAGCGCCGCTGATCGCCGACGGCAGGCTCGTCGGCACGCTCAACATCGCGCGGCGCGGCCGGGAGTACTTCGACGCCGCGAGCCTCGCCCGCGCGCGCTTCCTGTGCGACGAACTCGGCTTCGTGTTCGACCGGCTGGCGCGCGATTCCCGCGCCGGGACCGCCGCATCGCGCCGGGAGCGGGCGCCGTCGACGCTCTCGCCCCGGACCCGCGCAGTGGCCGTGCATGCCGCCGAGGGCCTGCCCAACCGAGCGATTGCCGCGCGCCTCGGCATCAGCGAGAACACGGTCCGCGATCACCTGCGCCGCGCCTATACGGCCCTCGACGTGCACAACCGGGTGCAACTGTCGCAGCGCCTGCGCGCCGACGGGGCGTCGCGCCCCCCCGCCGCGGCCGGCTGAGCCTGCTCCGGCCCGGGCGCCCTGCCGCCCTGCGGTGACCGCGCCGGTGTTCACGCCGGCGCGATCGTCACCTCGATGCCGTGCACCGCCGAGCTGTCGCCCATGTCGGCGCACTGCCCGGGATTGAGCACGTTCACGTTCGCGCCCGCGGGCTCCCGCTTGGGCCAGCGGCCCTTGTACGCGACGGCGATGCCGGGCGGCACGGCGTCGTCGAGTCGTGCGGCGAGCACGAGCGCGCCCGTGGCATTGCCGAGGCGTACCGCGGCGCCGGCGACGATCCCTCGTCGGGCCGCCTCCTCCGGATGCAGCGACACGGTCGCCGGGCCGCTGCGTGCGGCGAGCGTCTCGTCGTTGGCATAGGCGTCGTTCAGACGCCAGCGCGACGCCGGCGTCAACAGTCGCAGCCTGCCCTCGCGGGGGACCGCGTCCGCGTGCGGCAGCGGCACGCGCGGCAGGCCCGCCTCCTGCGCGCGAGCCGAGGCAATCTCGATCCGGCCGCTGGGTGTCCCGAAGCGGCGGTCGGCGTGGAATACCACCGGTTCGGCGCCGAGCGGCACGTGGCCGGCCCGTGCCAGCGCCGCGAAGTCCAGTCCCAGGCCGGTCTGTGCGAGGAGCCGGGCGATGACCGCCGCGTCCGGTTCCTGCAGCTCCGGTTCGTCGAACCCCATCGCCCGCGCCAGCCGGCGGAAGATCGCCTGGTTGGGCAGCGCCTCGCCGAGCGGCGGGCGGGCCCGCACCTGGGCGCCCAGGTGCAGGTGGAAGTAGCTGAACGTGAGATCGTCGAACTCCAGCAGGCCGGCCGCCGGCAGCACGATGTCGGCGTAGTCGCAGGTGTCCGTGGCGAAGCAGTCGATGGCGACGGTGAACAGGTCCTCGCGCGCGAAGGCGCGGCGCAGTTCGGCCTGGCGCGGCGCGGATGCGAGCGGGTTGGTGTTCCAGACGAGGAGGTCGCGGAAGCGCTCCGGATCGGCCAGCGCGGCGGCGAACTCCATGTGGCCGATCGCCGGCCGCGCGCCGCGCGCGAGACCCCTGCCTGCCAGGTCGTCCAGGTCCATGCCGGCGATCGCGGGCGTGACGTTGATGTAGCAGAAGCCGGCGCCCGGCTTGCCGACGTTGCCGGTCAGGGCCGGCAGCAGGCCGATCGCGCGCATGACGTTGCCGCCGCCGGGCTGGCGCTGCAGGCCCTGGCCTGCCCACAGCAGGGCCGGGCCGGCGCCGTACAGCCGCGCGGCGCGCTCGATGTCGGCCGCGGGCACGCCGGTGCGGTCCTCGCCCCACGCCGGCGTGCAGGTCTCGATCAGCGGCAGCACCTCGTCGGCGCCGAGCGTGTGCGCGGCGATGAAGTCCGCGTCGAAGCGACCCTCCCGGCGCAGCACGTGCAGCAGGGCGTAGGCGAGCGCCGCGTCGGTGCCGGGCCGTGGCTGCAGGTGCAGTGCCGCGGCGGCCGCGGTGCCGGTGCGCAGCGGATCCACGACGACGACCGGCACGCCGCTGGAGGCGAGCCAGTGCTCGAAGGTGTGCGGCGCCGTGTGCGCGGGGTTGGCGCCCCACACGAGCACGCAACGGCTGTCGCGAACGGTGCGCGGATCGAAGCCGATGGCCGACTCGCCGAAGAGCAGGTTCCAGGCGACATGGCCGGCGAGGTTGCAGATGGTGTCCGGTTCGACCTCCGTCGCGCCGAGCCGGTGGAAGAAGCGCAGAGGAAAGGCCCAGGCGAGCAGCGACAGCGTGCCGGTGTAATGCGTGTGCAGGATCGCCTGCGGACCGCGCCGGTCGAGCGTCTCGTGCAGTCGCGCGGCGATTATCGCGAGTGCGGTGTCCCAGTCGATCCGTTCGAAGCGGCCGCTGCCCTTCGGGCCGCTGCGGCGCAGCGGGTACAGCAGCCGTGCCGACGGATCCTGCCAGACGCCGTTGTAGGCGACCGCGCACTTGCCGCACAGCCGGCCACGCGCGACCGGATGCGCGGGGTCGCCCAGGACGCGCACGCTGCCGTCGGGCCTCGGCTCCAGCAGCAGGCCGCAGCCGTCGTAGCAGTCGCGCGGGCAACTCGACAGGATGCGCGCGGGCGTCCCGTCGGCGGCG
>CAYOJP010000330.1:0-4319 GCA_964404305.1 uncultured Gammaproteobacteria bacterium
GCCGTGTGGGCGACGGGCATCCGCTGGCGGTGCGGCGCGCGCTCGCGCGCGGCCTCACGCCGGTCCTGCTGCAGCGGCTGGCGCGCGGCCCGGGCGCGAACCCGCGCCTGCCGGTGCTGGCCGAGCCGGCCGACGCCGCCCCCGACGCCGCCGCGGCCCGCATGGACGAGGCCGCCACGGCGGTCCGGACCCTGTGGGCGGGCGCACGCGCGGAGATCCAGGACACGCTCGCCCGGCACCCCGGCCTGAACCACAACAGCTACAAGCCCGCGAACGTGCGCAAGTGGTGCTCCGGGTTCGACGCCGCCGTGGGGACCGGCGACGCGCTCGCGCTCGCAACGTTCGAGCACCTCGTGCGCTTCACGCCCGAGGTGCTCGCCGAGAAGGGCAGCGGCAAGTCCGGGCCGCCGCGGCATCCGCTGTTCGACGCCTGCGCCGGACTGCGGGCGGCACTGGCGGGGCTCGACCGCAGCCTGCGCGCCCTGCTGGCGGAGTTCGTCGCGTACTGCCGCGCCGAGTTGCCGCGCCGCAAGCACGAGGCCCGGCGGCGCTCCTACGACGATCTGCTGCTCGGCCTGCAGGGCGCGCTCGCCGGCCCTGGCGGCAAGCGGCTGGCCGCCGCGCTGCGCGAGCGCCATCCGGCGGCGCTGATTGACGAGTTCCAGGACACCGATCCGCTGCAGTACGAGATCTTCCGGCGCATCTACGCCGCGGGCGGGGGGGTGCTGTTCATGGTGGGCGACGCGAAGCAGGCGATCTACAGTTTCCGCGGCGCCGATGTGTTCGCTTACCTCGCCGGGCAGGCGGCCGCCGACGGTCGCCACGCGCTGCGCGAGAACCGCCGCTCCGATCCGCCGCTGGTCGATGCCTACAACGCGCTGTTCGATTTCCCCGGCGCGTTCGCGCTCGCCGACATCGGCTACGAGCGCGCGATCGCCGCCCCGCCCCCGCGCCCCGCGCTGCAGATCGACGGCGACCCGCCGGCGCCGTGCGTGCTGTGGCGCTTGCCGTGGCCGGAGCCGGACAGGTTCTGGAGCAAGGAAGCCGCGGCCGGCATGCTGGCGCGCGCGACCGCCGCGGAGATCGCGCGCCTGCTCGCGGCCGGCGCGGCGGGCACCGCCCGGATCGGCGAGCGTCCGCTCGCCGGCGGTGACATCGCCGTGCTGGTGCGCAGCCACCACCAGGCCCAGCGGGTGCGCGACGCCCTGCGCGCGGCCGGCATCGCCACCGTGGAGATCGGCCGGCGCAGCGTGCTCGCCTCGCCGCTCGCGCGCGAGCTCGATTGCCTGCTCGCCGCCGTCGCCGCGCCGCGCCACGACGGTGCCCTGCGGGCCGCGCTCGGCACCTCGATCGCGGGCCTCGATGCCGCCGCGGTCGCGGCGCTGGCCGGCGACGAGGCGGCCTGGCAGGCGTGGCACGACCGGCTCGGGCGCTGGCACGTCCTGTGGCGCGAGCACGGCTGCATGCGGATGCTGGCCGCGGTCGACGCCGCGCTCGGCGTCGCCGCGCGCCTGCTGGCGCGTCCCGACGGCGAGCGCTGCCTGACCGATCTGCGCCACCTCGCCGAGCTCCTGCAGACGCGCGCGGCGCAGGTGCGGGCCGGCATCGAGCCCCTGCGCGACTGGTACGCCGGACGGCTCGCCGACGCTGGAGAGCGGGAGCGCGAGGAGGAGCAGTTGCGGCTGGAGAGCGATGCGGATCTCGTCCGCATCGTCACCATCCATCGCGCCAAGGGCCTGCAGTACCCGATCGTCTTCAGCCCGTACCTGTGGGACGGCGCGCGCCGCGAGGACGCCGACGCCGCGTTCGTCTGGCACGATCCCGGCGCCGGTCATCGCGCCGTGCTCGATCTGCGCTTCGCCGGGCGGGAAGCGGGGCTGGAGGCGCGGCGGCGCGAGGAGCATGCCGAGTCGCTGCGGCTGTTCTACGTCGCCGTGACCCGCGCCGTGCACCGGCTCTACCTCGCCTGGGGTTGCATCAACGAGGCCGGGACGTCGCCGGCGGCGTGGTTCCTGCTCGGCCGCGAACTCGCGGGCGGGCCGGCGCCGATCGCTGCCGTCGACGCGCACTTCCGGACGCTGGACGCCGCGGCGGAGACCGCCGCGCTCGCCGCGCTGGCCGCGCGCGCGAACGGCGCGGTGCGCATCGAGCCCGCGCCGGCGCCGGTGGCGGTGGTGTTGCCGGCGGTGACCGCCCCGCAGACACGGTTCGCCGCGCGCGTGCCGCGGGCCGTGCTGCCGGCGCCGTGGCGCGTGACGAGCTACACGGGGCTGACCGCGGGAGCGGCGGCCGCCACGCTGATCGAGGCCCCCGACCACGACGCGCTGGCGCGACCGCCGCAGCCGGAGACCGAGCCCGCCCGCGGCATCCACGCGTTTCCACGCGGCGCGCGCCCCGGCAGCTGCCTGCATGCCATCTTCGAGCGCATCGATTTCACGGCCGCGCCGCAGGCCCTGGCGCCGGTCGTGGAGCGCGGGCTGGACGACTACGGCTACGGGCGCGAGTGGACGGCGCCGCTCACCGCGCAGATCGCGCGCGTGCTCGCGACGCCGGTGACCGGCGACGGCCTGCCGCTGGCGGCCATCGGCGCCGGCCGGCGCCTGAGCGAACTGGAGTTCCACCTTCCGCTCGCGCCGCTGTCCGTGCGGGCGCTGCGCGGGCTGCTCGCGGCGGCGGGCGCGCCGTTCGCGCCGGAGTTCGCCGCCGCCGCGCAGCGGCTCGACTTCGCGCCCGTGCACGGCTTGCTGAAGGGCTACGTCGATCTCGTCTTCGAAGCCGGTGGGCGCTGGTACGTCGCCGACTGGAAATCGAACTGGCTAGGTCCGGACGCCGGGCACTACACCCGCGAGCGGATGCTGGCGGTGATGGCCCACGAGCACTACTACCTGCAGTACCTGCTGTACACGGTGGCGCTGCACCGCTATCTGCGCCGGCGGCTGCCGGACTACGCCTACGAGCGTCACGTCGGCGGCGCGTGCTACCTGTTCGTGCGCGGCATGGATCCCGGGCGGCCCGGGAGCGGCGTGTTCTTCGATCGGCCCGCCGCCGCGCTCGTGGTGGCCCTCGATCGGCTGCTCGCCGGAGCCTGAGGCCGCCGCCGCGACCGCGGACCACGGTTACAATGCGGCCTTTGGTCACCTGTCGCGAGGAACGTCCGTGCCGAAAGCCATCCGCATCCACAGCAACGGCGGCCCCGAGGTCCTGCAGTGGCAGGACGTCGAGGTCGGGGCCCCGGGCCCAGGCGAGATCCGCATCCGCCAGACCGCCGTCGGCCTGAATTACATCGACGTGTATTTCCGCAGCGGCGTCTACAAGGCCCCCGCGCTGCCGTTCACGCCGGGCTTCGAGGGCGCGGGCGTGGTGGAGGCGGTGGGCGAGGGCGTGACCCTGCACGCGGTCGGCGATCGCGTGGCCTACGGCACCGGGCCGCAGGGCGCCTACGCCGAAGCGCGCGTGTTCCCCGCCGACAAGGCCGTGCGCGTGCCGGGCGGAATCGATGATCGGACCGCGGCCGCGATCATGCTGAAGGGGCTGACGGCCTGGTACCTGCTGCGCCGGACCTACATCGTGCAGCCCGGCGACACGATCCTGTTGCATGCCGCCGCGGGTGGCGTCGGCCTGCTCGCCTGCCAGTGGGCAAAGCACCTCGGCGCGACGGTCATCGGCACGGTGTCGAGCGACGCCAAGGCCGAACTCGCCCGCGCCAACGGCTGCGACCACCCGATCGTCTACACGCGCGAGGATTTCGTCGCCCGCGTGCGCGAGCTGACCGGCGGGCGCGGCGTGCCGGTGGTCTACGATTCGGTCGGCAAGGACACCTTCATGCAGTCGCTCGACTGCCTGCGGCCGCGCGGACTGCTCGCCAATTTCGGGCAGGCGTCCGGCGCGGTGCCGTCGCTCGACATCGGCGTGCTAGCGGCCAAGGGCGCGCTGTACCTGACGCGACCGACGCTGTTCAGCTACTGCGCCGAACGCGCGGATCTCGAGACCGGCGCCCGCGAGCTGTTCGACGTCATCGCGCGCGGCGCGGTGCGGGTGCCCGTCAACCAGACCTACGCGCTCGCCGACGCCGCGGCGGCGCATCGCGCGCTGGAAGCGCGGGCCACGACCGGATCGACGGTGCTGCTGCCGTGAGCAGGTAGCGCCGCTTGCGCCGGCGCCTATCCCGCAAACGACCGTCACGGGCCAGCCCGCTCCTGCAGGAACGTTCGCTCCAACGCTGGAGCAGCACTCCTGTAGGAGCGGCTTCAGCCGCGATAGAGTCTGGCGCCAACCCCGGGGAGGGCCATCGCGGGCAAGCCCGCTCCTGCAGGAACGTT
>CAYOJP010000331.1:0-4313 GCA_964404305.1 uncultured Gammaproteobacteria bacterium
TGCCGAAGGCCTCGCCGCCGAGGGCGCGCGCGTCCTGCTCGTCGCCCGCAGCGCGGAGCGTCTCGCCGCCGCGGCCGCCGGGGTCGCGGCACGGACGCCGGGCGCGCAGTGCGCGACCCTGGCCGTCGATCTCACGCTGCCGGACAGCGCGGCCGCGGTCGCGGCCGCCGCGCAGTCACGGTGGGGCCGCCTCGACGTGCTGGTCACCAACACGGGCGGTCCGCCGCCCGGCCAGCCGCTCGACCTCGACGACGAGCGCCACCTGCTCGCCTTCCAGCAGAACTACATGAACGTCGTGCGCCTGTGCCGGCACGCGGTGCCGCTCATGCGCGAGAACCGCTGGGGGCGCGTGCTCAACGTGCTGGCGCTGTCGGTGCGGCAGATCGAGGACAACCTGGTGCTATCCTCGACCTCGCGACTCGGCGTCGTCGGCTATGCGCGCTACCTCGCCGAGCAGGTCGCCGCCGACGGCATCACCGTGAACAACGTGCTGCCCGGCTCGATCCACACCGAGCGCCTGGGCCAGGTGGCGCGGATGCAGGCGACGCACTTCGGCCGCGATCCCGACGCCGAACTGGACCTGCGCGCGGCGCGCGTGCCGATGAAACGCCTCGGGCAGCCGCAGGAGATGGCCGACCTCGTCGCGTTCCTGGCCTCCGAACGCGCGGGGTTCCTCACCGGCCTGACGCTGCCCGTCGACGGCGGTCAGCTGCGCTCGATCCTGTAGCGCGCCGGTCGTGGACATCGACGCCGTCGTCGAGGACTTCCGCGCCAGCCGCGCTCGCGGCGTGCCCTACCCGCCCGCGTGGTTCGACCGGCTGTCCCTGGAGGACGCCTACCGCGTCCAGCTCGGCACGCTGGCGCGGGACGTCGCGGCCGGCGAGCGGCACGCGGGCTGGAAGGTCGGCCTGACCGCGCGGGCGATCCGCGAGCAGTTCAGGGTCCACGAACCCTGCCTCGGCTACCTGCTCGATTCCGGCCGCATCGCCAGCGGCGCGACGCTCGACCTGACCGGCTGGACGGGGGGCGGCTTCGAGAACGAGCTGTGCCTGCTCGTCGGGCGCACGCTGCGCGGCCCGGGCGTCGATCTCGCCGCCGCGCGCGCCGCCGTCACCGCGTGCCGCCCCGCGCTCGAGCTGGTCGAGAACCGCGGCGACTTCACCGCGCAGCTCGCCGTCGCGCTCGCCGACAACGCGCAGCAGCGCGCGTGGGCCGTCGGCCCCGAGGTGCGGCTGTCCCCGGACGCCGATCTCGCCGCGGTGCCGTGCGAGGTGCGCATCAACGGCGAGGTCGTCGCCACCGCGACCGGCACGGCGGTGATGGGCGATCCCTACGAGTCCGTCGTCTGGCTCGCGAACAAGCTCGCGACCTGGGGTCTCGCCCTGGAGGCCGGCCAGCACGTGATGGGCGGTTCGTTCACGCGCCAGTTCCCGCTCGTGCCCGGGGACCGCATCGAAACGTCCTTCGGCGGGATCGGGACGGTCACGCTCGCGCTGACGGCGCAGGGACGCTGACGCGCCGGAGACCGTCGCGCCCGCGTCCCGCCGCTCCGGCGCCGGTCCGGCTGCCCCGACCGCGCGGCCCGCGTCGCCCCTCCCGCCTGGCCCGCGTCGCGCAGCGCCACCGGCATTGAAAACCCCGCACCTGCGTAATAGGCTCCGGGTTGCCTATTTGCGGGCCGCGCGTCTCGCGCCCCCGTTCACCGATCCGAGGAGAGCGCCATGAGTGCGTCCGGCAACGACCGGCTCATCTACGTCAACATGACCGACCTGAGCGTCGACATCCGGCCCTACCCGGCCGAATGGAAGCTGCTCGGCGGCCGGGCCCTGTCGGCGAAGATCCTGCTCGCCGAGTGCGATCCGACCTGCGATCCGCTCGGCCCCGACAACGTCCTGGTGCTCGCGCCGGGCGTGCTGTCCGGGTCCTCGGCGCCGACCTCCGGGCGGCTGTCGGTCGGCTGCAAGAGCCCGCTCACGAACGGCATCAAGGAAGCCAATGCCGGCGGCAACCCCGGCCAGCACCTGATGAAGCTCGGCTACCGGGCCATCGTCGTGACCGGCCAGCCGCGCGAGCGCGACCGGCGCTGGGGCCTGGAGGTGGACGTCAATGGGGTGCGCCTGAAGCCCGCCGACGAGTACAAGGGCATGTGGAACTACGCCCTCACGAAGAAGCTGCTGGCGAACTACCCGAAGACCGCCTCGGTGATTTCGATCGGCCCGGCCGGCGAACTGATGCTGGCGGGCGCCTCGGTGGCCTGCACCGACCAGAGCAAGGACCGCAACCCGGCGCGCCACGCCGCGCGCGGCGGTCCCGGCGCGATCATGGGCTCGAAGTGCCTGAAGTGGGTGCTGGTCGATCCGGGCCACGCCAAGGCGATCACGCCGGTCGACGAGAAGGGCTTCACGACGCTGTCGAAGTCGTTCTCCAAGAGCTACCTCGCCAGCCAGACCTACCAGATGTTCAAGTACGGCACGAGCGCGGTGGTGCCCACCGCGAACATGCTCTACACCTTCCCGTACAAGAACCGCACCGAGGGCCGCAACCCCGAGTTCGAGAAGCTGGACGGCGCCAACATCGTCAAGAGCTTCGAGAGCCGCGGCGGCGGGATGCACGCCTGCCTGACCGGCTGCATCGTGCGCTGCTCGAACATCGTGCACGACAAGGACGGCAACTACCTCACCTCCGCGCTCGAGTTCGAGACGCTGACGCTGCTCGGCTCGTGCTGCGCGATCAACGACTGGGAAGCTGTCGGCGAACTGGACCGGCTGTGCGACGAGCTGGGCCTGGACACCATCGAGACGGGCGCCGCGATCGCCGTGCTGATGGATTCCGGCGGCATGGCCTGGGGCGACGCCGCCGGCGCGAAGGCGCTGCTGCAGCGGATCGCCTCCGGGGATCCGGTGGCGCTCGCCGTGGCCAACGGCGCAGCCGCGGTAGGCAGGCTGCGCAAGCACGCCCGCGTGCCGGTCGTGAAGGGCCAGGCGCTGCCGGCCTGGGACCCGCGCCCGCTGAAGGCCGCCGGCGTCACCTACGCGACGAGCGCAATGGGCGCCGATCACACCGCGGGCCTCGTCATCGATCCGAAGATCGCCGGCGCCGACGCCGCGCGCGCGTCGCAGCAGGTGCAGATCGTGAACGCGGTGACCGACTCCTCCGGATTCTGCATGTTCCTGTCCGCGGACATGGACTCGGTGCGACAGTTCTACTCGCTGTATTACGGCCAGCCGGTGAGCCGGGAGCAGATTGCCGACATCGGCTGGCAATGCCTGGAGGACGAGTGGGAGTTCAACCGTCGCGCCGGCTTCACCGAGGCCGACGACGACCTGCCCGACTGCATGCGCAACGAGGGCGTGGGCAAGGCCGGGGAACTCGTGTTCAACGTCAGTGCCGCCGACATCCGCATCGCCAAGCAGCGCCAGCCGCTGGCGGAGTCCGCCTTCAGCGCGGGCGCGACGGGGTGAAGCCACGGATGAGGTCCGGTGCACCTCGGCTTCCGGCCGAACGCCCGGGCGTGCAGGGCAAGCCGATCGAAGCGAGGGCCGGGCCATGGAGATCCGGGCCGGGGGTTGGCGGACGCAGTGACGTCGCGCCAGGGACGGCGACGCTCCAGGCAGGAATGCGTCCCCCGCACGGCAGGCGCGCGTCTGCGGTTCCCGTCGTCCCCGGAAGCTCGCGATGACGGCACGGACCGGGGACATCGATGCGGTTCTGGCGACGATGCAGCGCTACGTGGAGGGCACCTACCGCGGCGACGTGCCGTTGCTCGTCAGCAGCTTCCACCCACAGGCGCTGATGACCGGCTACCTGAGCGGGCAGTTCTTCCTCGGCTCGCCGCAGCCGTTCATCGACCACGTCAGCTCGACGCCGAGCCCGCAATCCATCGGCGCGCCGTATGCAGGGCGGTTCGCCTCGGTCGAGGTGCACGGCGCGACCGCGACGGTGAAGCTGGTCGAGGACAGTCTCTACGAACTGGACTTCGTCGACTGCTTCCACCTCGTGAAGACGCCGGACGGCGAGTGGCTGATCGTCAGCAAGATTTTCCACCACGATTGACGCGCCCCCCGACGGGGCGCCATGCGCGCTGCCCTTGCGGGCCGACTCCCGCTCGACACGCGTACCGGCGCGTGAAAGGCAGTGCCTGCGGTAGCGAGCGACACGTGCGAACGACTCTCAGGCCGCCGCCTGCGCCCTGCCGCGCGGCGGCTCGCCGCGGATGAGATCCTCCAGCATCCGCCTGCCGCGCACGCAGTTCGCGTCACCGCGCACGAGCACTTCCGGGGGCGCGCCGCCGAGGTTCGCGATCATGGCCTCGA